>NZ_JARXHY010000014.1:52500-169706 GCF_031127815.1 Pelagicoccus sp. SDUM812003 | reverse complement strand
GGCGAGCGCAGAAGGGGCGGCGTGAGCCGGTCCGCAGGACTTGCGACGTGAAGGAGCAACCCAGTCCCTCCCTGGGCACCACGTTCGGCAGTTCGCACGTGCAAGGAGGAGAGGCGCGTTTCGCGAGACTCGGCTGCGCGAGGGACGAAGAAGCGGGCTGCGTCGGCCACTCTTTCCGGGAAACCGAGTCCGCTCGTCACTGTCGGTAGGTTTAAAGGGGCTGGTCATTGGCGTTTCCTCGTTTTGGGAATTGGCGAGCTCCCTCGTAAGCAAATGCGTTGCTTTCACGCAGGAAGGCGACATGCTTTTCCGTTTTTACTCTCAACAGATTGCCGAAAAATGGTAAGTGCCGCAGAGCCCAGAAACTATTCAGATGACCAGATCGAAGCGGAAGCGAACCGCTTGCTCACCAAGCTGATGCACGTGGAGTGCGAAGCGAGCCGATCTTGGAACATCGAAGCCTGTCGTGAAATCGCCCCGTTGACGCTGGAAATCAACGATTTGAAAAGAGAGAAGGGTGCGGTCATTCTCGCCCACTCCTATGTCGAGCCTGAGATCATCTATGGCGTGGCCGACTTCGCTGGCGATTCCTACATGCTGAGCTTGAAGGCCAAGGAGGCCGCTGCGGAGCGAATCGTCTTTTCCGGAGTGGTTTTCATGGCGGAGACGGCCAAGATCCTATCGCCTCAAGCGGAAGTCGTGGTGCCGGATCGCGGTTCGGGGTGCTCGTTGGCGGATTCCCTGACTGGCGAGCAGCTGCGGGAGCTGAAAAAGCAGTATCCTGACGCGGCGGTGGTTTGCTACATCAACAGCACAGCTGAGGTGAAGGCGGAGTGCGATGTCTGCGTGACCTCCAGCAACGTCTACAAGATCGTGGCGTCCTTGCCCCAGCAGCGCATTCTGTTCGTGCCGGATCGTCTGATGGCGGAGAACATTCGTACCGAGATGAGGAAGCTCGGTATCGACAAGGAGATCATATCCTCCGACGGCACCTGCATCGTGCACGACGAGTTCGACCCGGCGATCATTTCGGAAGCGCGTGGCAAGTTTCCCGGCCTCAAGGTGGTGTCGCACCCGGAGTGCACCTTGGACATCACTAGCAAGAGCGACTATGTCGGAAGCACGGGCGGAATGATGCAGTATGTGAAATCGACCGAAGCTCCCTATTTCATGATGCTGACCGAATGCGGATTGGTGGAGCGCATCGAGGTGGAGGCTCCGGAGAAGCGTTTCATTTCCGGCTGCAAGCTTTGTCCGTACATGAAGCTGAACTCGCTGGAGAAGATTCGCGATGTCTTGGTAGCGCCGCGTCCCGAGCAGATCGTCACCCTCGACGAGGAACTGAGATTGAAGGCTTTGCGATCCATCGATCGCATGTTCGAGATCGCGGAGGGCGCCCCGCACCAGCCCAAGGGCTGCTAGATGGAGGAGAAAGGCGGATTGAAGAACCGGGACGCCTCGTCGTACTGACAGGGTTTCCCTTCCGACTTTAGATACTGTGGATACCATACAAACGGACTGTCTCGTCATCGGAGCTGGGCTTGCGGGCTGTTCCTATGCTCACTACGCTCGCTCCCAGGGGCTCTCGGTCACCTTGATCTGCGCCGATGAACTGACCACTGGAGCCAATAGCAAATGGGCCCAGGGCGGCATCATTTTCGATACCTCCTATCATCCGGAGCAGCTGGAACGGGATATCATGGTGGCGTCAGGCGACACGGCAAACCCGGCCGCGGTATCGAGCTTGGTGCGCGAGGGGCAATCAGCGGTGCAATCGCTGCTCGTGGATCAGCTGAAGGTGCCGTTCGATCGAAGCGACGACGGAGAGCTCTTGCGCACTCGTGAAGGTGGCCACAGCGACAAGCGCATCATCTTTTCCAAGGACATCACGGGGCGGGCTATCCTAGGGCGATTTCACGACTACGTGCGAACACTGGATGGCGTGAGCATCCTGGAGAACCACGTGGCGATCGACCTGCTCACGCTTTCTCACAATTCAGTGTATCCTCTGGACAAATACAAACCGATCACCTGTATCGGCGCCTACGTTCTGGATTCCGTGCAGGGCGAGATCAAAGCGATCCGAGCGAAGAAAACGGTTTTGGCGACCGGCGGTCTGGGGCAGATCTTTCAGAATACGACCAATCAACCGGGAGTGGTGGGGCACGGTATCGCCATGGCCAAACGCGTCGGCGCTCGCGTGATCGATCTGGAGTATATCCAGTTTCATCCTACGGTTTTCCTTAAGAAGAACTGCCAGCTGTTTCTTGTTTCGGAAGCGGTGCGTGGCGAGGGTGGCGTCTTGATTAACAGTGAAGGTAAGGCGTTCATGGATACGCAGCACCCGATGGGCTCGCTGGCGCCGCGCGATATCGTGGCCAGAGCGATCCACCGCGAGTTGATCTCCTCTGGCGAGCCGTGCGTCTACATCGACTTATCCAGCAAGTCGCCCCATTTCATCAAGGATCGTTTTCCTTCCATCTATGAGCGGGCGCTTGCTTGTGGCGTGGATATTTCTCGCGAGCCGATTCCCGTCGCCCCTGCCGCGCACTACACCTGTGGCGGAGTCTACACGGACTTGAATGGACGGTCCTCGGTTCAGCATCTCAATGCGATCGGAGAGACCGCTTGCACCGGCTTGCATGGAGCGAACCGACTCGCGAGCACCTCGCTGCTGGAGTGCCTGGTTTCAGCGAAGCTGACTGCCTTGGCTGATTCGGAGGCGATCGCGAACGAGAGTTTCCATCTCCCGGAAGTGCGCGAATGGATCAGCCCTGAAAAGACTGCGGATGAAGTGCTGATCCGTCAGGACATGCGGCTGATCAAGAGCACCATGTGGAACTACGTCGGGTTGGTGCGGTCGCCGCGACGCCTGATGCGGGCTCGGCGAATCCTCAGCCAGCTCTACGAGGAAATCGACAGCTTCTACGCGGGAAACCGGCTGACCCGGTCGCTGATCGAGCTGAGAAATGCCGTTTGCGCCGCTCAATTGGTGGTGCACGCGGCGACCTTGAATTCGGAGAGCAAGGGCAGCCACTACGTCGCGAGAGAGGACGAAGACATCGACCTGCCGCTAGAGCGTCACGACGTGCTGAAGTGAATGGGCGGAGCCGGCGCTTGCATGCTGAGGGCCGCGGGACGCCAGGCTCGGGGGCTAACTTCATTGACTCGCCCGGCAACATCCATGTGATGCGAGGGCAACTTTTTTATCATGATCCGCATCAACGAAAACTACAAGAAGCTCAAGGCATCCTATCTTTTCTCCGACATCGCCAAGCGCGTGTCCGCTTACCAGCAGGCGAATCCCGAAAAGCCCATCATTCGTCTCGGCATTGGCGACGTGACCGAACCTCTCCCGCAAGCCTGCCAAAAGGCGTTTCACGCGGCGATCGACGATATGGGCACCCGCGAAGGCTTCCACGGCTATGGGCCGGAGCAGGGCTACCCCTTCATTCGCGAGGCTATCGCTAAGAACGATTTCCAAGCCCGCGGCGCGGACATCGCGGCGGACGAGGTTTTCCTCAGCGACGGGGCCAAGTGCGACAGCGGAAACATTCAGGAAATCTTCGGCGACGATATCAAGATCGCAGTGCCGGATCCTGTGTATCCAGTTTATGTCGACACGAACGTGATGGCAGGTCGCACCGGAAAGAACGTAGGCGGCCGCTACGAGGGATTCGTTTATCTGGAGTCCACTCCAGAAAATGGATACGTCCCCGCGTTGCCGGAGGAGAAGGTGGATCTGATCTATCTCTGTTTTCCGAACAATCCTACCGGGGCCACAGCGACCAAGGAGCAGCTAAAGGCCTGGGTGGACTACGCCAAGGATTGCGGAGCTCTGATTCTCTTCGACGCAGCTTACGTTGCGTTCATCCGCGATGAGTCTTTGCCGCAAAGCATCTATGAGATCGAGGGGGCGCGCGAGGTTGCGATCGAGTTTCGCAGCTTCTCCAAGAATGCTGGATTCACCGGAACGCGCTGCGCCTACACGGTGATCCCGAAGAACCTCAAGGCTAAGGATGCGGAGGGCAACGAACACAGTGTGCACGCCCTTTGGAATCGTCGCCACTGCACCAAGTTCAACGGGGTATCTTATCCGGTGCAAAGGGCGGCCGAAGCGACCTTCTCCGAAGAAGGAAAGGCGGAAGTCAAAGCCTTGACCGATTTTTATCTGGAAAACGCCAAGATCGTGGTGAAGGCCATGACCGAGTTGGGCTTCGATTGCGTGGGCGGCGACAATTCTCCCTACGTATGGATCAACGCCAAGCGACCAAGCTGGGAGTTCTTCGATCTGCTGCTCAACAAGGCAGGCGTGGTTTGCACTCCAGGGGCGGGCTTCGGCACCTGCGGCGAAGGACACATCCGCATCAGCGCGTTCAACTCGCGCCAGAAGGTGCTGGAAGCGATGGACCGGATCAAGGCGGCGCTGTCCGACTAGTATTTCTCCCGCGCAGAGATGAATTTAGAGGCCCGTTCCCCATTTGTGGGAGCGGGCTTTTCTATTTCCAATGGTGACGAAAGGGACAAGCGTTGCTTTTGTCGTTCGGGGTCGACGTATAGGTATTGACGCTATTATGAGGATACGTTTTTATGCCTATATGAAGTGCCCCGTTGTTACCCTCGTCTCTTTCTGTTTCCTGTTGGCATCCTGCGCCAGCGTGTCGGTGGATCATGAGTTTAATCCCGAAATTGATTTGGTGGCCTACCGGACGTTTGGCGTACTGCCGAACCCTCATCCGGAGTTTGATCGGCTCGCCATCAACGTCCTTGGGAAAAACGACTTCGCCTTGGCGGTGGCTTCGAGTGTCCTGCAGCAAAAAGGGTTTATGGAAGAGTCGGGTGGGGAGGTGGATTTCTTCCTTGGCGTTCGTGTCAATGCGGTGGAGAGGAAAGGCTTAGCGGAAGCTTCCTTGGCTAGCGATGGCGATTTCCTCGTGATGCATGCTTGGGACATTGCGGAACCACCTCGTCTACCTGGGTATACGAAAATGGATCAGAAAGACCTAGACGTGGTCCACCCGAATCAGACGACAGATCTCTTTCTATACGTCGATATGTTCGATGCAGCGACCCAGAAGCTCGTTTGGCAGGGGTGGGCGAAGTCGAACTCTGCGGCGGCTTTTAATACGAATGCGAAGCGAGCGAAAGCGATTGAAGAGATTCTCAGCCCGTTTCCAAATTGAGGGCGAAAACCGCTTCGATCCCTTGTCTAAAGGCGCGGATTCTCGTTCTTTAGTCCAGGGGACGTCGTTTGCGCCGAAGTCGGCCGTGGTGATTGCAGCACGAGGCCATTCGCATCAGCTGCGCTCAATTCAGACGGAGAGTGTTGTCGAAGCGATTGGGCGTTTTGAGACGGCGTTGCGCGAGTCGTTTCTTTCGCTTGTTTTGCTAGGGCTTTAGCGGCCCGCTTTTCGTAGGCGGAATTGGTCTTTCTATTTCTGAAGGTGATGGAGGGGGTAGGCGTGACTTGTGCTGTTTCGTGGCGGGTTGTAAGTATTGACCGCAGGTAAGTGGTATGTCTTTTTACTTATATGAAGTGCCCCGTTGTTACCCTAGTTGCTTTCTGCCTTTTGTTGGCATCCTGCAAAACCGTGTATGTGGAGCATGATTTTAGTCCGGAAGTGGACCTGATGTCCTACCAGACGTTCGCCCTGCTGCCGAGCCCTCATGATGAATTTGATGAAAACGCCTTTCGGATCCTCGGCGAGGACAACTTTGCCCTGAAGGAGGCTGCAAAGGTTGTGCAGCAGAAAGGGTTTTCGCTGGAGACAGGGGAGGATGTGGATTTTTTCATTCGGGTACGCAAGGCATGGCTGAAACAGAAAATCATAGCGGACGCTCCCGTCTCGAGCGAAGACGATTTGCTGGTGATGCGTGGTTGGGATATTGCCACCCCGCCTAGCCTGCCAGGATACTCAAAAACTGGTTCTGGGTCAGAATTGGGGAAAACAAGTCGGAAGTACTCGTGGTACTCGTTTATCATCGTCGAAGTATTCGATAGCTCGACGCGAAAGGTAGTTTGGCACGGATGGGCCAAGTCGTTATCAAGTAAGCATTTCAATACCGATGAGAAACGAGCCAAGGCAATTCACGAAATTCTGAGTACGTTCCCAAACTAGGTCGGGCCTTTGGCTCGTAGGCAGATTTAGGTGATTAGGAGTCTGCCAGCAAAGCCGTTAGCCGATTCACTCATTCATCAAACCCGAAGATTGATGAAGCACTTGCTACCCCTTCTGCTCGTTAGCCTGTTTTTGTGCGGATGCGCATCGGTGAATGTGTCCCATGACTACGATCCGCAGATCGATTTGGCGATGTACGAGAGTTTCGACCTGTTGCCGATTCCGCATCCCGAGTACGACGAGAAAGCGCGAATGGTATTGGGGAATGATGATAGCAGCCTGCTGGCGCTAACTTCGATATTGGAAGGCAAGGGCTATCATCGCGCGATCGATGGCCCGGCTGATTTTTTCGTGGGGATTCGGGCGACGTTTCGTTCGATCGAAGAGGTGATCGGCTATTTGGATGCAGAGCCAGAGGGGCTTCTTGCCATGTCGGTTTTACCTCCGAACCGATTGGGTAATACGGATGCCGACTATCCGAGGAGCATTTACAGGCCGACGGATCTGGACATCTATGATGCGAGCGAGGGCTCGCGATTGCCTAGCGATCAGGGAGTGTACCTGATTATCGATGTTTTCGATGCGACTACGAAAAGCTTGGCTTGGCAGGGATGGGCTAAGAGTAGCACGGTCAATGGGTTTGCGACGGATTCGAAGCGAGTCGTGGCGATATCGAAGGTGCTGGAGAGTTTTCCGAACTAAGACCTGCGCCGATCACGAGGGCGTCAGGCCGATGGCTCGCAAGCCGCTTTCGGTGATGACTCGGCCTTGAGGCGTGCGCTGAATGAGCCCGCTTTGGATGAGGTAGGGTTCGTGGACTTCTTCCAGGGTATCGGCTTCCTCGCCTACCGCGACGGCGAGCGTGCTGATGCCGACCGGACGGCTTTTGTAGGTGGTGGCCATGACGCGAAGGATGCGCTTGTCCATCTCATCGAGGCCGAGGGCGTCGATTTCCAGCAGCTCGAGAGCTGCTTGGGCGATGGGTTTGGTGATCACCCCGTCGCCTTTTTCCTCTGCGTAGTCGCGCACGAAATTCACCAGGTTGTTGGCGATGCGTGGCGTGCCGCGGGCGCGACGGGCGATTTCCATGGCGCCTTCGGCATTCGTTTCCACCCCGAGCAAGCCGCAGGTGCGCAGGACGATTTTCACCAGATCGTCTGGTTCGTAGTAGTCGAGTCGGGTTTGCAGGGTGAAACGGCTGCGCAGCGGGGCGGTGAGAAGACCGTTTCGGGTAGTCGCTCCTACCAGGGTGAAGCGCGGTATGTCCAGCCGCACGCTGCGGGCGTTGGGCCCTTGGTCGATCATGATGTCGATTCGGAAGTCTTCCATGGCGGAGTAGAGGTACTCCTCCACCGTTTTGGGGATGCGGTGAATCTCGTCGATGAAGAGGATGTCGCCTTCCTCGAGATTGGTCAGCATGCCCGCTAGGTCGCCGGCCTTTTCCACGACGGGTCCGGAGGTGATGCGCACGTTTCGCCCCATCTCGGCTCCAAGAATGAAGGAAAGACTGGTCTTGCCAAGGCCAGGAGGTCCGGAGAGCAGGATGTGGTTTAGCGGTTCGCCGCGCTTGCGGGCTGCGCCCGACATGATGCGGAGGCGCTCCACTGTCTTGGTTTGGCCAACGAACTCTTCGAAGCTCGGGGGACGAAGGATCGACTCGGTCTGAGTGTTCATGGGGGTGCTCAAAGCGGCGGCGAAATAGTCGACTCCTTTATCGGTGGGCTCGTTCATTGAGGTAGAATCTGAGGCGGGGCACCGTCGCTGTCCATCGGGATTTTAACGACAAATGGCCACCCATCTTGGACCAGTCGGAGCAAGCTTCGACTGGCGATACGCGTCTCGAACAAGCCTCTCTCGACCGGACGAAAGCGGCCTGCGCTCGCCTGAGTGGACAGAGCTTTTGCGGTTTGGGGGCGCCTGCTGCGCTGACGGGGGCGCAACTCTTTTTTGCCATGTTGCAAAAAAGAGTTGCGGGTTTTGGGTGTGGGTGGAAGGGGAGGAGCGTGAAAAAGCCCTGCGGCTGGCAGGCTGCAGGGCTCGTTGGTGAGTTGGGTACGCTGTCTATTCCGATTTTTGCGACGAAGCGGATTCGCGCTGGCGCGGTCCGCCGCTGCGGCGGGGGCGACGTCTGCGACGACGCTGTCCGCCTTCTCGGTTTTGCTGTCCTTCGGCGTTGCCGCCTTGGTTTTCGCCACGTGGTCCGCGGTTGCGGGGACGACGTTTGCGGCGGCGCGGTCTGCCATCTTGGTTTTCGTCGCCTTCGCGGTTCTGGCGGTCGCCTGGTCCGCGGCGGTTGCGATTTCGAGGGCGGTCTGAGCTTTGGCGGCGCGGGGAGCTTTTGCTTTCCTCTTCCTTGCTTTCGTCTCCGGTGAAGAAGGAGATGATCTTGGAGAGGAGGCCTTTTTTCTTGGGCTGAGCGCTGGGCTTGCCGCTTTCGCTGCGTGGCTTGCGCTCGCGTTTGGGGGCTACGCGTCCATCGCGCGATGGGCGGAATTCCTGCACGCCGGTCGGCTGGCTGGAATCGCTTTCGCGGTTTTCCACCATGCCGAAGCGTTCAGGACGGTCTTCTGGCTGTTCTGCTTCGTTCGCTTCGATTGCGTTAGCTTCCGAATCGGTTTCGGAAGGCGTTTCCGAGGAGCGTCTGCGGCGGTCGTTGCCGGGGTGTTCCTCGCGCGAGCGGCGTTGGCGGCGTGGGCGTTCTTCGCCATCACGTTCGCGTCGTTCGCTCGGGTTTGGTCTCGAGTCGATCAGGTGTTCGGGCGCGTTGGCGCGGATCGGGAGATCGTCCATTTCGATCTCCTCTTCTTCGAACGTTTTGATCGAGTTGAGTGAGGTGACGGCGGGCGCTTCGGCGCCTGCGCGTTGCTTGCGTGTGCCGTAACGGATCGGCTTGTCGGTCGACGGGGCGGAGGGCGGCTTCATGGCGTCGACGATTCCGAGATCGTCGTCGGCCGCGACGTTAGCGGGGCTTTGCGGCTCCTCCTGCTCTGGCGTCGATTTGTTTGGTTCTTCTGTGTGTGACATGTTGTTACTCGTTGGTCAGTCGGTATTTGCTTCGACTGAGCGGGCGACTCGCGGTGTGTGATGCGGCGGGCCGAGCGAGTCGGCGTGGTGGGGCCCTTTTGCTGCCGCGTTTTAGGTACTTTACTATAGAAGTGAAAAGTTCAAACTTAAATGCCTTGGGCCTTGCGTGGTCTGGCCTAGGGGGCTAGTGACCGAGGCTTATGGACAAGCTTGAGCGGATTTTCGAGATGCAGGAGGAGCTGAACGCGCGTATCGGCGTGAACCTCAAGGACATCGGAGAGGAAAAGCAGACCGAGTGGGTGCTCAACTACACGCGGGCCATGCAGCAGGAGATTTGCGAGCTGATCGATTCGGTGCCGTGGAAGTGGTGGGCGAAATACCAGGAGTTTGACAAGCAGAACGCCAGGGTGGAGGTGATCGACCTTTTCCATTTTCTCATTTCGTTGGCTCAGACGCTGGGCATGAGCGCGGACGACGTTTTCGCCGCTTACGTGGCGAAGAACAAGGTGAACCACCAGCGTCAGGACAGTGGCTACTCCCAGAAAGATGAATCGGATTCGCGCCACATTTAGGTCGAATCCGGGTCTAGGGATCGATTTTTGACCGTTTCGGTGAGGACGGATTAATCGCTATGGCTTCGCTTTTCTCAATCCATCGTTTTCGTTCGCCCAAGCGAGGGGGCTTCCTTCGCTTGTTGCGCGTGGTCGTCTGGCTGCCGATTTCGCTTTGTTCGCTGGGCGGCCAGGAGCTGGATTTGGATGGGGACATACCGTTCACCCAGGGCGATCCGGTGGAGTCTGCTCGAGCTGAGCGGGACGCGATTTTGAAGGCTGCCAGCGCTCGGCGGGCGTTGGGGGTCGGCTTGTATGACGTTGCCTTTGATTTGGCTCGCGATGCGGGGGAGAGTCTGGCTGCTGGCGATTTGTGGATCGGCAACCGCTTCGTCGAGATCGACGCTTTGCTGGCGCAGTCGCGCTGGATCGAGGCGGCCGAGCGTTTGGACGGTCTGCAAGGGCGAGCTGAAGGCGGAGCGGTTTCCCGGGTGGCCTTGAGGCGGGCGATGATCGCCTTCGCTGAAATCGATGTCGACGCGGTGAAGCGCCACCTTGCCAAGGTGAAGCGGGAGGCGCTGCGCTCTGGAGATGGAGCGTGGTACTGGTTTTTGCGGGGCTGGGTGCAGACGAATGAAAGCGGGCTGCAAGCGGGCAGCGAGGCTTATGCGAGGGCCCGGGAGCTGGCTGATGAGGAGTCGCCCGCCTTGGGGGCTCAGATCAGCCTGCTGGTGTTTCGAAGCCGTTTGAAGACGCGGGCCGCGGGAGCGGAGACCATCGCCCAGCTGCAGAATGCCATGTTGGAGAACGCGGAGCGCGAGGTCGGCTACCTCTACGCCCAGCAGCTTGCAGTAGCGCTGTTCGACAATGGACGTGTGGAGCAGGCCATCCAGCTGATTCGTTCCCGTCTCGAGCAGGTGCCGCCGGAGTTGCCGCGTATCCGGGCCCAGTTCCGTTTGCTGGCCACCATGGCGGCTGGCCTGGATCGGCTTGAGGGCGGTCAGGCCTTTCGCGAGCTGATTTTCGAGAACCGATTCCCGGAGTTGATGACGATCGCCTTGCAGCAGGTGTTCAGTCGGGCTCGCGTGGAGGAGTCGGCGGATCACGAGCTGCTCAGGGCGGTGTTGGACGAACTGATCGCCTTGGGAGATCGGCATGCCTTGGTGGACCAGGCGCTTTACTATCGAGCGGTGTTTCGGTTCATGGAGGAGGATTACGTCGGGGCTGAGGAGGATGCGGCTACCTTGGGGCAGCGGTTTCCAGGCTCGAGCTATCGGCGCGGCATGCTGGCCCTTCAAGCCTCTTCGGCCTGGAATCGAAATCGCTACCGAACGGCGGCGAGCTACCTGCAGCAGATGCGCGACGAGTTCGCCGACCTGACCGTCGACTCTCGCCTTTCGGCTTTGATTGCGGACTGCTACTTGCGGGCTGGGCTGCAGTCGAACACGCGGGAGGACTTTCGCAACGCGGCTGAGGCCTACGCCAACGCCTTGAGCAATGTGAGCAACCCCTCCGACGGCGGGCCGTTGTTTTTCCAGCTGATCTATGCTCGTCTCGGTGCGGGCCAGTTGGAGCAGGCTTTGGCTTCGATCGACAATCCGGAGCTGCGGGTGCTGGCCGGGGACGAGATGATTTGGCGGGCGGAATGGAAGGCGATCAACGAGATGCGCCGCGTGCAGCGCGTCTCGGAAGCGTACGAGCGGGTCCAGTTCGCCATCGGGGGTACGGAGGAGTCGCCGGAGCTTCATCTTCGCATGCTCTGGCTGGCGGCCCGTTTGTCGTCCGTGGCGGGCGAGCCGGAGGACACTGTGGAATGGGTGGAAATGGTGGACGCTTTCGCTCAGAGCGAGCAAGCGGACCAGGTCGACGCGGATCTTTTGGGGCGGGTGCGCGCGAGCTGCCTGCTGTCGCTAGCCGAGTCGCGATTCGCTCTGATCGAGCCTGAGGCCGCGGTGGCGCTGCTGGAGCGTTTGCGACAGGAATACGCTGGTTCGGAGCCGGCTCTGTTTTCCTACATCGCCCAGGCGCGCTACCTCTCCTCGATCAATCGCACTGTCGAGGCCCAGCAGCTGCTGGTGTCGCTCGCCGACGAGTACCGCGACAATCGCCTGGCTCCGACAGCGCTTTTCGAAGCGGCGCTCAATGCCGAGCAACGTGGGGAGGACGCCTATCTCGACGAGGCCAACAAGCTGCTGCAGCGCATCGTGAACGACTATCCGGAGAGCGAGATGGTGTATCGAGCTCGGCTGATGCAGGCCGATCTGCTGCGCCGTTTGAACAAGTTCGATTCCGCGGAGCGCATCTACTACTTGCTGGAAAACGAGTATGCGGATCGTCCTGACCGCTTTCTGGCCCAGCTCTCGATGGCCGACACGCTGATCGCTCAGGCGGACAAGGATCCGCGCAAGTTCGGGGCGGCGATTTCGCGTTTGGAGCTGCTGATGGACCTGCCGGAAACCTCTTCCAACGCCCCGTTGGACCTGCGGGTCGAAGCTGGCTTCAAGCTTGGTCAAGCGTGGCGGACTCGAGGGGAGGTGGACAAGGCCAAGCAGGTGCTGTGGTCCCTTTACGACTCCATGGTCCTGGACGACAATCAGCTTCGCTTCCTTACCCGCAACGGCCGCTACTGGCTTTCGCGCTGCTTGTTCTCGCTGGCGGAAATCATGAAGGAGGAGGGCGAGGTGGACAAGGCCATGGACTTTTACCAAGTGGTGATCCAGCACCGTCTGTACGGGCGAGAGCTGGCTCGCGTGAGGCTCGAGCCCTTGCGTGAACCGCTGGAGAATTGAGTTGCTATGGCCAGCGCTCTGGCGGTTTTGTTCTGAATTTTACCTCAACGCGTTTTATCGATGGAATCTCTGCAGATCGAGTTGTTCGACACCTTTCGCCAAGGCGGCCTGGTGATGTGGCCCCTATTCGCATTGAGTCTGGTGGCTCTCGTGGTGTTCGTGGAGCGTCTGCTGTTTTTGCATCGCCATCAGATTCGATCCAAGGAGTTCCTCTCCGGCATCGAGAATTCCTTGACCAAGGGCCGGCTGATCGAGGCCTTGACCATCTGCCAGGACACGCCAGGCCCAGCGGCGGCGATGGTGAAGGCGGGACTGATGCACTTTCGCGAGAGCGATGCGGAAATCCGGGAGGTCGTGCGCGAAGCGGCCGTGGTGGAGCTCGGCCCAGTGAAGCGGCGTATCGGGGCCTTGTACGCAATCGCTCAGGTCGCTCCCATCTTCGGCGTGCTGGGCACGGTGATCGGCATGATCGACAGTTTCATGCAATACGAGCGTCAGGGCGTCTATGTGCATGCTGGGCAATTGGCAAGTGGCGGTTGGCAGGCCTTGGTGAGCACGGCTACCGGTCTGGCCTTGGGGGCGGTAGCAATCTTGGCGCATCATTTCCTCGTCGGCAGAATTCGCTCCGTGGCCCACGAGATGGAGTGGCTGGCTCAGGAACTCATGGTGATGTTCGCCCGGGCGAAGCACCGCTCGGAGCCAGTGTCACTACCGACGGAAAAGGAGACGGAAGGCGATGCTTGAGCTTGAACGCGAACTGCCTAGACGAGCCCGGCTGAGTTTTTGGCCCTTCGTCGACCTGTGCGCCATCGGGCTCTTTTTCGCTCTTTTCAGCTCGAAGTTCGTCATGGCGCCGGGAGTGACCTTGGCCTTGCCCGAAGCGCAAAGCTCTCAGGTGGCGATCGCGTCGGTCTACGAAGTGATCACCGTCACTGAGGTGAAAGGGGAGGAAATGATCTTCTTCAAGGATAGCGTGCTGGATCTGGTATCGCTGGGCAAGCTGCTGGAAGAGCGCGGACCGGCTCAGGCGGGTGCCACACTGCTGGTGAAAGCGGATGTGCGGGTATCCATGCAGACGCTGAGTTCCTTGTGCGAACTTGCCATCAGCGCCGGCTATGCTCGGGTGCAGCTGGCCACCGAGGAGCAGCGTGTGGAAGGGGGAGGAGTCGGAATTCGATGAGCGTTCGCGCCGGGAAGCGTCGTTTTGGCAGGACCCTGCGCTGGACTGTCGCGTGCAGTTTCGCGTTGCTGTTCCATTTGGCCCTCTACTGGAGCGTTTCCTTGACCATGGATTCGAACCGATCCCTGCGCCGCGAGACCCGTCAGTTCACCGAAATCCGATACCTCGACCAGGAAACCACGGAGGAGTCGGACCTGCTGACCCAGCGCATGACCTTGTTCGATCCGCGGCCCTTGCTGCTGCCGACGCGCTGGAACGCGTCCAACGCCCGCTACCTGACCAACACTCTGGAGGAGGAGGGAGCCATCTTCACCGATTTCTCGCCCATGTTCGAGTTGGAGGATGGCAACTATGTAGACGATTTCGGAATAGCCGCGGCCAACTACGACCGCCTCTCCTTGGCTCAGGTGAACTTCGACCTGCCGCTTTTTCATCAGCTCGGTAGAACGGAGTTCGAATCGGACTATCAGCAGGAGGAGGGGGCCTTGCTCACGCTGACCGATCCCGGGACGGGCAGAGAGATTTCGCAGACCTTTATATATAGCAACGAGATCGCCTCGCTCACCGAGCAATGGCCCGCCTGGGGCATCGCCACATTCATGGCGGTCGTCGAGAAAAGCTTTCTTGTAGGCGGGCTCTCGGTGCTGGAGAGTTCTGGTTTTGACGAGGTCGACCAGCGTTTACGGGGGATCGCGAAGAGTTATTTTCCTGATCTTAAACAACTTGAGGATGGAGTGTACCTATTGCAGGTGGTCCCGTGAAAACCCTTCGAATTTTTCTGATATTGTAGTTGACGGGTAAAAACCCGCTGCGCATGTTCTCGTTTCTTTTTTTTCAGATCCACTTCTCGGAATGCCCTTGTAGCTCAGCCGGTAGAGCGCGTCCTTGGTAAGGACGAGGTCGGCGGTTCAAGTCCGCTCGAGGGCTCCATTTCGGGATCGGCAGGTTCCTCCGGTGGGTCTAAGCACATCTGGGACCAATTTTTAAAACTAACATAACTCACAACCAAAAATGGCTAAAGGAACCTTCGAAAGAACGAAACCACACGTTAACGTCGGCACTATCGGTCACGTTGACCACGGCAAAACCACGCTGACCACTTCTATCTTGGCAGTGCAGGCGTCCAAGGGTCTTGCAGAGCTCAAGAGCTACGCGGACATCGCTAAGGGTGGTACCGTTCGTGACGACTCCAAGATCGTAACCATCTCCGTCGCCCACGTTGAGTACGAGTCCGACAAGCGTCACTACGCTCACGTAGACTGCCCAGGCCACGCTGACTTCGTTAAGAACATGATCACTGGCGCGGCTCAGATGGACGGAGCGATCCTCGTTGTGAGCGCTGCAGACGGCCCGATGCCGCAGACTCGCGAGCACATCCTTCTCGCTCGTCAGGTAGGTGTACCGAAGATCGTGGTATTCCTCAACAAGTGTGACCTCATCGACGACGAAGAGCTTCTCGAGCTCGTCGAAATGGAAGTTCGCGAACTGCTCGACAAGTACGATTTCCCAGGCGACGACACCACCGTTATCCGTGGTTCCGCTGCTCAGGCCCTCGAAGGCACCGACGAAGGCAAGGCTCACATCCAGGCTCTCATGGACGCTATCGACGCCGACATCCCCGAGCCGGAGCGCGAAGTCGACAAGCCTTTCTTGATGTCTGTCGAAGACGTTTTCTCCATCACTGGTCGTGGTACCGTCGCTACCGGCCGTATCGAGCGTGGTGTGATCAAGGTGGGTGAGGAAGTTGAGATCGTCGGTCTCAAGGACACTCAGAAGTCCACTGTCACCGGCGTTGAAATGTTCCGCAAGATGCTCGACCAAGGTCAGGCTGGCGACAACGTTGGCATCCTTCTTCGCGGTATCGACAAGGACGCTATCGAGCGCGGTCAGGTGCTCGCCAAGCCAGGTTCGATCACTCCTCACCACAAGGGCAAGGCTGAGATCTACGTCCTTTCCAAGGAAGAAGGCGGACGTCACACTCCATTCTTCAACGGCTACCGTCCTCAGTTCTACTTCCGTACGACTGACGTGACTGGTGTATGCCAGCTTCCGGAAGGTGTCGAAATGGTAATGCCAGGCGACAACATCTCCATCGAAGTTGACCTCACCAAGCCGATCGCGATGGAAGCTGGTCAGCGCTTCGCGATCCGCGAAGGCGGTCGTACCATCGGTGCTGGTCGTATCACCGAGATCGTCGAGTAGTCGATTTTCGAATAGTTAATTTCCTTTGCCGGAGCCCGTCCCTCGGGTTCCGGCGATTGTATTTGGTTTTTATTGGCATAGGGTAGTGGCTCAATTGGTAGAGCATCGGTCTCCAAAACCGAGGGTTGGGGGTTCGAGTCCCTCCTGCCCTGCCATCTTTTTATAAATGAAAAATCCATTTCGCAGCATTCGCATCTTCACCGGTGAAACGATTACGGAGCTCAAGAAGTCCAGCTGGCCTTCTTTCGCCGAGCTGCGCGAGTCCACTGTGGTTGTGCTGATCGCGATCGCGATCATGGGTATTTTCATCGCCGTATCCGACTTCTCTCTCGCGAACGTGGTCAACCTGTTCACGAGCTGGATGCGCTAAACACTCGAACTCCAACACTCTCCCCATGGCTGAAACCAGCGCAAAGTCAGGCGCCGCTTGGTACGTTATTCAGACCCTTTCCAATCAGGAAGGGAAGGTAAAGCGCTACCTGGACAAGTTCATCGCCGAAGAGGAGATGGAGGACTACGTATTCGAAGTCCTCGTGCCCACTGAGACCGTGACGGAAGTCAAGAACGGCAAGAAGACTCAGATGGTGCGCAAGTTCTATCCAGGCTACGCATTCGTTCACATGCGTCTATACGATGAGAACGGAAAGCTGATGAACAAGCCTTGGTACTTCGTTCGCGAAACCGCGGGCGTCATCAATTTCGTAGGCGGAGACCGTCCAACGCCTCTCAAAAAGTCGGAGATCGACACGATTCTCCGGCAAGTGGAAGCCGCCACGGGCAAGGAAACACCGAAGGTACAGTTCGAGGTTGGAGAAGAGGTCAAGATTACGGATGGCCCGTTCCTCAACCTCAATGGCCGCATCGACGAGATCGACCCGGAAAAGGGCAAGCTCAAGGTGTCGGTCTCGATCTTCGGAAGATTCACTCCAGTCGAGCTGGAGTATTGGCAAGTCGAACGCTTAACAAGCTAAACAAATGGCAAAGAAAGTCACAGGAACCATTCGCCTACAACTCCCTGCCGGCGGCGCCAATCCAGCGCCTCCCGTTGGTCCAGCCCTTGGCGCGGCTGGGGTCAACATCATGGCCTTCTGCAAGGAGTACAATGCGAAGACGCAGGACAAGGCGGGTCTGATCCTCCCTGTCGTAATCACTGTCTATCAGGACAAGTCTTTCACTTTCGTACTGAAGTCCCCTCCAGCATCCGTGCTTCTCAAGAAGGCGGCCGGTCTGGCCAAGGGCTCGGGCGTTCCCAACCGCGACAAGGTTGGCAAGGTCACGAAAGCTCAGATTCTCGAGATCGTCGAAACCAAGAAAGCCGATCTCAACGCTTCGGACCCGGAAATGGCGGCGCGTATCATCGAAGGTACCGCTCGTTCCATGGGTATCGAAGTAGAGGGCTAACACAGCAAACAAACCTCAACGCGGGAGCCGTGCAGGCGTTCGCACCGCAAGGAGTACTAAATGGTAAAACTATCCAAGAAGTTTCGCGCAGCGTCTGAAGCTGCCGATCTTAGCAAGGAATACACGATCGCCGAGGCTGTAGAGGTCTTGGCTAAGTTGCCTAAGGCGAAGTTCGACGAGACCATCGAAATCTCGATGAAGCTCGGCGTCGATCCCCGCAAGGGCAACGAGATGGTGCGTGGCACGGTGATGCTTCCCCACGGCAGCGGCAAGACGGTGCGCGTTCTCGCATTCACTTCGGATCCTGAAGCGGCCAAGGCCGCCGGGGCCACCGAAGCGGGTCTCGAAGACATGATCGCCAAAGTTCAGGGTGGCTGGTTCGACTTCGACGTGGCCGTCGCCACTCCGGACGCCATGAAGGAAGTGCGCAAGATCGCTCGCGTGCTCGGACCGAAAGGCCTCATGCCGAACCCGAAGGCTGGCACCGTTTCCGACGACATCGCCAAGGCGATCAACGAAGTGATGGCTGGTCGCGTCGAGTACAAGGTCGACAAGAACGCCTCTCTCGGCGTCGGCGTCGGCAAGCGTTCTTTCAACAACGAGCAGGTGGCTGAAAACCTCGGTGCGCTTTTGGAAGCCGTAGGCAAGGCTCGTCCGTCCGTATTCAAGGGCCGCTACATCAAGAGCGTCTACATTTCCGCAACCCAGACTCCTGGCATCAAGCTCGCCGGTTCGGAGTTCGCGAAATACTAAGCCCAGGAGGATCGCATACCATGAGACCTGAAAAGAAATTTCTCGTTGAAGAAGTAAACACTCACCTCGACAAGTCCGACTACATGTTCCTCGCCAATTACGAGCGAGCCACCGTGGTCGACATCGCTGAGCTCCGCGACGAGCTCAACAAGGAAGAGGCCGAGTTCCACGTAATCAAGAACAACATCCTTAAGGTTGCCGCCCGCGACCGCGGCTATCCGGAAATCGACGAGCACCTCGCTGGTCAAAACGCTATCGTCATCGGTGGCAAGAATCCCTCCGGCGTGGCCAAGATCCTGACCAAGTACTTCGACAAGAAGGACAAGATGGACGTCAAGGTGGGCATTCTTAGCGCCCAGCGTCTAGACAGGGATGAAATCGTGGCCCTTTCCAAGCTGCCAAGCCTGGAAGCTCTCCGGGCCCAGCTGCTCGGTCTGCTCAGCCAGCCCGCGCAGAGCCTGGTGTTCGTCCTCAACGGCGTGCCGCAGGCCATGCTCAACGTGCTGCAGGCCAAAGCCGACAAGGGCGAATAAGACTCGTTTCATATCAACACTTTCGAGGGCTTGGATGCCTTCGTCTCAACAAAACCATAACACAAAGATTCAGGCTAGGGGCCTATGCTCTTAAACGAGGAGATCGCTCCGAACTAGCCGATCACTACGAAGATGGCAGACATCAATAAAGAAGACGTAATCGAATGGCTCAGCGGCCAGACCGTACTCGAAATCGCAGGTCTCGTTAAGGACCTCGAAGAAAAGTGGGGCGTATCCGCAGCTGCTCCCGTAGCTGTTGCTGCAGCTCCTGGCGCTGGCGGTGAAGCTGCTGCTCCTGCAGAAGAAAAGACTGAGTTCGACGTAATCCTCGCCGCCGCTGGCGACAAGAAGATCAACGTGATCAAGGAAGTACGTAGCATCACCGGTCTCGGACTGAAGGAAGCCAAGGACCTCGTTGAAGGCGCGCCCAAGCCTGTTAAGGAAGGCGTTTCCAAGGAAGAAGCCGAAGAGGTCAAGTCCAAGCTCGAAGCTGCTGGCGCTAAGGTCGAAGTTAAGTAAGCCTTGTTGCACGTTGCTTTTCACAGCTTTTTACTTTCAAGACAGGCGCGAATCAGCGCGCCTGTCTTTCTCGCGTTTATTAGCCGGGCGTCGATCTAAGCGATCGCAGCCTGTTTCCCACTAGCCGACCTTACCAAATTTCGCCCACATCTAGCACAGATTCACATGGCCGACCGCATCAATTTCGGAAAACTCAAGGACGTTATCACGCCGCCCAATCTGATCGAGATCCAGATCAATTCCTATCTCGACTTCCTGCAAAAGGACACCCCGATATCCGAGCGTAAGAACGACGGACTCGAAGCGGTTTTCCGCGAGGTCTTTCCTATCGAGAGCTATGACGGACGTCTGGTTCTCGAGTTCGTATCCTACACCGTCGGCGACCCCAAGGCCTCCGAGATCGAGTGTATCCGCGAGGGCATTTCCTACTCCGTGCCTCTGTACGTGAAGCTGCGTCTCCGCGAAGAGGACAACATCAAGGACGAAGAGATCTACATGGGTGAGATCCCCATGGTGACCAGCCGCGGCTCCTTTATCATCAATGGCGCCGAGCGCGTGGTCGTTTCCCAGCTGCACCGTTCGCCGGGTATCGCTTACGAAGTCACGCCGCACACCAACGGCAAGCCCTTGCACGCCTTCCGCATCATCCCGGACCGTGGCACCTGGCTGGAAGTGCAGTTCGACAACAACGATCTGCTCTACGTCTACCTCGACCGCCGCCGCCGTCGCCGCAAGTTCCTCATCACCACTTTGCTTCGCGCGGTGGGCTACAGCTCGGACGTCGATATTCTCAAGCTGTTCTACACCATCGACGAGCTTTCCACCTCCGATGCTCTCGCAAAGGAAAACGTCTCCCAGTACGTGCTGGTGGAAGACGCCATCGACGCGGAAAAGGGTGTGGTCATCGCTCGCGCCTTCGAGCCGCTCACCAAGGCCATCGTTCGTGAGTTCGAAGGTCATGGCATCCCGACCTTGAAGGTCATCGATACCACGGTCGACGACGGCGCTATCGTTCGCGCCATGAAGAAGGACACCTCCCAGAACGAGGAGGAAGCCCTCAAGGAAATCTACAAGCGTCTGCGTCCAGGCGAGCCGCCCACGACTGCCAACGCCAAGGCTCTGCTCAAGCGCCTCTTCTTCGATCCCAAGCGCTACGACCTCGGTCGCGTTGGTCGCTACAAGATCAACCAGAAGCTGGAGATGAACGTGGACGTGGAAACACGCACGCTCCAGGGCGAAGACATCGTTCTGGCGACCAAGTACCTGATCAAGCTCAAGGCAGGCGAGGGCTACCTCGACGACATCGACCACCTTGGCTCACGCCGCGTGCGTACCGTGGGCGAATTGCTGGCTAACCAGTGTCGCCTCGGTCTGGCTCGTACGGAGCGCCTCGTTCGCGAGCGCATGACCCTCTACGATCAGAGCGTCGATTCGATCACGCCGCAGAAGCTGATCAACCCGAAGGCGCTTACCACCGTGATCCGCGACTTCTTCGCTCGCTCGCAGCTGTCGCAGTTCATGGACCAGATCAATCCGCTGGCGGAACTGACCCACAAGCGTCGTCTCTCCGCTCTCGGCCCAGGTGGTTTGAATCGCGAGCGCGCTGGTTTCGAAGTGCGTGACGTTCACCCATCTCACTACGGTCGTATTTGCCCGATCGAGACGCCGGAAGGACCGAACATCGGTCTGATCAACTCGCTCTCCACCTACTCGCGCGTAAACGAGTTCGGCTTCATCGAAACCCCGTACCGCATCGTCGAAAACGGTCGCGTGACCGATGAGATCAAGTACCTCAACGCCGACATGGAAGAGGGCAAGATCATCGCTCAGGCCAATTCCGAAGTGGATGAAAACGGCAACTTCACTGGCAAGGTCACCGTCCGTCAATCGGGCGAGTTCTTGGAAGTGGATCCCGATCAGGTCGACTTCATGGACGTTTCCACCAAGCAAGTGGTATCCGTGGCGGCGGGATTGATCCCGTTCCTCGAGCACGACGATGCTAACCGCGCGTTGATGGGCTCGAACATGCAACGCCAAGGCGTGCCTCTCCTGCAGGCTGATTCTCCATTTGTGGGAACCGGCATCGAGGAGCGTGTCGCTCGCGACTCCAAAACGGTTTCCGTTTCCGAGATCGACGGCATCGTAGCCTCGGTAGACGCCAAGCGCATCGTCATTTCCAAGGATGGCGAACTCCCTGCGAACTTCGAGCGCAAGCCTTACACCGACGTGAAGGCGGGCATCCACGTTTACGAATTGCGCAAGTTCATGCGCTCCAACGCTGGCACCTGCTTCAACCAGAAGCCAATCGTCGCCAAGGGGCAGCCGATCAAGAAGGACCAGATCATCGCCGACGGTCCTTGTACTCAAAACGGTGAGCTCGCTATTGGTAAGAACATCCTGGTGGCGTTCATGCCTTGGAATGGTTACAACTTCGAAGACGCCATCCTGATCTCCGAAAAGGTTCTCAAGGACGACATCTACACTTCCATTCACATCCAGGAGTTCGAAGTCACTGCTCGTGACACAAAGCTCGGCCCGGAAGAAATCACTCGCGATATTCCAAACGTCGGTGAAGAGGCTCTCAAAAACCTCAACCACGACGGCGTTATCCGCGTGGGCGCGGAAGTGAAGCCGGGCGACATCCTCGTCGGTAAGATCACTCCGAAGTCCGAAACCGAGCTCGCTCCGGAAGAAAAGCTGCTCCGCGCCATCTTCGGTGAAAAGGCGGCCGACGTTAAGGATACCTCGCTCATCGTACCATCTGGTGTCGATGGCATCGTGATGGATGTTAAGGTTTCCAGCCGCCTCGACTACGAGCGCGAGCGCCTGAGCCCGTCCGATCGTCGTCGTCAGGTCAAGCAGATCAACGAGGACTACAAGACCCAGATGGACAAGCTGCGCGAAGGCCTGACCGAAGCGCTCTCCAACATCCTTCTCGGTGAAAAGATTCCTTTGGATGTGGTCAACGGTCAGACCGGCGAGATCATCATCCCGGCCAACCGCAAGATCACCAAGACTCTGCTCCGCAAGCTGGCCGCGGTTTCCAAGCACGTTGAGATCGATCCGTCTCCAGTTCGTATCAAGATCATGGAGATCATCGGTTCCTACCAGAGCAAGTTCGACGAGCTCGAGTCGGACCGCGAACGCAAGACCGCCAACATCGAATCCGGCGAAGATGCCGCCACTGGCGTTATCAAGCAGGTTAAGGTTTACGTCGCTACCAAGGAAAAGCTCAAGGTCGGTGACAAGATGGCGGGACGCCACGGAAACAAGGGTGTTGTAGCGAAGATCGTTCCTGAAGAGGACATGCCATACCTTCCCGACGGTACGCCGATTCAGATCTGTTTGAACCCGCTGGGTGTACCTTCCCGAATGAACGTTGGTCAGGTTCTCGAAACCCACATGGGTTGGGCCTGTAAGGTTCTCGGCATGAAGGTTTCCACTCCGGTCTTCGACGGTATTCCTGAAAAGGTCGTACGTCAGCACTTGGCCGATGCCGGCCTGCCCACCACTGGTAAGAGCATCCTCTACGATGGTCGTACCGGCGAAAAGCTAGATAACGAAGTGGTTGTCGGCTGGGTGTACATGCTGAAGCTAAATCACTTGGTTAGCCACAAGATCCACGCCCGCGCGGTCGGACCTTACTCCCTCGTCACCCAGCAGCCGCTCGGTGGTAAGGCCCAGTACGGTGGTCAGCGTTTCGGGGAAATGGAGGTCTGGGCTCTCGAAGCGTACGGCGCCGCCTACACGCTACAGGAGCTGCTCACCGTCAAGTCCGACGACGTGCAAGGTCGTACCAAAATCTACGAGTCTCTGGTCAAGGGTGACTCCACGCTGCAGGCAGGCACGCCTGAGTCCTTCAACGTATTGATCAAGGAAATCCAATCCCTCGGTCTCGACGTGAAGCTCGGCCGCCAAAGCGAACTCGAATACAAGTAAACAACCAACCGACTGAGGATTTTATAACATGTCTACGCAAGAAGCCCAACAAGTGCTCAGCGCGGAACGCGAGTCGAATTTCGACTGCGTTACGATCAATGTCGCGTCTCCTGAGACGATCCGTTCCTGGTCGCGCGGCGAGGTTAAGAACCCGGAGACCATCAACTATCGTACCTTCAAGCCGGAGCCAGGCGGACTTTTCTGTCAGCGCATCTTCGGTCCAGTGCGCGACTACGAGTGCGCCTGTGGAAAGTACAAGCGAATCAAGTACAAGGGTGTCATCTGTGACCGCTGTGGCGTTGAGGTAACCGTATCTCGCGTCCGCCGTCAGCGCATGGGCCACATCGAGTTGGCCGTGCCTGTGACGCACATCTGGTTCCTGAAGAGCATGCCGTCTCGTCTCGGCCTGTTGCTCGACATGACCGCACGTTCTCTCGAGCGCGTGATCTACTACGAAGCCTACATGGTGACCGACCCTGGTCGCACGCCGCTGGAAGAAAAGCAGCTGCTCACCGACCAGGAATACATCGAAGCCATGGCCGAGTACGGCGACGATTCCTTCGTGGCCAAGATGGGCGCCGAAGCCCTTCGCGACGTGCTGACGCAGACCGACATGGAAGCAACCGTGCTCGAGCTGCAGGAAGCCATGCGCTCCACCAAGTCCAAGCAGATCAAGAAGAAGCTAGCTAAGCGTCTCAAGGTCATCCAGGGCTTCATCAAGTCCAGCTCGCGCCCAGAGTGGATGGTGCTGGAAGTGCTGCCGGTCATCCCGCCAGACCTTCGCCCGCTCGTACCTTTGGAAGGCGGCCGCTTCGCGACGTCCGACCTCAACGACCTCTATCGCCGCGTCATCAATCGTAACAACCGCCTCAAGAACTTGATGCAGTTGAAGACGCCGGACGTGATCATTCACAACGAAAAGCGCATGCTGCAGGAAGCGGTCGACGCGCTCTTCGACAATGGTCGTCACGGTCGTCCAGTGACTGGCGCAGGAAACCGTCCGCTCAAGTCCCTCAGCGATATGCTCAAGGGCAAGCAGGGACGCTTCCGTCAGAACCTTCTCGGTAAGCGCGTCGACTACTCCGGTCGTTCCGTCATCGTGATTGGTCCTGAGCTCAAGCTCAGCCAGTGCGGTCTTCCCAAGAAGATGGCCCTCGTATTGTTCGAGCCGTTCATCATCCGACGCCTCAAGGAACTCGGTTTCGTGCACACCGTTCGTGGCGCTCGTCGCATGATCGAAAAGCGCTCTCCGGAAGTTTGGGACATCTTGGAAGAAGTGACCAAGGGGCATCCGGTTCTTCTGAATCGCGCTCCGACCCTTCACCGTCTTTCCATCCAGGCTTTCGAGCCGGTGCTCATCGAAGGCGAAGCGATCCGCGTTCACCCGCTCGTTTGTACCGCGTACAACGCGGACTTCGACGGTGACCAGATGGCGGTTCACGTGCCTCTTTCGCTCGAAGCCACGCTCGAGTGCAAGATGCTCATGATGGCCACGGGCAACATCTTCTCGCCCTCCAGTGGTAAGCCGATTTTGACGCCATCCCAGGACGTTATCCTCGGTTCCTACTACTTGACCATGAACCCCAAGGTTCCGGCCGAGGAATTGAGTCGCGTCCCGCTCTTGGGCAACAAGACCGAAGCGATCTTCGCCAACCTCGATGGGGCGTTGCACACTCACGATTGGGTGCGCATCCCAAATCCCGACTACGGTCGTGAAACCGTTTTCGGCAACGCCGAGCGTAAGACCATCACCACTACGGTGGGTCGTATCCGCTACAGCCAGATCTGGCCGAAGGAGCTTGGTTTCATCAACTTCCAAGTTGGTAAGAAGGAACTCGGCGACGTGATCAACAACACCTACAAGGTGTCTGGATCCGAGCAGACTGTGCTCTCTCTCGACGCTCTGAAGAAACTCGGTTTCGACGTCGCTACCATGGCAGGTATTTCCATCGGTATCGACGATATGATCATTCCTGAGGAGAAGACGGAAATCGTCGAACGCGCCTTCAACAAGATCAACGAAGTCGATAGCCAGTATCGTAAGGGTATCATCACTACAGGTGAGCGCTACAACAAGATCATCGACATCTGGACTGTTGCGACCGACGAAATCAAGCAGGCGGTGTTCATCCAGCTGAAAACCAATGGCGGTAAGCCGGGCGTGAATCCTGTCTTCGTGATGATGGATTCCGGCGCTCGTGGTAACCCGAACCAGGTGCGTCAGCTTTGCGGTACTCGCGGTTTGATGGCTAAGCCATCGGGTGAAATCATCGAACGTCCGATCCTCTCTTCCTTCCGTGAAGGTTTGACCGTACTCGAGTACTTCATCTCGACTCACGGCGCTCGTAAGGGTCTCGCGGATACAGCTCTCAAGACCGCTGACGCTGGATACCTCACTCGTAAGCTCTGTGACGTGGCGATGGATGTCATCATCACCGAAGAAGATTGCGGCACTCGTGAAGGCATTTGGAAGAAGGCCATCTTCGAAGGCGACGACGAAATCGTTGGTCTGCGTGAGCGTATCGAAGGCCGTTGCTCTTGCGACGACGTCTACAATCCGATCAATCCAGACGAGCTGGTTGTCGGCTCTGGCGAGCTCATCACCGAGCAGATCGCGAAGCGTGTCGAGGAACTCGGCATCGAGCGTCTCAAGGTTATGTCTCCGCTGACATCGACTGCGGCATACGGTATCGATGCCAAGTCTTACGGCATCAACCCGGCCTCCAACGACGTGGCCAAGATTGGCGACTCGGTTGGCATCATCGCGGCTCAGTCCATCGGTGAGCCAGGTACCCAGCTGACCATGCGTACCTTCCACATTGGCGGTATCGCTTCCTCGGTGGTGACCGATCCGAAGATCACCGTTCGTAACGGTGGCAAGGTTCGCTACCGTGGTCTGCGTCTGGTTGAAATTGCTCCGGGAGTCAGCGTGGTGCTCAATAAGACCGGTTCGGTTCAGGTCCTCGATGCCAACGACCGTGAGCTCGAAGCCTACGACATCGTAGTGGGATCTCTCCTACGCGTCGCCGATGGCGGCGAAATCGAAGCGGGACAGCTGCTCGCCGAGTGGGACCCGTACAATATTCCGGTACTTTCCGAAAAGTCGGGTGTGATCGGCTTCCGCGACATGATCCCTGGCGTGACCATCAAGAAGGAACTCGACGAGAGCTCCGGTCGTATCGCCACTGTGGTCATCGAGCACAAGGAAGACCTGAATCCTTCCGTGGAAATTCGTGACAACACCGGCAAGCCGCTGGCGGTTTACAGCATTCCGACTGGCGCTCAGGTGACGGTTGCGGAAGGCGACGAAATCGCTCAGGGTGCCTTGCTCGCGAAGACGCCACGTCAGGCGTCCAAGACCAAGGACATCACCGGTGGTCTTCCTCGTGTTGCCGAGCTCTTCGAAGCTCGTCGTCCAAAGGAAGCCGCGGAGATGGCCCGCGTCGATGGTGTGGTTTCCTTCGGTGGAACCGTTCGTTCCAAGCGCAAGCTGATCGTCACCGACGAAGAGTCCGGCGAAGCCGAAGAGCACCTCATCCCGCACGCCAAGCAGATCATCGTACAGGCTGGCGACGTGGTGCACAAGGGACAGCACCTCACCGAAGGCTCCGCTGATCCGCACGAGATCCTCGACATCCTCGGACCATCTCGCCTCTACGAATTCCTCATCAACGAGGTTCAGGAGGTTTATCGTCTGCAGGGTGTGACCATCAACGACAAGCACATCGAGCTCATCATCCGTCAGATGCTGCGCAAGGTGCGCATCAGCGATCCAGGCGATACCGAGTTCTTCTGGGGCGAGCAGGTGGAGCGTTCCACCTTCATGCGTGAGAACAATCGCATCGTGGAAGCCGGTGGTAAGCCAGCCGAAGCGGAGCCCGTTCTCCTCGGCATCACCAAGGCGTCTATCGAGACTGAGTCCTTCATCTCGGCGGCCTCCTTCCAGGAAACCACTCGCGTACTCACCGATGCCTCCACTCTGTCGAAGATCGACCAGCTGCAAGGCTTCAAGGAAAACGTGATCATGGGTCACCTCATTCCTGCTGGTACCGGACTTCGCACCTACCGCGATCTTCGCATCACGCTTCCATTTGGTGGCGAGCTCGAAGATGGCATGGAAGTCGAAAGCTCCTCCGACGATCCGACCGCAGCGGTCACGCCGGAAGTCGGCTAAGCGTTTCCCTAACAACCTTTCGAAGGCCGTATCCTCTCGCAGGATACGGCCTTTTTGTTTGCGGGAACGGTCGATGGGTGAGGGCTCTGAATTCAGCTTGCCTATTGGTGTTCGTTTTCGTTTCTGCAAACACAGCAATCCTGCTTCCGACCTATTGGTTTCGCCGATGAGAATCGCCTCTCTGACTCTGTTTCTCCTCGCTGCCTTCGACCTGCTTTACTCGCAGCGAACGGCAGACGAACCGCTTTCAAACGTGCTACCGGCATCGGCGCAAAATCGTCGCGACGCGTTTCATCGAGCTCTGCCGGTACCGGTGCGCATACAAGGCGAATTCGGTCGGCTTTCCGCAGTGCTTCTGTCGGCCAACGAACTGGTGCATTTCCATCCCGAACTCTTTGCCCGTTTGGTTGAGTTGATTTCGGAGCGAGCTCCGGTGATTGCCATCGTGGCGGGGCCAGAGCAGGTGCTTGACGGACGCGAAGCCTTGGAGGAGGCAGGTGTTTCCCGCGAGCGGGTGCACTTTCTGACCCATCAGCTGGACTCCATGTGGATACGCGATTTCGGGCCGATTTTCGTGCGACGCTCGGATGGTTCCGCATCGGTGGTCGATACCTACTACGCTGCTCGCGACGAGCTGGGAAATAGACCTCTGGACGACCAGTTGCCCCTTATCTTAGCGAACGCCTTGAATCTACAGTGTTCCTATGTGCCGATCGCTCTCGAAGGAGGAAACCTGGTGCACAATGGCAATGGATTTGGCGTCTCCACGTCCAAGCTGATCGATCGAAATCGGTTTCGGAAATTCAGCTCCGAGGAGTTCATGGGACTGATGAGCTCCTACCTAGCCTTGAAAACCTTCACCGTGGTGCCGCCGTTGCCAGGCGAAGGAACTGGGCATGCCGACATGTTCATGACCTTTCTCAATTCGAATACAGTGGTTGTGGCCGAGGCATTGCCCGGCGAGGATCAGTCGGTGCGGGACAGCCTTGAGGAAGCGACGAGATATCTCGCTGAGCAAACGGTCGACGGCCGGCCGCTGGAAATCCACCGCATACCGCTCGCTCCCCGTAAAGACGGACTTTGGCGTTCCTATACCAACGTGTTCTATGCGAACGGCTTGATGCTGGTCCCCAGTTATTCCGATGTGGATGCTGATGTCGAAGCTCGCGTCTTCGAGACCTTTCGTTCCTTGCTTCCCAAGTGGGACGTGGTCGCTGTGCCTGCGGATCATCTCGTGGCGACCGGCGGCTTCCTGCATTGCCTCACCCTCGGCATCCCACACTTCGTCGATGTATCCAATTTGTTGGAACTGACAGACTGAGCGCCCTCGTTTGCGATCAGGTGAGCGTTTTGGGGAGACGGGTTTTCGTTTCGTCGCTCAACCTACTGGAGATCGATTTTGTGTCCCGTTTGTTTTGGAATTGATAAAGGCGTTTTCTACGAGTTAATAAGTAGGTGTAACTACCATTCCGTATGCCCCGTAATTTCGTCTCCCTTCTCATACTGTCTACGTTGTGTTTCGTAACCTGCGCCTGGGGGCAAATTGAGATGCAAGTCGATCACAAGGGGGAATTCCGTCGTGTGATTGGAATACGCTCAGACACCTTGATTGTCGAAGACTCCAAAGGAAGGGCAAAAAAGTCGGAGCATGAACGTACCCGTTTTGTAGCTGCTGAGTCCTACGCGGAGGGATTTGTGGATGTCGATTTCGGTGAAGCTAGAGATCCTCGCGTGCTCAAAAACAATAAAATGAAAGCGGGGAAAAACAGCTTTGAGATGACGATCTCTCTGACTGCGGATCGCAACGTTAGTAACTGTTTTTTCCTCCTTTTGTTTCAGTCCAATGATGCCTTGGCGACCTACTATGATTCGGTGGGAAGCTTGAGAGCTGGGAAGAAGAGGAAGATAGCGATAAAAATGCCTGCCCAGGTCGACGCGATTGGGAGCCTTCATATCTTCGAGCGTGGTCGAGAGTTGAGGACGGGTGACTCGATTGCCGGTCGAAGTCTGGAGGAGGAATACGAGACTTTGCTGGATCGGTCTTCAGGCGTTCCAGCTGTAGCCTTGTTTCAACGTGTTAACCATTACCCCCATGTCGTTTCGCCGAACGGCAAGCTCGTGGCTACCTATCGAGATGATAAAACGCATCATCGCCTCGTCGTCTTTGACGTAGAGTCGCTGAGTATCCTGCAAAGTGTTGAGGTCGGGGAGTACGATGAAGCAGTGTCTGACCTGGAGTGGTTGAGCGATGAGGTTTTGCTGTTCATAGCAGATCGCGAGCTGAACTCATTGCACGCGTTTTCCGGCAAGGTCGAATTGCTGGAAGGGCGTGAGACCTTGAGAATCCTAAGAGTGCTTCCGGATAGCACCCATGCGGTCACGTATTCGCATACGACAAAAGCAATTGGCCGTGGTAAACATTTCGCCACCGTCGACTGCGTAAAAGGTAAGCGGGTGTTATTAGAAATCGGCGAGTTATGGGACGCTTGCTACTTGGATGCCAATGGCCGGCTTAGATTGAAACAGCAGTATAGCGATGGCCAACTTGAGTTTCGGTACAGGGACGGTGATTCGAAACGATGGCGAGATCTGGAACATCAAAACAATGAGCTTGAGATCCAGTTTACTCGTTCTGGAAAAGATGAGGTCGACCACTCAGTCTATGTTGAAGGTTTTGGTGGCGATGAAAACACGTTGATAGTCTCTGCTCACCGTGGAGGTGATAAGTATTCGCTTTGTCGGTACAATATCGAATCAGGGAAAGTCGAAGAGGTTCTTTGGCAGGATGACGAATATGATGTTGGGGGCGACTATCCGGCGGTGGACCTGTTTCGAAACCGGAACTACGAGGTGATCGGAATAGGGTATTGGAAAGATCGATACAAAGTAGTTTGGTTTGACCCGAGGTTCGAGGCGGCTCAGCGGCAGGTCGAGAGCGCCTTGCCCCATTTGCAACATAAACCGATATCTTGGGATCTTGAGGGGAAAGCCATCGTTTTCAGGAGCTTCGGTGACCAATCGCCTGGCGAGTATTACCTCTACAGTGAGGCAGCTAAATCGCTTCGAAACTTATATACGACAAACTTGGCTATATTGGACCAGAACTTAGCGACAACTCGTCCTATTCATGTCGAAGCTAGAGATGGTCAGAGCATTCTCTGCTATTTGACGACTCCCCCAGATTGGGATGGAACGCCATTGCCTTTAATAGCGAGTATTCACGGAGGGCCTACTAGTCGCGACTTGTTGACCTATTCTCCTATCACCCAATTTTATGCGACGAGGGGGTTTGCGATATTGGAGGTGAACTATCGTGGGTCTGCTGGATTCGGAAGAGCGTTTAAACTCGATGGGATTGTCGGAAATCTGGATACGACTCCGATCGACGATATCGCGGATGCTGTGAACTGGGCAATCGAGAATGGGATCGCCCAAAAAGCAAGGGTAGCGATAGTCGGCGGAAGTTGGGGAGGCTATTCCGTCTACATGAGCATGGTACGTTACCCTGAACTATATCGATGTGGTGTGGCCACAGCGGCCCCCAGCCATATGAAAGCGATGCTGCGAAACGATCTGTACGTTCACAACCGGTTCAAGTATCACTTCTGGAAGGAAATACTCGAGAGTCGTGTCGATTCAGCTTACATCGAGCGGGTGTCTCCCGTTAATTATGTGGATGCATTCCAGCGACCCATTTTGATTATCCAGGGAGAACGAGACAGGCGTGTGGATATCGATCAAGCTCGTATCATGTCAAAAGCGATGGAGAAAGCAGGGAAGGAATATGCGTTGATTTTGTACCCGGAAGATGGGCACGGTCATGACGCATTTGGCTGGAACCATTCCTTAAACGAGACCGAAGCTTTCATTCTGACCCATATGGGGCTCTAGGTTAATAGCTCGGCTAGTTTCCGAAAGGGAAGGGCAGCAGTCTCGAAAGGAGCAGCAGTTCGAGTAGTCCGATCAGCGAAATCACGCTCACTGAAAGGGTCCAGGTCTTGAGGGTTTCGGCTTCGGTGAAGCCGGTCATCTTGCAGACGATCCAGAAGCCGCTGTCGTTCATCCATGAGCCGAACATGGCTCCGAACGCGATCGCTGCGAAGAGATAGAAGGGATCGAATCCCAGGGTGACGCTGCTCGCGGAGAGAGTGGCGACGATGCCAGCCATGATTCCGGAAGTGGTGATCATCGATGTGGTGGAAGATCCCTGAGCCACCTTCATGACGGCCGCCACGATCCACGCGAGCACGACGTAGGAAACGTCGCTTCCCTCCGTCATAGCGATTATGGTGTCTCCAATCCCTGATTGTCTAATCATGCCGCCAAAAGCCCCGCCCGCAGCGGTGATGAGGATAATCGTGCCCGCCGTTGCGAGCGGCTCCTCCAGTCGCTTCCAAAGCTCTGTCTTGTTGAGCTTTTCCTGACGGGCTAGCAGGTAGATCGCTATTATGGCCCCGAGAAACATGGCGACATGCTTGTATCCAAAAACCTCGATGACCGAGTACAGCGAGCCGAGCGCTTCGGGATTCGAGAACTCCGTGACGAATGAAGCGAGCGAGATGAGGAAAACTGGAAGAAGTACCGGGAGATTGGATACGAATATGCCGGGCAGCTGGTCGTCTGTTTTGTTCACGATCGCCTCCAGATCCTTGATCCTGACCAAACCGCCGTCGCGCAAGGGCAGGTCGAGTCGCTTGTCGAGCCAGACGCCAAGGCGCATGCCGGCGAGGGCGGGCAAAATGCCGAGGGCGAGGCCTCCGATGATGCTGAATCCGAGATTGATCTGCAGCGCTTCCACGACGATCAGCGGTCCCGGCGTAGGCGGTACGAGACTATGTGTAATGGCGGCTCCGATACAGATCGCTACGATGAACTGCACGTAGCGTTTGCCGAGTCGAAATGCCAGGGCTTGGGCCAGCGGCACCATCAAGTAGAAGACTGTGTCGAAGAATACGGGAATCGAAAGCAGGAAGGCGGAGATCAGCATGGCGACGCCCGCCCGTTTCTCTCCAAATACCTTGATCATGCTTCGCACGATTCGATCCGCCGCTCCGCTTTCCATTAAGCAGAGTCCGATGATCGCTGCGAGCGCGATGATCCAAGCGATGCCACCCGCGGTGGATCCAAATTGCAGCATGGTATCCCTGATTGCCGTGACGACTGCATTGCCTTCGCTGGCTCCAGCGAGGTTGCTTAGCGTGCCCACGAGGGCGGCCGCTAGGATCAGGGCGATAAACGGATGGATGCGAAGAGCGGCTATCGAAATGACCACAAAAGCGATACCAGCGCATAGGTTGATCAAAGGGCTCAGGTCGACGGCGCCAGATGCGAGCACGAGGAAGTCAGGGGACATGGGCGATTGGGATACGTTGCGGGGCTAGGCGAGTGAAATGGCGAAAGAGCGATTTCGAAGGCCAGTCTGTCGTCCGTCTTCGGGCTCGCAACCCTTTGCTAGGTCAACGTCTGGCTCGGACCTTGCTTTCAAACGAGTTAACGACGAATCCGTTTTCAGTTGGACTCTTGACTCGCTGGTCCTCTTAAAACGAAGACAACTCTCGTCCGTGCTCGGTCGCGGGCCAATCCCATTTCAAATCAACTCAGTATCATGAAAAGCAACGCGCTCGTCGCAGGTGTTATCATCGCTCTTCTCAACGGGCTCGCTCTGGCCCCCGCTGTTTCCCAGTACGCGACCTACTGCGTAGCGGGTTCCTTGGCGTTCGCTCTCTGGCTGGTGCTGAAAAGCGCTCTCGCTCCCAACGCGCCGCAGCGGACCCCTCGAGAGGTGGACGCGCCTGCGCCTCCTGCTCCACCTCCGCCTGCTCCTACGAAGAATGTGGCCGAAGCGGAAGTGCTCGCCGTCATCGGGGCTCTGCAGAGCAAAGGTCGACTGGTCGACTTCCTCATGGACGACATCAGCAAGTACAGCGACGCCCAGGTCGGGGCGGCGGCGCGCGTAGTTCATCAAGGCTGTCGGGCCGCCTTCGACGAGATGTTCATCGTGGAGCCGGTCAGTTCCGAGAAGGAAGGCTCCACCATCACCGTGCCGGCGGACGCCGGCGAGGCGTATCGCGTGACAGGTTCGGTTTCGGGCGACGGTCCGCGCAAGGGCAAGCTGGTGCACAAGGGCTGGAAGGCCCGTTCGGTCAACCTGCCGCGAGTGATCAAGGTCGACGGCCCATCGCGCGCGCCCATCGCTCCCGCCCAGGTGGAAGTGAAATAGGGGCCCTTTTGCGATTTGGCTCCGACTGTCGTGTTTCGGTTCGTTGCAGAAAGAGCGAGTCCGGAGGTCCGCTCCACCCTTGGCGTTAGCGGAAGCGCATTTTGAAGTAATTTCAGTAGGCAACACACTACCTCGGTTTTTCACATGGATAAGAAATTTGTCATCGGCATCGATCTTGGCACCAGCAACAGCGCGGTGAGCTTGTGCGATTTGGAATCCGGCGAAAGTCGCGTAGTAAACGTCACGCAGATTCTCGCACCCAATCAAGTCGGCGAGCGCCCCTCTCTACCTTCCGCGCTTTATTTGCCTGAAGCTGGCGAGTTTTCGGAGGAATCGCTCCGCTTGCCTTGGAGCGAGGGCGAGATTCGGCAGATCGTCGGTTCGTTCGCTCGCGAGCATGGGGCCCAGGTTCCGGATCGCTTGGTCACCTCCGCCAAGTCCTGGCTTTCGAACCCGCACATCGATCCGCAGTCCGCAGTGCTGCCGTGGAATTCCGAATCGGTGGAGGCGAAGGTATCGGCCGTCGAGGCCTCCCGTCGCTATCTCCAGCACCTGAAGGCAGGCGTCCTGCACGCCGAGCAGCTGGAAGGCCGCCAATGGAACTGGGATGACGGGCAAATCGTGATCACGGTCCCGGCTTCCTTCGACGAAGTGGCCCGCAAGCTTACCGCAGACGCCGCCGCGGCGGCAGGCTTTCCGGAACCGGTATTGCTCGAAGAACCGCAGGCCGCCTTTTACGCCTGGACCGAGCAAGCGGGGGCCGACTGGCGCAAACAGGTGCAAGCGGGCGATGTGATTCTGGTCTGCGACGTGGGCGGCGGCACGGCCGACTTCAGTCTTATCGCGGTGAGCGAGGAAGACGGCAACCTCGCGGTGGAGCGTGTCAGTGTGGGCGAACACATCTTGCTCGGCGGCGACAATATGGACCTCGCTCTGGCTTACACCCTGCAAGCTCAGCTGGAGGATGGAGGCTCCGAGATCGACGACTGGCAATTCCTCGCTTTGGTACACGCGGCCAGCCAAGCGAAGGCCAAGCTTTTCGAGGACCTCTCGCTCCACGAACTGCCGATTTCCGTGCCTTCGCGAGGGTCGAGTCTCTTCGCTGGGACGGTCTCGACTACACTGAGCCGCGAGACTCTGGAGGCAGTGGTCATCGACGGCTTCTTCGCCATGACCGCCGAGGATGACATGCCGGTGGAAGAGGGCGGTGCGGCGCTGCAGGAATTCGGCCTCCCGTACGCTTCCGACGCGGTCGTGAGCAAACATCTAGCCCGATTCCTTGCTCGCAGCCTGCAAAACGTGAAAACCAGCGAAGCCCTATCAGCGCTCATCGGCGACTCGGTCGACGCTCTCGATGGCTCCCTTTTGAAGCCCACCGCGGTTCTTTTCAACGGCGGCGTGTTCAAGGCCGACGCCATTCGAGCCCGCGTGCTGGACCTGCTGGCCAGCTGGTGCGGGACGGCTCCGCGAGAGCTGCAGGGCTTTCAGCCAGATCTGGCGGTGGCCAAGGGAGCGGCGTGCTACGGACGAAATCGCGTCAGCGGTCAGGGGATTCGCATCCGAGCGGGCACGGCGCGATCCTACTACGTGGGGCTGGAATCCTCGCGTCCTGCGGTGCCCGGCTTCAAGCCGCCGGTGAAGGCGGTCTGCGTGGTGCCGCAAGGCATGGAGGAGGGGAGCTCGCATATGCTGGAAGGTCGCCGATTCGGACTGGTGACCGGCAAGGCGGCAGTTTTCCGTTTCTTCTCATCGGAGATTCGCAGCGGCGATGAACCGGGGGATGTGGTGAGCAACGCGGAAAGGAACCTGGAGGAGACCAGCAAGCTGGAAATCACCTTGCCGCCCATGGAAGCCTTTCCCGACGGGCAGCCGATACCGGTTTTTCTCAACTCGGTGGTGACTGAGCTGGGCAACTTGGAACTCTGGATGCAGCACGCCGACTCCGATCGCCGTTGGAAGGTGGAGTTCCAGGTGCGCATGGAGTGATCATATGCCTGCTCAGGACACGAAAATCACGAAGCGATTGAAAGGGAGATTTGGCCACGAAAAAGCACGGAGAACGAACCTCCGGATGACCTGCCTTGTTAGGCAGGCTAGCAGTGCAGAATTCTTTGTGGCCTAAACGGTTTAGCGGAATGAGTTCTCGTTATAGCATCGGCATCGACCTCGGTACTACCAACTGCGCCCTCGCTTACGTGGCGTTGGGCGAGGAGGGCGCGGTGTCGCAAGTCCTGCCGATCGAGCAGCGCGAGGAGCTCAATACGCTGGTTTCACGTTCGACCTTGCCGTCGTTTCTGGTTCGGGTGGCCGGCGAAGCCGGGCCTGCTCGCTGGGAGCTTGGCCTCTTCGCTCGCAACCGGTTCTACGACAGTCCGCGACTGGTCGCCCACTCCGCGAAATCGTGGCTCTGCCAGCACGCGGTTCGCCCCGACGCGAAGATACTTCCGTGGAAGTCTCCCATCGTGCCCGACGCCGAGAAGCTGTCACCGCTGGAGGCGTCGTCCCGTCTGTTGGCGTTTTTGAAGGACGCGTGGGAAGGCCGTTTCGGCTCGGACGCGCCGTTTGACGAGCAACAGATCACCATCACCGTGCCAGCTTCCTTCGATGTCGCGTCGCAAGCGGCGACCTTGGAAGCGGCGAAGCTGGCGGGGTTTGCGGAGGGAACTCGCCTGCTGGAGGAGCCGCAGGCGGCGTTTTACCGACACCTCGAATCGGTCGGCGAGGGCGGATCGGTTCTCGGCGAGGGAGAGTGCGTCCTGGTGGTGGACGTGGGCGGCGGCACGTCGGATTTCAGCCTCTTTCGCGTCGGCGAACTGTCGTCGGAAACCGGACGCCGCCAAATCGAGCGCGTCGCGGTGAGCGAACACCTGCTGCTCGGCGGCGACAATATCGATCTGGCGCTAGCTCACGCTTTGGAAACCGAACTGTCGCCAAACGGCGAGGAACTGAGCTCCGACCAATGGTCCTATTTGATCAGCCGAGCTCGCGACTTGAAGGAGCGCTGCTTTTCCTCGCAGGACAGTGACGACGAGTCGTTGACCGTTTCCTTGCCCAGTCGAGGTTCCGGGTTGTTCGCGGGCAGTCTGACCACGGTGGTTTCCGCTAGCGACGTGCGCAAACTCCTCCTGGAGGGCTTTTATCCGCTCTGCTCCGCCGATTCCCGGGCGGACCGCTCTTCGAGCGGCCTGCTGGAGTGGGGACTGCCCTACGCGGCCGACTGCGCGGTGACGCGGCATCTGGCGGAGTTCCTGCAAGGGCGACCTCGCGTGGATCAGGTGCTCTTCAACGGGGGCAGCTTGATGGCGCCTGTGGTCAGGAAGCGGTTGCTGGAAAGCTTCGCCCGGTGGTACGACGGGGCGGCGCCAAGAGAGCTCGGCAACGCGGAAAGGGATTTGGCGGTGGCCCGCGGCGCCGCGAGCTACGGGGCTCTGCTGGCTAAAGGGAGGCGTCGGATTTCGGCCCGAACCCCTCGAGCGGTTTACCTGGAAATCGGTTCTTCGACGGATCAGGAGCGAAGCTTGCTGTGCGTTTTACCCAAAGGGACTGCGGTCGGGGCGAGCGTCGAAGTGGAGTTGCAAGGCCTGCGTCTTCGCACCAACCGACGCGCGAGCTTCTCCGCCTTTCAGGGCGCCGAGCGAAAAGAGGATTCCTCTGGGGCCGTGGTGCGGTACGAAAAGGGGGGATTCCATTCCTTGCCCGTCCTGCAAGCCAAGATCGAGGCGCCTGAAGCGCCTGATGAGCAGTGGGTAGCGGTTTCGCTGCGATCGCAGGTGAACGAGCTGGGGGTGCTTACCATTTCCTGCGAATCGAAGGAGGAGTCCTGTCCGGGCGGCTGGCCGTTGTCCTTCAATTTGCGTTCCGAGGCCGATCGGAGCGAGCCGGCTCCGGCGATGGGGCCTGAGATTTTGAGCGTTTCCGATCGAATCGAAAAAGGGATCCGGGCCTTGGAGGGCAAACTCAAGCAAGGACGGGGCGGGGCGATCAAGGCGTCGCAGGTATATAAGGAGGTGGAGCGGGCTCTTGGGGCTCCTAAACACGAGTGGAATCTGCCGACGGCCCGTCGCTTGTTCGCAGTTTTGGAAGACGCGGATGGACTCGGACACCGCAGCGAGGCCTACCTCGAGACGTGGCTGCAGTTGGCTGGATACTTGTTGCGGCCGGGGTTTGGATTTGCGGAGGACGAGCAGCGGGTCTTGCGTCTTTCGCGATGGGGCTCGGAAAGCGCCGTGTCCTCCGCTCGGGTGGAGGTGCAGCGTCTCATCATGCTGAGGCGGGTGGTTGCCGGCCTGGAGGAGGCGGAGCAAAGCCGTGTGTTCGATACCGAGCTCGCTGCATTGCGATCGAGTCCCCGGGCTTCGGCGGAACGAATTCGCCTTCTGGGCTGCCTGGAAAAGGTGGATCTCGAGCGCAAGCAGCTGCTCTTTCGCGACCTCGAGCAGCGGTTGCGCGAGGCGTTGGCAGAGGACCAGCATGTGGAAGCGGTCTTGGGCGGCTTGGGACCGCTGCTCAGTCGCGCGCCCTTCCGGGCCGGGCCGGATCGAGTCATGCCGCCGAAGCGAGTGGAGGAGCTCTACGACTTGCTCAAACGATTCGATTGGCAGGATAGTCGTTTCGCTCAGGCGCTGCCGCTGTTTCTGTCCGCCGCTCGCAAGGTTGACGAGCGGGCTCTGGACCTGTCGAAAGGCGCCAGCCGAAAAATCGTTTCCAAGCTCGAAAAGAGCGGGGTCGGACCCGGGCGTTTGCAGGCGCTGCGGGAGTACGTTCCCATCTCGCGCGGAGATCAAGCGGCTAGCTTTGGCGAAGCCCTGCCAGTCGGGCTGGTATTGGACTGACGGAGCTCTGGACCTAGGCTTTTCGATCAGCAGGCCTGCCGAGGTTACGTATTCGCGCTAATTTCTGCGTTTCGGGCACTATTGTGCTTGATGTTGCCCGTGGGGCGCATCAAACAACTCGCCCTTTATTTTTTCGGCTCCATAGGAGACTCCCCCAGAGTTTTCCGCCCAAAGCGATCTGGAAAGAAGCAGATTCGGCCCGTTGAGGACGAGTTCTGCTTTTTGATCTTTTTTCGGCAGAAAATTCTTGCCGAACCACCTTCAAACGATACGTTCACGCTCTTTTCTCAAAATTTCTCACCATGCCTACTATTAATCAGCTAGTTCGAAAGGGACGCAAAGTGATCAAGGCCAAGTCCAAGTCACGTGCCCTTGAAGCAAACCCGTTTCGTCGTGGCGTGTGTGTACAGGTCATGACCCGTACGCCTAAGAAGCCGAATTCCGCTATTCGTAAAGTGGCAAAGGTGCGTCTGACCAACGGATACGAAGTCATCGCTTATATTCCGGACGAAGGTCACAACCTTCAGGAGCACAGCATCGTACTCGTTCGCGGTGGTCGTGTTAAGGACCTTCCTGGTGTTCGCTACCACATCGTTCGTGGTACGCTCGACGCTCAGGGTGTTGATAAGCGTCGTCGCAGCCGCTCCAAGTACGGAGTGAAGCGCCCCAAGGAAAAGAAATAAGGAGTTTTAGATCATGTCTCGTCGCAGAAGAGCTAATAAAAGACCAGCCAAGCCGGACGCTCGTTACGGCAGCACCCTCGTGGGTCGCCTCGTTAACACCGTCATGCGCGATGGTAAGAAGACGGTCGCGGAGCGCATCGTATACTCGGCTTTCGAAAAGGTTTCCGAAAAGCTCGGCAAGGGCGATCCTATCGATCTCCTTCTCGGTGCCTTGGAAAACGCCCGTCCTCGCCTCGAGGTCAAGAGCCGCCGCGTCGGTGGCGCCACCTATCAGGTGCCGGTCGAAATTTCCTACGATCGCCAGGAATCGCTCGCGTTTCGCTGGATCGTGAACGCAGCCAATTCCCGCCGCGGTCTTCCTATGAAGGACGCGCTGGCTTCCGAAATCGTCGATGCCTACAACAATACCGGCTCGGTCGTGAAGAAGAAGGAAGATACCCACAAGATGGCTCAATCCAACCGCGCTTTCGCGCACCTACGCTGGTAGTTTCCGCTCCCGGCCTACTGTTTTGTTCTTTGTAAATGTCAGTCTCCCTCACAGAGCATTCGCCACGAAACGGCGCCGACAGACCGGTGCCGATGGAGTGGATGCGTAACATCGGTATTGCAGCGCATATCGATGCCGGGAAGACCACGACTACGGAACGAATCCTCTATTACACGGGCGTTGTTCATAAAATCGGTGAAGTCCACGACGGCAACGCGGTCACGGACTTCATGGAGCAGGAGCGCGAGCGCGGGATCACTATCACCTCCGCCGCCATTTCCTGTCATTGGAAAGCCCGCTTTGGCCCCCTTGAGAACGTTGATCACCTGATCAACATCATAGACACCCCGGGGCATGTCGATTTCACCGCTGAGGTAGAGCGCTCGCTGCGCGTTCTCGACGGAGCGGTGGCTGTTTTCTGCGCCGTCGCAGGCGTGCAGCCTCAGTCCGAAACGGTCTGGCGTCAGGCGGACAAGTACAAGGTGCCGCGCATCGCGTTCATCAACAAGATGGACCGCATCGGCGCCAACTTCATGGGCGCGGTCGAGGACATGCGCAAGAAGCTCGGAGCCAACGCTCATCCGCTTTTCCTGAACATTGGGGCGGAAGAGGGCTTCTCCGGACTCGTCGACCTGGTGCGCAACAAGGCGTTTCGCTTCGACGAATCGGACCCCATGGGCGTGAACACCATCGATATCGATATTCCCGCCGACATGGCTGAGGAAGTCGCCGCCGCTCGCGAGTCGCTCATCGAGGCGGTAGCCGAACATGACGACGAACTGGCCGAAGCTTACTTGGGCGGAGAGGAGATCACTGTCGAGAAGCTGGTGCTGGCCATCCGCAAGGCGACGATCGCTCTTAAGTTCGTTGGTGTCATTCCTGGATCCGCTTTCAAGAACAAGGGCGTGCAGAGCGTGCTCGACGCGGTGGTCAACTACCTTCCGAGCCCGCTAGACATGCCGCCGATGGTTGGCCATGCCGACGACGAAAGCCTGGTCGACATCGAAGCCGATGACGCCGGCAAATCCAGCGCCTTGGCCTTCAAGCTTTGGAGCGATCCCTACGTCGGAAAACTGGTATTCATCAGAGTATACAGCGGTACCATCAAAAAGGGCGACGTTCTCTACAACCCGCGTACCCGCAAGAGCGAGCGCGTGAGTCGCATTCTGCAAATGAAAGCCGACACGCGCGAGGACCTCGAGGTGGTTCGCTCTGGCGATATCTGCGCTTTGGTTGGTATCAAGAATGTGGCGACGGGCGATACTTTGGCCGACAAGTCATACGATGTAGCCCTCGAACCTCCCACGTTCCCCGAGCCGGTCATCTCCATGTCCATCGAGCCGAAGACCAAGGCCGACCAGGAGAAGATGTCGCTCGGTCTCGGTCGCCTCTCCGAGGAGGATCCGACGTTCGTGGTGAAGACCAACGAGGAGACGGGCCAGACGATCATTTCCGGTATGGGCGAACTGCACCTGGAAATCATTCGCGATCGTCTGTTCCGCGAGTTCAAGGTCGGCGCCAACTCTGGCAAGCCGCAGATCGCGTACCGCGAAACCATCACCAAGAAGGCTCCGGGCGAGGGCAAGTTCATCCGCCAGTCCGGCGGCAAGGGCCAGTACGGTCATGCCGTTATCGAAATCGAGCCGCAGGAAGCAGGGAAGGGCATCGAGGTCGTCAACGAGATCGTGGGCGGCTCCATTCCCAAGGAATTCATCAAGCCCACCATGGATGGCATCAAGGAAGCCTGCCGCAACGGCGTGGTGGCCAGCTATCCTGTCGTTGACATCAAAGTACGCATTCTCGACGGCTCCTTTCACGAAGTGGACTCCTCCGAGGCCGCTTTCAAGATGGCGGGCATTTTCGCCCTCAAGGACGCTTTGCAAAAAGCGGGAGCAGTCCTGCTCGAGCCCATCATGAAGGTGGAAGTCTCCACTCCAGACGAATTTCAAGGCGACGTCATCGGCGACCTCAATCGCCGTCGCGGCCATATCCAGAATATGGAAGCGAAAGGTGACCTCGCGATCATATCCGCCAGCGTGCCGCTCGAAACCATGTTCGGCTACGCGACGGATGTACGCTCCCTCTCCAAGGGCCGTGCAAGTTACACAATGGAGCCGTCTCACTTCGAGCAGGTTCCAGCAAACGTCCTCCAAACCATTGTGAACCAAGGCTTGCTTTACTAGGCCGCAACTTTCTACCGAACGAACATGACTGGACAAAAAATCCGCATCAGACTTCAAGGTTTCGACTATCGAGTGATCGATCAGTCCGCGTCAGAAATCGTGGATACCGCAAAGCGCTCCGGCGCTCGCGTATCGGGCCCCGTGCCGCTTCCGACGCGAATCGAGAAGGTTTCCGTTAACCGCTCCCCTCACGTGGACAAGAAGTCCATGGAGCAATTCGAAATCCGCACGCACAAGCGCTTGCTGGATATTATCGAGCCAACTGCTCAAACAGTTGACGAACTGAAGAAGCTCAACCTTCCTTCCGGCGTCGACATCACCATCAACGTTTAAGAGAGCGACACCTAACAGACAGAATTTCGCCTGACCACGAAGGTCGGGCGCTAATGTGGGTCTAATAAAAACGAAGGCAGCCGCCTTCACCTACCTCTTAGAACTATGAACTATACGCTATTAGGCAAAAAGCTGGGCATGACCCAGGTTTATGGCAGCGACAACGAGGTTGTTCCTGTCACCGTGCTGCAGGCTGGTCCCTGCCCGGTTCTCCAAGTCAAGACAGTCGAATCCGACGGATACAATGCCATCCAGATCGGTTTCGGCGCCAAGAAGGACAAGAACGCCAGCAAGGCGGCTCTTGGCCATGCTAAGAAAGCTGGCGTCGCCAACGCTCCCCGCATCATTCGCGAGGTGCGCAGCGCAGACGCTATCGAAGCGAACCCAGGCAACGTGCTCGACGTGAGCAAGTTCGAAGTCGGCAAGAAGGTCGACGTGATCGGCGCCACCAAGGGTAAGGGCTTCGCCGGTGTTATGAAGCGTTTCAACACCAAGGGCGGTCCCGCTTCTCACGGCTCCATGTTCCACCGCCGCATCGGTTCTATCGGTCTCTGCCAATGGCCAGGACACGTTTTCAAGAACCAGAAGATGCCAGGTCACATGGGCGCCAAGCAACGCACTATTCAAAATCTCGAAATCGTTCAGATCGACGCCGAGAAGAACCTCATTTTGGTCAAGGGCAGCGTGCCGGGCGCCAATGGCGACACCGTCATGATCCGCTCCGCGATCAAGGCCAAGAAATAAGGGAGGACTGATCGACCATGAAGCTTAAACTTTTCAACAACGACGGCAGCGCCAACGGCGAAGCGGAATTCGAAGGACTTCCCGTTTTCGAAGACGACAAGGGCGTACAGGCTGTCAAGGAAGTCGTCGTCGCTCAGGCGGCGAACAATCGTCAAGGCAGCGCTAGCACCAAGACTCGCGGCGAAGTCCGCGGCGGTGGCAAGAAGCCCTGGCGCCAGAAGGGCACCGGCCGCGCTCGCGCCGGCTCCAATCGCTCCCCAATCTGGGTTGGCGGCGGTATCGTCTTCGGCCCACGTCCTCGCGACTACTCCAAGAAGATCAACAAGAAGGTGAAATCCCTCGCGTTCAGCCGCGCTCTTTTCGATCGCGTCGCTGACGAGTCGATCGTTGTCATCGAATCCCTCGACCTCGCCCCCAAGGCGAAGGAAGGCAGCAAGCTCGTTCGCGGCATCGCTCCCGAAGGCAAGGTGCTGGTTATCGACAAGGAATTCTCCGACACCGCCATCCTCGCCCTGCGCAACCTCGCCGGCGTGGCCCTGGAAGAAGCTCCCTACATCAGCGTAACGGAACTCTGCCAGTTCAAGACAATCATCGCAACGCGTGCAGCTCTCGAAGCGCTGATCGAGCGCGCGAAAGGAGGCTCGAAATGATCCAGCCAGATAAAGTCATCAAATCAGTTCGCTTGACTGAAAAATCCAACCTTCAGTCCTCCGAGATTGGCCAGTACACTCTCGAAGTTTTCAAGGAAGCCAACAAGGGCTCCATCAAGGCTGCGGTTGAGAAGGTCTTCGATGTGACCGTCAAGCGCGTCAACGTAATCAATCAGGTCGGCAAGCCGAGCCGCAACCGCAAGACTGGCAAGGCCTCTCGCGGTTCCGGTTTCAAGAAGGCTATCGTAACGCTCAAGCAGGGTGACGCCATCGACCTCACTGCATAAGACAAAGGAGATCATTCGAAATGGCTATCAAGAGTTTCAATCCCGTCACCCCGACTCAGCGCTTCGCGGCAATCCAAGTTAAGGACGTCACGAACAAGCGCCCCGAGAAGGCTCTGACCAAGTCCAAGGGCAAAAAGGCTGGTCGCAACTGCTACGGTCGCATCACCATGCGTCGCCGCGGCGGAGGCCACAAGCAGCTCTACCGCTCCATCGACTTCAAGCGCAACAAGTTCGATATCCCTGCCAAGATCCAGGCGATCGAGTACGATCCGAATCGCAGCGCTTACATCGCCCTCTTGGCATACGCTGATGGCGAAAAGCGTTACGTGGTCGCTCCCGCCGGTGTCAAGGTAGGCGATACCATTCTCTCATCGCAGAAGATGATCGCTTTCGAGCCAGGCAACGCCATGCCGCTCGAATTCATCCCTCCTGCCACCAAGATCCACGCGGTCGAGCTGCTGCCCGGCAAGGGCGCTCAGATCGCTCGCGCAGCTGGCAACGCAGTGGAACTCATCGGTATCGATGGCGACTCCGCTCAGATCAAGATGCCGTCCGGCGAAATCCGTTTGGTGAGCAAGAAGTGTCTGGCCACCGTCGGCATCGTCGGCAACGCCGAGCGTAAGAACGTCGTGATCGGCAAGGCGGGTCGTAGCCGCTGGCTCGGCAAGCGTCCTCGCGTTCGCGGTGTGGTCATGAATCCGGTCGATCACCCCAACGGTGGTGGTGAAGCGAAGTCCAAGGGCGGCGGTGGTCGTCAGATGCTGGTTTCCCCATGGGGTCAGCTCGCGAAGGGCTTCCCAACCCGTCGCAAGTCCAAGGAGAGCAACAGCCTCATCCTCGTCCGCCGTAACGGACGGAAAATGAAGAACCGATAAGCGAGGAAACGAGAAAATGCGTTCAGCAAAAAAAGGATATTTCATCGACCCCAGTCTTCAGAAGAAGGTAGACGCAGCCCAAGCCAGCAACGATCGCAAGCCGATCCAGACCTGGTCCCGCCGTTCCACCATCACTCCTGAGTTTGTCGGTCTCAACATCAACGTACACAACGGCAAGATGTTCATTCCTGTCCACGTGACCGAAAACATGGTTGGCCACAAGTTGGGCGAGTTCTCGCAGACTCGCACTTTCAAGGCCCACGGTGGCAGCAAGAAGTAGTCGCGAAAGGAGCACCTAGCAATGCAAGTACAAGCACGTACCAAATACGCCCGAATGTCGCCTAAGAAAGTGATCGAAGTGGCTCGCGCGATTCGTGGAAAGAATGCCAACGCGGCTCTCGAACTGCTCAAGTTCATCCCCCGCAAGTCGGCTTTCCTTCTCTCCAAGACGCTGCAGTCCGCTATCGCAAACGCGGAAAACAACCACGACCTTTCCGGCGACTCTCTGGTCGTCGAATCGGCAACCGTCGAGCAAGGCCCAGCGCTCAAGCGCTTCAAGGCTGCCGCTCGTGGCGGCGTAGCCCGCCGCAAGAAGCGCATGTCCCACATCCGCATCGTTCTGTCTGATAACGCCTAAAGGAATTACTACACATGGGTCAAAAAACACATCCGATCGGATTCCGTCTCGCCGTTAACCGCAACTGGCAGTCCCGCTGGTTCGCACGCAAGAACGATTTCGCCGACACCCTCTACGAGGACCACATCATCCGCACCAAGCTGATGGAGAAGCTCAAGTACGCCAGCGTGCCGCGCATCTTCATCGAGCGCGCTTCCGCTCGCGTCCGCGTCAAGATCTTCACCGCCCGCCCAGGTATCGTCATCGGACGCAAGGGTCAGGAGATCGAGAAGATCAAGGAAGAGCTCTCCAAGGCCACCGGCAAGGAGATCCTCCTCGACATCCAGGAAGTCAAGAAGCCCGAGCTCGACGCCACCCTCATCGCCGAGAACGTGGCCCTCCAGCTGGAGCGTCGCATTTCGTTCCGTCGCGCCATGAAGAAGGCCGTCCAGATGGCCATGTCGCTCGGCGCCAACGGAATCAAGATTCAAGTCGCAGGCCGTCTCGGTGGCGCGGACATCGCCCGCACCGAAGTTCAGCGTCAGGGCTCCGTGCCTCTGCACACGCTGCGCGAAGACATCGACTACGGCACAGCGGAAGCCAGCACCGTGTACGGAATCATCGGTATCAAGTGCTGGGTATTCAACAAGGAAGACTAAGCGGAAAGGGTAACAAGCCATGCCACCACTAACACCATCACGTACAAAGTACCGTAAGGTAATGAAGGGTCGCCTTCGCGGAAACGCGAAGGGTGGCGACACCATCGCGTTCGGCGATTTCGCTATCCAAGCCCTCGACCGAGGCCACTTCACCGGCCGTCAGATCGAAGCCGCTCGTGTCGCGATCACTCGCCACATGAAGCGTAAGGGCAAACTCTGGATCCGCGTCTTCCCTCATAAGCCGATCACCAAGAAGCCGCTCGAAACCCGTATGGGTAAGGGTAAGGGACCGGTCGACCACTACGTCGCCGCAGTCAAGCCAGGCGTCGTCCTGTTCGAGCTCGCCGGGGTGCCCATCGCGGTCGCTCGACAAGCCATGTCGTTGGCGGACGCCAAGATCCCGTTCCGCACGCGCTTCATCGAGCGCGATCGCGATTAATCGTCACGGAAAGGAAACCGATCGAAATGAAGACCAAAGACATCAGAGAACTTTCCCTTGCAGAGCTCGAGAAGAAGGCCCGCGACTCTCGCGAGCAGCTCCTCGAACTCCGTCTCAAGAAGCAGACTGGCCAAGTAGAGAAGACCCATGAGATCACTGCCCTGCGCAAGGACATCGCTCGCATGGAAACCATTCGCTCCCAAAAGCTGAAAGCCGAAAAGCAGACTGCCTAACCTATACCCGGTAAAACAAGGCTATGGAAAATTCACGTAACAGCAGAAAAGACCTCATCGGCATGGTCACCAGCGTCATGGGCAACAAGTCCATCAAGGTGACCTACAGCTACAAGATTCCTCACCCGCGCTATCGCAAGGTGATCAACCGCAAGACCGTCGTTCACGTCCATGACGAAGAAAACACCGCTCGCCTCGGCGACAAGGTGGAGATCATGGAAACTCGCCCCATCAGCCGCCTCAAGCGCTGGCGTCTGGTCAGCGTGATCGAGCGCGCTCCGATGCTCGGCAAGAAGACGCTCGCCGAAGTGGAAGCGGAACAGGAAGCCCACGCAGCGGAATCCGGCGTCGAAGCATAGCATAGAGAGGTCAGCAAACCATGATTCAACTACGTTCATCACTACAGATCGCGGACAACACCGGCGCCAAGAGCGCTCACATGATCCGCCGTCTCGGACAGAACAAGAAAACCGCTGGCGTGGGCGACGTTATCGTCGTCAACATCAAGGAAGCCTCCGTCGACTCCTCCGTGAAGAAGGGGACCGTCGTGAAGGCCGTGGTCGTTCGCACCAAGGCTCCCATCCGTCGCAAGGATGGCAGCTACCTGCGCTTCGACTCCAACGCCATCGTGATTCTCGACAACAACGGCAACCCAAAGGGAACCCGCATCTTCGGCCCAGTGGCTCGCGAACTCCGTAACAAGAAGTTCATGAAGATCGTATCCCTCGCTCCGGAGGTACTCTAAAGATGGCTAAGACACACATCAAAAAGGGCGACGAAGTGATCGTCCTCACTGGCAAGGAAAAGGGCAAGCGCGGCAAGGTGCTGCAGCTGCTCCCCAAGAAGGACCGCGCCATCGTCGAAGGCTTGATGATGATCAAGCGTCACGAGAAGAAGTCGGAAGAGAAGCCGGAAGGCGCCATCGTCGAACGCGAAGGCTCCATCCACGTCTCCAATCTGATGGCCGCCACCAAGTGGGACGCCCGTCGCTCCAAGTAACCACTATTATAAACTCCGTCTAAACAAGACACCGAGAACCAAGATATTCGGGTCGGAAATCCGGATACGTAAAAACCAATGAGCTCTCAAGAAACTCCAGCACTCAAGAAGTACTACAGCGATGTGGTCGCCCCAGGCCTCAAGAAGGCCCTCGGCTACACGAACGACATGCAGATCCCTCAGATCGAAAAGGTCGTTCTGAACATCGGCGTGAACGCTTCCGCAGACAAGTCCGTCCTCGAAGAGGCGGTTAAGAACCTCAGCGCCATCGCCGGCCAGGCTGCCGTTCGCACCTACGCTCGCAAGAGCATCGCGAACTTCAAGCTCCGCGAAGGCATGCCCATCGGCTGCAAGGTCACGCTCCGTGGCGCTCGCATGTGGGACTTCCTCTATCGCTTGCTCGCGGTCGGTCTTCCCTCCATTCGCGACTTCCGTGGGGTGCATTCCCGCTTCGACGGAAACGGAAACTACTCCCTCGGCATCACCGACCTGACGATCTTCCCGGAAATCAATACCGACAGCGTGAAGTACCAGTCCGGTCTCGAGTTCACCATCGTCACCACCGCAAAGACCAACGAGGAAGGCAAGGAGCTGCTCACCCTGCTCGGCATGCCGTTCCGCAAGCAGGAAAAGAAGACAGAGGAAACCGCAGCTTAATCCCGCATTTTAGACATATGGCTAAGAAATCATCAATTGCCCGCAACAAGAAGCGCGAACGTCTCGTCGCCAAGTACGCCGAAAAGCGCGCGACCCTCAAGGCGATCCTCGCCAGCCCGGACAGCACCGACGAAGAATTCTACGAAGCGCAGCGCAAGCTCTGCAAGCTGCCGCGCAACTCCTCCCCGGTACGCATCAAGAACCGTTGCAATGTCACCGGCCGTCCTCGCGCCTACCTGCGCCGCTACGGACTTTCCCGCCTCACTTTCCGCGAGCTCGCCCTCCAAGGAAAGATCCCGGGCGTGACGAAGTCGTCCTGGTAGTCGCTTCATCATTGACGAATCGATAAAACCCGATCAAATCCTCCGCTTCTTTCAAAAGTACACCTCGAGCCGGGAGTTTGGATATCGCTCGGCTCTTCAACCAATTAATCAAGTATGCACACTGATCCAATCAGCGACTTCTTAACGCGCGTTCGTAATGCGTCGGCGGCCAACAAGGACATCTGCGTGGCCCCGCATTCGAAGCTCAAGGCGGCCATCGCCAAAATTCTCCTCGACGAAGGTTTCGTCAAGGAAGTGAAGGAAGGCCAGGACGAAAAGGGGCACAAGACCCTCGAAATTGGCCTCAAGTACGTGGACGGCGAGCCCTCCATCAACGGCATCGAGCGCGTCTCCAAGCCGGGACTTCGCCTCTACGCTAAAAGCAGCGACATCCCCCGCGTTCTCAACGGCCTCGGAGTCTGCATCCTCACCACCCCTAAGGGCGTGATGAAGGACCGCGACGCCCGCCGCAACAAGCTCGGCGGCGAGCTCATCTGCAACGTTTGGTAAGAAAGGACATCCGCAATGAGCAGAATCGGTAAACTACCAGTTGCTATCCCAGCTGGCGTCAAGGTCGCCGTCGACGGAAATACCGTCAAGGTGGAAGGACCCAAGGGAAAGCTAGAAAAGACTTTCAACGCAGCGGCCTCGTTCGTTGTTGAAGACAACGAGATCAAGGTCAGCCCGGCGGACAGCACCCGCTTCGCCAACTCCATGTACGGCACCGCCCGTTCCATCGTCGCGAACATGGTGCAAGGCGTGGTCGAAGGCTACTCCAAGGACTTGGAGATCAATGGCGTCGGTTTCGGAGCTAACCTGAAGGGCAAGGTCCTCAACCTGAAGCTAGGCTTCTCTCACGACATCGACTACGAAGTGCCCGAAGGCGTCACCATCACCATGGATGGCAGCACCAAGCTGAAGGTTTCCGGCATCGACAAGCACATGGTCGGCCAGGCTGCGGCTTCCATCAAGAAGTTCGCTCCTGCAGAGCCTTACAAGGGCAAGGGCGTTCGCATCGTTGGCGAACACGTAATCCGCAAGGAGGGCAAGTCTGTCTAATAGGACCGGCTTAGCTTGAACAGCTAACTCAGGAAAGAGAGTTACCAGATGAAAATTCAAAAGAAAAACGAGCTCGCTCAGAAGCGCCGCTGGCGCATTCGCCGCAAGGTTGTCGGCACGCCAGAGCGCCCGAGACTCAGCCTTCACCTCAGCAACAAGCACATCTACGCTCAGGCCATCGACGACGAGCAGGGCGCGACCCTCGCTTTCGTCTCCACTTTGGGCAAGGAGCTGCGCGAGCAGAACCTCAAGGCGAACTCCGCTGGAGCAGCCGCTCTCGGCAAGGCGTTCGGCGAAAAGGCCAAGGCAGCCGGCATCGAGAAGGTGGTATTCGACCGCAACGGCCGCAAGTACCACGGTTGTGTTAAAACATTCGCAGACGCCGCTCGCGAAGCAGGCCTCAACTTCTAATAGCCCTATGATGACTTCACAGCAAAATCAAAACCGTGGTGGCAACCCTCGTGGAGGCAACAGCCCCCGTGGTCCGCGTGGCCCTCGCGGTCGTCGCGACAACCGCCGCGAAGAGAAGGAAGACGACAACATCACCGAGAAGGTGGTCTTCATCAATCGTTGCGCCAAGGTCGTTAAGGGTGGCCGTCGCTTCAGTTTCTCCGCTCTGGTGGTCGCAGGCGACCAGGAGGGGCAGGTCGGCATCGGCTACGGCAAGGCCAACGAAGTTCCCGAAGCGATCCGCAAGGGCACCGAGCAAGCCCGCAAGCTGCTCCAGCCGGTGAAGCTCAAGGGCGACACCATCCCGCACGAGGTGCTGGGCGAATTCGACGGCGGCAAGGTTCTCCTACGTCCAGCCACCACCGGTACCGGCATCATCGCCGGCGGCGGCGTTCGCGCCGTGCTCGAAGCGGCTGGCGTGCAGAACGTGCTCACCAAGTCCCTCGGCTCCAACAATCCAAACGCGATCGTCCTCGCTACGCTCGACGGTCTCAAGAAGCTCAAGACCTACGAAGACTATAAGCGTCTTCGTGGCTAAACCCAATTTGGAAGGAACCCTCACAATGAGACTCCACAAACTATCTAATGTAAAAGGCGCCACGCATCGTCGCAAGCGCGTCGGTTGCGGCGAAGGCGGAGGTCACGGTAAGACTTCCGGTCGCGGCGGCAAGGGCCAGACCGCTCGCTCCGGCGGCAGCATCCGCATCGGCTTCGAAGGCGGTCAGATGCCAATCTTCCGCCGTCTTCCGATTCGCGGCTTCAACAACAAGAACTTCCGCACCGAATACGAAACCGTGAACGTTGGCGACCTCTCCAAGATAGACGATTCGGTCGAGGTGGTTGATCGCGACGCGCTGGCGGTCGCCGGTCTGGTTCGCTTGAACGACAAGCCTCTCAAAATCCTCGGCGAGGGCGAACTGAGCAAAGCGATCAAGATCTCGGCAGACAAGTTCTCCGCATCCGCTAAGGAAAAGATCGAGAAGGCCGGCGGCGAGGCGATCGTCGCAGCCTCTTAAGGTTTTTTCTCAGACACTCCCACTCCCCTAGGCATGCTTTCCGCGTTCACCAACTGTCTTAAGATCCCTGAGCTTCGCCAGCGCATCTTCATGATGCTCTCGTTGCTCTTCATCGCTCGAATCGGCGCCAACATCCCGTTGCCCGGTCTCGACATGAAACCGCTTCAGGATTACTTCGCGGAGCAGACCGCGTCCGGCGGAGGCAGTTTGGTGGGGCTGTACAACATGTTCACCGGTGGCGCCTTTCTGCGCGGCGCGGTGTTCGCGCTGGGCATCATGCCGTACATCTCGGCGTCCATCATATTCCAGTTGATGGGGGCCGTCTTTCCGGCCCTGGCTCGATTGCAGCAGGAAGGGGAGTCCGGACGTCAGAAGCTCAATCAATACACCCGATACGCTACCGTAGTCATCTGCGCCGTCCAGGCGGTGCTGCTGATTCTCGGTTTGCAGAATCCGGGCACCTTGTTCCAGGGCTTCTCCACTGACGTCTACGGGCAGATCGTCATCATCGACAAGATTTGGTTCCTGATCACCTCGACCATCTTCCTCACAGCGGGGACGGTGCTGCTGATGTGGATCGGGGAGCAGATCACCAAGCTGGGCATTGGCAACGGTATCTCTATTTTGATCACGGTGGGCATCATTGCCGACCTCCCTGGAGCGGCTCAGGCGACCTACGACTTGTTCTTCGGTCCGGTAGGCGTGCAAAAGCTGGTGTTCGGCCATGGTATTCTGCTCGCCGCTCTGTTGCTGGTGGTCACCGCGGGCCTGATCATGGTCATCCAAGCGGTGCGCAAGATTCCAGTGCAGTACGCCAAGCGGGTGGTAGGTCGCAAAGTGTATGGCGGGCAGAGCTCGTTCATGCCGCTTAAGGTCAACTACTCCGGTGTGATGCCGGTCATTTTCGCCTCGGCCTTGCTGGCGTTTCCGCAGCAGATCATCTCGCAGATTGGAGCCGCTCTCGACCTGCCTTGGTTGGTGGACGTGGCGAACTACCTGGTGCGCGGTTCGGTCACCTACTACGTGGTCTTCGGTTTGATGATTCTTTTCTTCAGCTACTTCTGGGTTTCCGTGATGTTTCGCCCGATCCAGATCGCTGACGACCTCAAGAAGTACGGCGGGTACGTGCCGGGCGTTCGCCCTGGCCAGCCCACTGCCAAGTTCCTCGACTTCGTGATGACTCGCTTGACGCTCGCAGGGGCGATCTTCCTGACGATCATCTCCGTTTTCCCGGATGTGCTTCTTTTTGCTTACGACATTCCGATGCGAGTGGCCATCTTCTTTGGCGGTACCGGAATGCTTATCACGGTCGGTGTCGCTCTCGACACCATGAAGCAGATCGAAACTCACTTGCTGCAGCGTCACTACGACGGGTTCCTGAAAAAGGGACGCATCCGCGGGCGCAGCCAAACCCGCGGCGCCCAGAGCGCTCTCGGCGAGGCGACCGATCTCAAGAACGTCGGAATGCTCTACGCAGTCGTTTTGGGAATCGGAGCAGTCGGCCTGATCGCTTATTTCCTGCAATACGCAACAAATTAATTCTTTACTTTATGATTATGAGGGGTCATTTCGTTGCTCTTTTTTCCTTGCGCCTCGCGCACGGCTGAAATTCGTCCCCCCTCTTTTCGTATCTCGGGCATTCGCTCAAATCGCGCGTCTCTGACGCTTCACAATTCACAAACACTTTTTAACCAAAAACTTGCTAGAACACCATGCCACGTATCCTAGGCGTAGACATTCCAGCCAATAAGAAGCTCGAGTACTCTCTCCGTTACATTTACGGAATTGGCCCAACCCGCTCCAAGAGAATCCTCGCGGAAACCGGCATCGATCCGGACATGCGCGCCAAGGAGCTGAACGAAGAGCAGATCAACGCGATCATGGCGAAGATCCAAGAGCTTCAGTTCGTCGTCGAAGGCGATCTTCGTCGCGAACTCACCGCTAGCATGAAGCGTCTCCAGGCGATCAATTGCTATCGCGGACTGCGTCATCGTCGTGGTCTGCCGGTTCGTGGTCAGCGTACCAAGACCAATGCCCGCACCCGCAAGGGCAAACTCAAGACCGTGGGCTCGCTCCGCAAGTAGAAGATAGGAACTATTAGTCATGGCTGAAGAAAACGTTCAAGCTGAAGAAGAAGTGAAGGAAGCTCCCGAAGGGGAAGCGAAGGCTGCGGAAGCGGTCGAAGAGCTTGTTGGTGGTGTTAAGAAGCAACCAACCGCTCAGGATCTTCTTAAGGAAGAAATCGGCGATCTCAAGATTCGCAAAGCGAAGGGTAGCAAGAACGTCACCACCGGCATCGCCAAGGTGAGCGCTACGTTCAACAATACCATCGTCACCATCACCGACCTCAAGGGTAACACCGTTTCGTGGGCGAGCGCGGGCAAGATGAACTTCCGCGGCTCTCGCAAGTCCACCGCCTACGCTGCTCAGGTCGTCGCCCAGAACGCGGCCAAGGCCGCCATGGCCCACGGCCTGAAGGAAGTGTACATCGAAGTGAAGGGTCCTGGCATGGGCCGCGATTCCGCGATCCGCGCCTTCCAGACTCTCGGCTTGGAGATCTCTTCCATCACGGACTCCACTCCCATTCCTCACAACGGCTGCCGTCCACCCAAGCGTCGCCGCGTCTAGTGCGCATGGCGTTCGCATCAATCGTTAATCTTTATATCTAGATCTCATGGCTCGCTATACCGGTCCAACTACCAAGATCAGCAGACGTTTCGGTCAGCCCATTTTCGGCTCCAACAAGTCTCTCGAAAAGCGCAACTATCCACCCGGCCAGCACGGTCCGCGTCTGCGTCGCAAGCAGTCCGAGTATTCGATCGGCTTGGGCGAAAAGCAGAAGCTGCGCTTCATGTACGGTCTGATGGAAAAGCAGTTCCGTCGCACCTTCGATCGCGCCAAGGCGCAGCGCGGGGTGACGGGTACCATCTTCCTTCAGCTCCTCGAGACGCGTTTGGATAGCATCGTTTACCTGCTTGGCTTCACCAAGACCCGCAAGGCGTCCCGCCAGTTCGTAAACCACGGCCATGTGCTGGTGAATGGTCAGAAGGTCGACATCCCTAGCTTCCAGGTAAAGCCAGGCGATGAGATTGAAGTGCGCAATACCACCTCTTCCCGTCAGCTCGCCACTCGCAACATGGAAGCGAATCGACTGCGCAACGTACCCGACTGGATGACCCGTCAGGACGAAGCTTTCCGCGGTACCGTCAATCGCTTGCCGAACCGTGAAGAGCTCGAGCAAAGCATCAACGAGCAGCTCATCGTAGAGTTCTACAGCCGCTTCTAATCGCGATTGTTTATCATCTCACTCTTTCGACCAACTAATTCCCAGCCCATCCAAAGACCATAACGCAACATGCCGAAACGTATTGGAAAGTTCGAACTGCCAAATCGTCTTGTGAAAGTAGAGGAGGGTTCCTCCGCTACTTACGCAACGTTCCACGCTGAACCCTTCGAAGCGGGTTATGGTCACACGATCGGCAACTCCCTGCGCCGCGTTCTGTTGAGCTCCATCGAAGGCGCGGCGATTTCTTCGGTCAAGATCGAGGGAGTTAGCCACGAGTTCCAGAGCGTAGACGGAATCGTGGAAGACGTCACCGACATCGTTCTGAACCTGAAGAAGGTATTGCTCGTTTGCCACAAGCGCGAAGGCGTCAAGCTGATGATCAACACCAACCGCGCTGGAGCGATCACCGCTGGCGATATCCAGCCGGACTCCAACGTGGAAGTCATCAACCCGGACCAGGTCATCTGTACCTTGGACCGCGAGATGCCGTTCACTGCGGAGCTCGAAGTGAAAGTCGGTCGTGGCTACTGCCCAGGCGAGGACAACAAGGATGAGGACGAGCCGATCGGCGTGATCGCCATCGACTCACTTTTCAGCCCTGTCACCCTCGTGAAGTACTCTGTCGAAGCGACTCGCGTCGGCCAGATCACCGACTACGACAAGCTGATTCTCGAAATCTGGACGGATGGCCGCATCACTCCGGACGACGCTCTCAAGCAGGCTTCCGCCATTCTCAAGCATCACCTCGACGTGTTCGACAACGTTTCCGACGAGAACTACGAGTTCGAAGACGAAGGCGGCGAAGTGAGCGAAGAGCAGAACAAGCTGCGCAAGCTGCTCAACATGAGCGTCAACGAGATCGAGCTCTCCGTTCGCGCTGCGAACTGCTTGAACAATGCGAACATCACCACTGTGGGTGAGCTCGCGATGAAGAGTGAGCAGGAAATGCTCAAGTACCGCAACTTCGGCAAGAAGTCGCTTAACGAAATCAAGGACAAGCTGGAGTCGCTCGGACTCTCGCTTGGAATGAAATTTGACGAGCGTCTTCTCGACTCGAAGAAGGAGCTCTAATTCTAAACAACTTACTCTAGACCGCCATGCGTCACCGCAAGCATCGTAATCAACTCGGCGTCAAAAAGGAGCATCGTGAAGCTCTGCTCGCCAATCTTTCAACCGCTCTCATCCAGCACGGCCGCATCAAGACCACTCTGAAGAAGGCGAAGGCGCTTCGTCCGTTCGTCGAGAAGGTCATCACCCTGGCCAAGAAGGGTAGCCTGCACGATCGTCGTATAGCCATCTCTCGCGTTCGCGACGCTGACGCGGTGCACACGCTCTTCGACGAAAAGGCTGAGCAGTTCGCCGATCGCAACGGTGGATACACGCGTATCTACAAAATCGGTACACGCCGTGGCGACGCCGCCGAAATGGCGTTGATCGAGCTGATCGACGCGGACGACGAAGGCTACGCCAAGAAGGGCAAGTCCAAGGCAAAGAAGGCTGACAAGCCAGCCGCTCCGGTTGAAGAGCCGAAGAAGGAAGAGCCCGCAGCCGAGGCCGAAGGCGCTGCCGCGGAAGAAGCGAAGACAGAAGAAGCCAAGTAAGGCTGGTTCTCACACTTCTTTTTCATTTTCGAAAATGCGTTCTTCCGCGAAGGACGCATTTTCGCGTTTTTAAGAACCTCTTCGATGCATTCTTTCACCTGGTTTCTCATCCTCTACACTGGATCAGCCCTTCTGGCGATTTCGGTCCTGTGGTTCTACTACGAGAAGAGGGACAAGCAGCTGTTTGACGCGCGAAGAAAGCGAAAGGTATTCCACTGCGTGCGCTGTGGAAACCTGTACTCGATCCGTAAACGGGACGCCTCGGAGGGGGAGCGATGTCCAAAATGCGGATACAAGAATTTCGAACTATCGTTTTAAGCCGCCGTTGGCGGTTGAAAACGAGTGACAAGCCCACCGCGAAGCTAGTTTAATTTCCATTTACATCTATGAAGCACCAAACCATCGCCGTACTCGATTTTGGGTCACAATACACGCAAGTCATCGCTCGTCGCATTCGCGAATGCAATGTGTACTCCAAGATCTACTCCTACAAGACCTCGGCGAAGCAATTGAAGAAGGATGGCGTGGTGGGCGTCATCCTGTCGGGCGGTCCCTCCAGTGTGCTCGCCCCGAATTCTCCCAAGGCGGATAGCGCCATCTTCAAGCTGGGCGTGCCAGTTCTCGGCATCTGCTACGGGGTCCAGCTGATCGCCCATTTGCTCGATGGCAAGGTGGAGAAGAGCCGCGAACGCGAATACGGGCACGGCACGCTCAACGTGAAGATAAAAGGTAGCCTCTTTCGCGGTCTGCCGAACAAGCTGCGTGTCTGGAATTCGCACGGCGATCGCCTCGCGAAGCTGCCGACCGGATTCAAGGCGGTCGCGTCGACCGAAAATTCCAGCTTTGCCGCCATCGCGGACGAGAAGCGCAAGATCTATGGCATTCAGTTTCACCCGGAGGTGGACCACTCCCAAGGCGGCATCAACATTCTGGAAAACTTTCTGCGCAAGATTTGCGGCTGCGCTGGCGACTGGTCCATGGCGGACTTGGCGCGTGAATCCATTCAGAGAATACGTGACACGGTAGGCGAGGACCGCGTTTTGCTCGGCTTGAGCGGGGGCGTTGACTCGTCTGTAGCGGCAGCCTTGATACACAAAGCCATCGGCCGCCAGCTTACCTGCGTGTTTGTCGATAACGGTCTGCTGCGTCAGAACGAGCGCGAACTGGTAGTGGATCTCTACAAGCGTCACTTCAACATGGACGTGCGGGTGGCCCGGGCTGGTTCCAAGTTTCTCGCCAAGCTCAAGGGAGTCTCGGACCCGGAGAAGAAGCGCAAGATCATCGGCAACACCTTCGTGCAAGTCTTTCAGGAATCGCTCAAGCGCATCGGCGAGGCGAAGTTTCTTGCTCAAGGCACGCTTTATCCGGACGTGATCGAGAGCGTCTCCATCGACGGCAATCCTGCGGCCACCATCAAGAGCCACCACAACGTGGGTGGTTTGCCGAAGAGCATGAAGTTCAAACTGCTGGAGCCGCTTCGCGAACTGTTCAAGGACGAGGTACGAGCCCTCGGCACCGAGCTCGGCCTGCCCAAGGAAGTCGTTTGGCGCCAGCCGTTCCCCGGTCCTGGCCTAGGGGTGCGCGTGCTGGGCGAAATCACCAAGCGAAACCTCGACGTGCTGCGCAAGGCGGACGCCATCTTGCACGAAGCCATGATGGAGTCGGACCTTTATTACAAGGTCTGGCAGTCCTTCTGTGTGTTCCTCCCGGTCCGCACGGTTGGAGTGATGGGAGACGAGCGCACCTATGACAACGTGATCGCCATCCGCGTGGTGGAGAGCAAGGACGCCATGACCGCCGATTGGGTACGCGTGCCTTACGAAGTGCTGCAGCAGGTTTCCACGCGAATCATCAACGAGGTGGAAGGCGTCAATCGCGTGGTCTACGATATCAGCTCCAAGCCTCCTGGCACCATCGAGTGGGAGTAGCGCGCGCTTTTCCTTGCTGAAGTTTCCGCTTCGCGGAGGAGTCGCCAAGCCGCCCTCCGCGTCCCCCAAAACAACCCCAGAACATTTCTTATGAATCGATTCGCAGTATTCCTTTCGATTGTATCGCTTGTTTTTATCGGCCCCGTTTCGGCGCAGGAAGCGGAGGTAAAGCAGCCTCAGGTTTCGCCGGAGGAAGCGGCCGCCATTGTTAAGGAAACGGTAGCCAAGGCCCGTCAGTACCTCGGCGGCGAGAAGGCTCTCAACGCGGTGAAGTCTATTCACTACAAGGGCGTGCTGGTTTATGGAAACGGGCAGTCGGGCACGATCGAGTCGATCTTCATGAAACCGAATTATCACCAGGCCATATCGGTGATTGGGAACCAGAAGGAGACCTCCACGCTCAATCGTACGGAAGCATGGCAGAAGGTGGAACGTGTGGACCAGCCGGGATCCTGGACTCTCAACATCTACCAGCTGCAGGAGCTTCGGGCCATGCAGGCGACGGTGGCGGATACACTGAGTTTTTTGAATACGCCGCCGGTGCGCAACGGACGTATTGAATATCTTGGCACGGAGACCATCGATGGTCGCGAGCTGGTGGTGCTGTACTATGCCCACGGACGCAGTCGCGGCTTCCATCGTTACATCGACAGGGAGACGGGCGAAGTGGTTCACATGATCAATCAGAACGGCGCGATCATGACCACCAGCGGTGAGCAGTGGGTGGACGGAGTTCGCTTCCCGGAAAAGCTGGTGGCCAAGTTCATCACTCAATTCGGAGTGCAGACCATCGAGATCACCTACACATCCATCGACATCAACGAAAGCTTCGATACGGATCGCTTCAACGTGCCAGTGCTGACCGAGTAGCGCTCCCGAGCCCAGTCTCCAATTTTTTCAGGCGCCTTCGCGAGTAGCGAGGCGCCAAAATTGTCTTTGCCAAGCGAGCTGCGCCCTTGCAAAAGTGAGGCCATGGCAGACTTGGCCTACAAATCACGAACCTTCTGGGGAAAGCTCGAAGCGTTTTGCGAAACCTCTTCCGTTCCGAAAAGCATCGTCGACGCTGTTTCATCGGTGCTGGACGACGTGCGCGTCAAGGGCGATGCCGGCGTCGCAGAAGCGCTCGGCCGCATCGATGGCGTTTCCCTAAAGAGCGAACAGTTTCCAATCAGCCGCGCTGAAATGAAGGCGGCGGTGAAGCGTTTGCCTAAAAGCGACGTCGATGCGATCAAGCATAGCGTCGCTTCCGTGACCGAGTTTCATCGCCACGCGCTGCCCAAGTCCTGGACCGCGAAAAACGCCCACGGAGCGACGATCGGCGAGCGCTTTTATCCGCTTGGTCGAGTCGGGCTCTACATCCCGCGCGATCTTGTATCCACGGTGGTGATGACAGCTTCCCTCGCTAAACTGGCCGGGGTGAAGGAGATCGTGGCGTTCACGCCCTGCAATTCAGAAGGAAAGGTAAACGACGGCTGCTTGGCTGCGATGTATCTCTCCGGTGTGACGGAAGCCTATCGCTTTGGCGGAATCATGGCGGTGGGAGCGATGGCTTACGGAACGGAAACGATCAAGCCGGCGCTAAAGGTCTACGGTCCGGGCAACGCCTTTGTGGTGGAAGCTAAACGACAGGTTTATGGTACGATCGGAGTTGATCTTTTGCCCGGCCCCAGCGAGCTGCTGGTGATCGCGGACGATCATGCCGATCCCGAATTCGTCGCCGCGGACCTGCTCGCTCAAGCGGAGCACGGCTCCGGCCGCGAAAAGATCTTTCTGGTCAGTCTTTCCAAGGATAAGACGAAAGCGATCCGAGCCGCCATGCGCGAGCAGATGAAAACCCTTTCGCGTAAGGACGCCATCAAGGCGGTTCTCAAGGACGGGTTGATGTCTGTGATCGTGGATACGTACGAAGACGCGGCGAAGGTCGCGAACTACGTCGCCCCCGAGCACATGGAGCTGGAAGTCGATCCAAAGCAATTCTCCAAGCTGATAAAATCCATAACGACTGCAGGAGCCATCATGCAAGGCGGCTGGTCTGCCACGGCTTTGGGAGACTTCGTGGCAGGGCCCAGTCACGAGCTGCCGACCGGTCGCTCCGGCCAGTGCTACAGCGGGTTGCAGATCAGCGATTTCATGCGTCGGTCGAGCTTGGTGAAGTACAGCAAGGCGGCTCTTGGAAAGGCGGCTTCCGCCGTTGAGGCTTTTGCTCGTATGGAAGGTTTGGATGCGCACGGACGTTCCGTCTCGGTACGCTTAGAAAGGCGCTCATGAGCGCTTTGAATTCGCCTTCTGAATACGCGTTGTCGCATGTTCGCAAGCTGCACGCCTATACGCCCGGATTTCAACCGAAAGGAACGGGTTGGGTTAAGCTGAATACAAACGAGAACCCTTATCCACCTAGTCCGATGGTGGACGAAGCCTTGAAAGAGGCAATGGGAGATGCTCTGCGTTTGTATCCAGATCCTCGCAGCATGGCGCTTCGCGAAGCGGCAGCAAACTTGCACGGGCTTTCTCCTGATCAGTTGATTTTTGGAAATGGGTCGGACGACTTGCTAAACCTCCTCGTGCGAGCGTTCGCCTGCGAGAAAGCCGCCGGCTATCTGATGCCGAGCTACAGTTTGTATCCAGTTCTTTGTGGCATTCAAAACTCCGGCGTGGTGGAGCTCCCGTTCGATCGCAGCATGGAGTTGCCGATCGATGAGCTGATCGAGCTCGATGCGCGTATCCTGTTTATCACTTCGCCCAACGCTCCGACTGGTGTCGGCTTTTCCAACGAGGAGCTGGCCAAAGTGATCGAAGGCTTCGATGGCATAGTGGTGGTGGACGAAGCGTATGCGGATTTCGCGAAGGAGACTGCCGTGGATCTGCTTTCGCGCTTCCCGAATCTCGTGGTCACGCGCACCTTCTCCAAATCCTACGGATTGGCGGGCTTGCGACTAGGCTACGCCATGGCGGATCCTTCGGTTGTCGATATACTCGATCGCGTCCGAGATAGCTACAACGTCAATCGACTCACTCAGGCTGGCGGCCTGGCGGCCCTTCGAGACCAGAGCTACCTGAAGGCGGTGGTGGGAAAGGTGAAGCGCACCCGCGACTTCTACCGAGCGGAGTGGGAAGCATTGGGCTGGTTTTGCTATCCGTCCCAATCCAACTTCCTGTTCGTCGAGCCACGGAACGCCTCTGGGGAAACGGGTCCGGAAGTGGCGCAAGGGCTTTTTGAATACTTCAAGCAGCGCAAGATACTGGTGCGGTATTTCCCGTCCAGCCCCTTGACTGCGTCGTTCCTGCGTATCAGTGTGGGCGACGAAGATCAGATGCTCCACGTGAGCGAAACGATATCGAAATGGCTGAAGAACGCATAGCATCCCTCGAGCGCAATACGAAGGAAACCCGTATCGCGGCAGAGCTGAACGTCGACGGAAAGGGCAGAGCGGACATCGCGACTGGCATCCCTTTCTTCGACCACATGCTTACCTTGTTCGCGGGCCATGGACTGTTCGACCTCACGGTGAAGGCGGACGGAGACATCGAGGTCGACTACCACCACACCGTGGAGGATGTTGGCATCGTTTTAGGCGAGCTCTTCAAGAAGGCGCTTGGCGACAAGTCGGGCATCACGCGCTATGGTTTTTTCATCCTGCCCATGGACGAGTGCCTCACCCGGGTGGCCATCGATTTGGGCAACCGGCCCTACCTGGCCTACAAGGTGTCCGCTCCGACAAGCTACGTGCGCGATTTCAACATCATCCTGATCAAGGAATTCTGCCGAGGCTTTTCCAACAGTCTGGGAGCGAACCTGCACATCGAGTTGGAGTATGGCGAAGAGCCGCACCACATCGTGGAGAGCATCTTCAAGTGCATGGCGCGAGCGATCGATGCCGCCTCGCGTATCGATCCGCGCATGGAAGGACGGCTTCCTTCGACCAAGGGCATGCTTTAGAGCGTTCCCGAACTCTGATTAACTCCTAAGACTTTTCGAGATGAGCAAAGACATTGCTGTCATCAACTACGGCATGGGAAATCTGCGCAGCGTGGAAAACGCCTTGCTGAAGATCGGCGCCCAGCCGCGTATCGTGACTCGTCCAGAGCAAGTCGGAGAAGCGAGCGGGCTTATCTTGCCGGGCGTGGGCGCGCTGCGCGACTGCGTTGACGGCCTCAAGACCGCGGCCTTCGACGACTTCATCCGTGGCTGGGTCAAGGAGCAGCGTCCCTTCATGGGCGTTTGTCTCGGTCTCCAGGCTCTGTTCGAGCATTCGGAAGAAGACGATGTGACGGGGCTTGGCGTCCTGCCAGGAAAGGTTGTGCGCTTCAAGTCGCGTCCAGGATTTAAAATCCCGCACATGGGCTGGAATTTCGCGAAGCTGCAGCAGGAAGGCTCCCCGTACTGGGAGGAGCTCGATCCCGAAACGGACCGCTTCTACTTCGTGCACAGCTACCATATCCTGCCGGAAGATCCATCTATCACCTTGACCACCACCGACTACGATGGCGTCTTCACCAGCTCCGTAGCGGTCGGCTCCCTGCTCGCCAGTCAGTTTCACCCCGAAAAGAGCCAGCGGAATGGGCTGCAGCTCTACGCGAACTTCGTGGCTTCGTGTGATTAGGCCAACTGAAAACAGCGAACAGAAAAGCTAATAGTTACGAAGTCGGTAGCAGATACTTTACATGACCCGCATGTCGGGGTAATTAGTTGGTCTTCTTTGAATTAGGATTTCCTGATTCGCCGCCAACGCCTAACTTGCAACTCCGAGTTTCCTGACAATGAGCAAAGAAGCCATTCTCAAAATAGACGATCAAGAGCTGTCCTTTCCGATCATCGAGGGCACTGAAAAAGAGCGAGCGGTCGACCTGCGTACCCTGCGTGCGAAGAGCGGCGGCTACATTACTTACGACGAGGGCTTCGGCAACACAGGGTCGTGCCAGAGCGAGATCACCTTTATCGACGGGGAAAAAGGCATCCTTCGCTACCGCGGCTACCCGATCGAGCAGCTGGCGGAGAAGTCTGACTTCATCGAGAGCGCCTATTTGATCATCAACGGAGAGCTGCCCACCAAGAAGCAGCGGGCCCACTTCTCGAACCTCATTTCAGAAAACGCGGCGATCGACGAGCGCATGCACCGCATTTTCGAAGGCTACCCGCGCTCCGCGAATCCCATGTCGATCCTGGCGGCCATGATGAATTCGCTGGCTTGCTTCTATCCGCATCTGGCCACCAACGATCGCGCCACGGACTTGGAAAATTTCGAGAAGGCGGCGGCCTTCGCCATTTCCAAGGTGCGCACCATCACTGCGGCGGTTTATCGCGTGAGCCAAGGTCTGCCGATCATGTATCCGAAAAAGAACATCGGCTACTGCGACAACTTTTTGCACATGATGTTCTCCGAGCCGTACGACGAGTATCCTCGCGATACCATCCAGGCGTCCGCTCTGAATCTCATTTTGCTCCTGCATGCGGACCACGAGCAGAATTGCTCTACCTCCACCGTGCGCATGGTGGGCTCCGGGGGAGCGAATCTCTTCGCTTCCATCTCCGCAGGCGTATCCGCTCTTTGGGGACCTTTGCACGGCGGAGCGAATCTCGCGGTCATCCAGATGCTGGAAGCCATTCATGCGGAAGGCGACGACGGCAGCAAGTTCATCGAGGAGGCCAAGAGCGGCAAAAGCAATCGCCGCCTGATGGGTTTCGGTCACCGCGTCTACAAGAACTTCGATCCACGCGCCAAGATCATCGGCAAGGCCTGCGATCAGCTGCTGAACAAGCTCGGCATCAGCGATCCCTGTTTGGACATCGCTCGCAAGCTCGAGCAAGCTGCGCTGGCTGACGATTACTTCATCTCTCGCAACCTCTATCCGAACGTCGACTTCTACAGCGGCATCATCATGCGAGCCCTCGGCATTCCGGTGGAAATGTTCACCGTGATGTTCGCCATCGGCCGCATGCCAGGCTGGGTGGCCAACTGGATGGAGGTTTCCAGCAACCCGAAAGGACGAATCAGCCGCCCCCGCCAGGTCTATCAAGGCCCGGCCGTTCGCGACTACGTGCCGATCGCGGATCGCGGCTAAGCGAAAGCTCGGTAAAAGGCGAATTTCAGGAAAGGCGGCTCTCGGCAGGGAGTCGCCTTTTTTTGGACTGAAGGCGTTGGCGCTAGTTGCTCAGTCCTTCTTCACGTGGTGCTCGTGCAGCAGGCCTTCGAAGCTAAGTCCGGTTAGGCCCTTCAAGCCATTTATCAACCGCCAAAGGGCGTAGATGAGAATCGCCATGGTTGGCGCTGTGATGACCAGCCAGGAAACCCAGGTCAGGGTGGCGATCTCCTGATTGAACTGCTCGGTGCCGCCAGGGCTTTTTACGATCATGGAAGCGAGGATGAAGTTGAGCAGAGCGCTTATCAGAAAACTGAATACAAGCAGCCAATTCGCCACTTTGAAATGTCCCTCTAGAGTGGAGCGCTTTTCGTCGGTGTCGATATGGCTGCGAATCTTGTCGATGTCGAAAATGGCTTCGTTGAAGAGGAAGGTTTTCAGCAGCGAGTTTTTGCGATTCGCTGTCGCGAGGACTAGCACGCCGATCATGAGCGGCATGGCGGTCTCCTTGATCACCACCCACTTCGGTTCCGCGGCCATCAGGCCGATCCCGCCGGTGAGCAGGATGTTGAGGAATCCGAAGATGGAGATGATGTTGTAGTTTCGTCGCTTCGCGAAGTCGTAGAAAAAGTAGCCGATCGGGAAGGCCAGGGCCACGACCAGACCAAGTACCGGGCCGAGACGATCCTCGCTGCTCAGGTTCTTCAAGCAGAGAATCGGCAGCACGAGGTTGCAGACGATGTTGGCGAGAAAGTTCTCGTTCTTCGGTATTTGCTTGGTGGTGCTGGCGGGTGCGTCGTCGCTCATTCTCTTTGAAGCTTTGGTTGCGTCCGGATGGAGGCTGCCCTATACCGTCGGCAAAACTTAGCCATGTCTAGCCAAACCATTCTTCTCGGGGTCAATATCGACCATGTCGCAACCGTGCGCCAAGCGCGCTACAAGGACAGCCCACGGGGCTGCGGCCAGTTCGTGGAGCCGGATCCGGTGACCATCGCTCTGCTCTGCGAGAAGGCCGGGGCGCAAGGCATCACGGTCCACCCGCGCGAGGACGCGCGACATGTGCAACGCTCGGATGTGCGGCGCCTTCGCGAGTGCATCCAGACTCGGCTCAACATGGAGATGGCCGCCACCGAGGACATGCTCTCCTTCGCTCTGGAGGTCTTGCCTGAAACCATCTGCATCGTGCCGGAGAAGCGCGAGGAGGTGACGACTGAAGGCGGTCTGGAAGTGGCAGGGCAGTTCGATCGCATCGATAGCATCGTCAAGTCCGCCAAGGAAGCCGGTATCGAGAGCAGTTTGTTTATCGATCCGGACAAGGCGCAGATCGAAGCCTCTGCCAAGATCGGCGCCAAGTATGTGGAACTGCACACCGGAGCGTATGCAAATGCCTACTACACTGCAAGGAGAGCCGAGGAGTTCGAGCGACTCGTGGAGGGAGCCGCGCTCGCTTCCGAACTCGGGCTCATCGTCAACGCCGGTCACGGCATCAACTACGTCAACGTTAGCGAGGTCATCACCATTCCCGAGCTGCACGAGCTCAATATCGGACACAGCATCATCAGCCGGGCCCTCTTCTTCGGGATCGACGAAGCTGTACGGGAAATGAAAGCCCTTATGGCGGGCGCATAGCCGGCTGCCAAACGCGTTTTTCCATGGATGCGATATCTCTGCCCTGCAAAGGACCGGTTCTCGGAATTGGCGTCGATATTGTATCTGTTAAACGGATACGAGACTTGATCGATCGGCAGGGCGACCGTTTTCTGCATCGCGTTTACACGAAAGCGGAGCGGGAGTACTGCCTGAAATACAAGGATCCCGGCGAACGGTTCGCGGCTCGCTTCGCCGCCAAGGAGGCGGTCGCCAAAGCCTTTACTACGGGAATCGGCGAACACTTGACTTGGACCTCCGTGAGCGTAGTTCCCGGCGAACGCGGCGAACCATTGGTCGAATTGGATGAGAAAGGCAGACACCTCCTGCATCAGGTGAGAGGGAAGTATGTGGCGATCAGCCTCTCGCATACGGACGAGACGGCCATTGCGTTCGCGACGATTCTGGGCTAGACTGGCGTCTATGAGTTTTTTTATGCGGCATGCTTCTCATCCTGTTCTGAGCTGCTCGGAATCGAACGAGTGGGAGCGGGGCTTGATGAAGAGCGACGATCAGGGATGGAGCGCCATGCGTCGGGTCGGGCGGAAGCTGGCGAGCGCGATCTGTAGTGACTTTTCGATGACGCGCTTGCCGCAGCGCGACTGGCGTGTGCTGGCTTTGGTGGGGAAGGGGAACAATGGCGGAGACGCTCTGCTCGCAATCCGCGAGCTGCTGAAGATGCCCCGGAAGATCAGCGATGTGACTTTGATCTTCAGCTCGCCCGTTTCCGATTTGAAGCCGCTTGCTCGCAAGGCTTATGAGCTGATCGCGGAGAGCGAAGCGCTGCGTACGCTGGACCCCGCTGGGATGGAGGAAGGCGATTGGCTGGCGCTGGTCGATTCCGTTTTGCATCAGGGTCCGTATGAGCTTTGCATCGACGGACTCTTGGGCATGCAGTTCAAGCCTCCCCTGCGCGGTGGAAGCGGAGTCCTCATTGAGAAAGTCAATGCCTTGCGCTGCATCGGTCTGCGCGTGGCGGTCGATCTGCCGAGTGGTACGGGTGATAGCTCCGACGAGCGACCGTTTCGGGCGGACATCACCTACGCGACGGGCGTTTTCAAGAGTCCGCTGCTGAAAAACGAAGCTTGCGGCATGATCCGCTATTTGGATGTCGGCTTTTTCGAAGAGGATCGCGAGAGCGTCTGTCGTGTCATTACGGATACGGTGCTGGATCCGCTGCGGGCGTTTCGTCCAGCGTCGGCGGACAAGCGATCCTATGGGCATTTGCTGGTGCTTGCCGGATCGCGCTCCATGCCTGGGGCGCTGGCGATGAGCGTGAAGGCCGCCTCGCGAAGCGGCGTGGGCCTGGTCACGGTGCTGGCTCCCGAATCCATCGCGGGGCGGTTCGCGGCGAGCTTGCCCGAGGCTATGTGGCGCTCCTGGCCGGAGACGCCGGAGGGCGGCTTGGCGTTGGAAGGCATTTGGCAGGTGCAAACGCTCGCTTCTAAAGCGACGGCTTTGCTGGCTGGTCCGGGGATGGGGCAGGAGCGCGAGACCCGAACCATGCTGCAGGAGCTCGGGCGCATGTGGGAGAAGCCAGTCTTGCTGGATGCGGACGCCTTGCAGCCGGAGATCGTCCAGGCCTTCACTGCCGGGGGCAACGAGGGAGTTGTGGTCACCCCCCACGACGGAGAGTTCTGGCGCCTGAGCGGTCGAAAGGATTCCTCGCTTGAGGCCATCGCTGGCTACGCCGAGGACCGAAAACTCGTTTTGATCAAGAAAGGAAGCTGCACCCGCGTCTCTCGGGGCGACCTCACTTGCGTTTGCCCGACGGGCAATGCGGTGCTGGCGCGCGGAGGAAGCGGCGATCTGCTGGCGGGGTTGGCGGCAGGGCTGATGGCCCAGCGTCCCGACGACTGCTTCGTGGCGGCCTGTCAGGCAGTTTATTGGCACGGAAGAGCTGCGGATGTTTGGGCGATGAAAAACGGCCAGCACGCGGCCCGCACTACAGACTTGTTGGACTTTCTCTCGCCGGCGCTTGATAGTGGCGAGTCATGGAATCCCCACTCTCCCGTCGAGAGGCCTACTGGGTCTTGAACGGCCTGCCTGCTATTGGCCCCATCTCTCTCAATCGCTTGCTGCATCGCTTCGGTGGCGACCCCTGTCGCGTCCTCGAGGCGGACCGGGCGTCCTTGGCCTCGGTGCAGGGGCTGCAGAAACGGGCGGTCGAGTCTCTGCTCGATTGGAGAAACCGTTTCGATCTGCAGCGCGAGATGGCTCAGGCGGCATCGCGGGGAGTCGATTTCGTGACCCGTGAGGACGGTGACTATCCCGCGCTGTTGAAGGAGATCGATGATCCGCCTATCGGCTTGTATCGACAGGGAAACTACGATTTCAAGAAGCCGTCCGTAGCCATCGTGGGCACTAGGAAGACCACGCTGTACGGACAGTCGGTGGCCCGCTGCTTCGCTCGCGATCTTGCTCAAATCGGGTTCTGCGTGGTGAGCGGCATGGCTCGGGGCATCGATACCTTCGCTCATCGCGGCGCCTTGGAGGCGGAAGACGGCAGCACGGTGTGCGTACTAGGGAACGGGATCGACATCGTGTATCCGCCGGAAAACATCGACCTCTACAAGGACGTTCAGAGATGCGGGGCGGTGGTGAGCGAGTTTCCTTTTGGCAGGCGGGCGGATCGGCAAACCTTTCCCATGCGCAATCGACTCGTCAGCGGCATGTCGCACGCCGTCGTCGTGATCGAGTCCGAGGAGGCGGGCGGTTCCATGATCACGGCCCGCTTCGCGGCGGATCAGGGGCGCTTGGTCTGCGCCGTGCCGGGCAGGATCGATCAGGCCTCTAGCCGTGGATGCCATCAGCTCATACGCGACGGGGCCCTCTTGCTGGAATCTATCGACGACCTGTTGGAGGAGTTGAACCATCTGCGCCAGGCCCCAGCCTTGGAGCTCGAATCCGAGTCGGAGGATTTGTTTTCTCAGGACGACGCCTTGGACGAAGACCAGAAAGCGCTGCTCGACGTTCTGGCGGGAGGCGAGGCCTACGATCTGGAAACGCTATCCCGCATGCTGGACCATCCGGTGGCGTCGCTGTCCGTCGGCTTGATGACCCTGGAGCTGAAGGGACGCGTCGTGAAGCGCCTGGACGGTCGCTACGAGCTAAGCGTGCGATTGGGTCGCGTCTAGGCTTGATGCGGCCGCGGTTGCAGTCCGGCCAGGGCGACTAGCTTCGGAATCAGGTACGCTCGCTCGGCTGTTCGAGAGCGGGGAGCCCGTCGATGCTGAGGCGGTTCTTTTCCGCTTGGTACGCCGTCACTCCTTCTCGGCCTTTGGCGTTCGCCCATTTGTCGAGGATGTCGCGCTCGCCTTGATAGTCGAAGTAGGGGACTGAGTAGCCGCAGGAATCCGAGACGCGTTGGACCTCGATGCGGATGATTGAGCGCATCCCCGGATTGCTGGGAAAGCGGGAGGCGAGCGATTGGAACGAGTCGTCACTCGGTAGATGCGCCGTACCCGTTCCGTGGAGACGCACGATTTGCGGACCGCCTTCGAAGGCGCAGAACATGATAACGATGCGCCCGTTTTCCCGCAGGTGAGCAATGGTCTCGGCGCCGCTGCCGGTGTAGTCGAGGTAGGCGACCTCCTTGGGGCCTAGAATGCGGAAACAATCGCCACCCTTCGGCGACAGGTTGATGTGTCCGTCCGCCGAGAGGGGGGCGGATCCGACGAAAAACAGTTTCTGCTGCTCGATCCAGCGAGCGAGTTTCGGGGTGATTTCTGGATGCAGTTTCATAGAAGAGAGCGTTGGTGTTAGCCATCAAGATCGAAACCGGCGGTATCGGCCGCAGGTCCTAGCGAAGGGTTCACCAGCTACTACGAGTGGCCAAGCTGGAAGCTTGAAACGAAATCCCTTCGGTTCGCGATCTCACTTGACGGTCAGACGAAATTGCTTGCCGCAGCGCTTGTTTTTGCGGCGCTGCTCGGCTGACTTTTAGGGATGCGACCCCCTCTTGTTACCCTCGCGCTCTTCCTCGTTGTCTCCAGTTTCGCCGCCCCGAGTCAGGATCGATTGGCGGAGATGATCGACGACTTTTTTCGTGACCCGGAGACGGTCGGATTTCAGGTGGCGCCAGGCGGGCGCTGTTTGAGCTACGGCGAGTATTTGGACAAGAGCCGCCGCTCCCTGATGACCGTGGATTTGGAGAAGGGGGAGAGTCGCGGTCTGGCTGCGGGTCCCGGGCAGGACATCTACAGCCAGGGCTGGGTTTCGGAGAACCGCTTGATCGGAGTGAAGCTGGGTTTGTCTGGGAATCGGATTCTCGGGGTGTTTTCCGCGGAGCCGCTGTTCAACGACATCCGGAATCTGGACGACGGCCTGGAGCGCTTGCCCCGCGTGCTGCACACCATGCCGCACGATCCGGAGTACTGCGCGGTGATTGATCGACGGGTCCGAACCCGTTTTCCGGATGTTCGCTACATGAACGTGATCACTGGAGAGCTGGTCAGCCGTGTGAAGAATCCTGGCCGCGGCATTCGTTTCTTTTTGGATACGCTGGGCCGTCCGAGAGTGGTGAAATGCCTGGGTGAAAAGGAAGGGGAGTCGACTTGGATGTATCGGTCTGGCGAAGACGATTCGGATTGGGTCGAACTGGAGTTGTCGCGACGGATCGAGGACTGGCATTTCTTCGATGCGGGCGCCACGGCTTTCGCAGAGGTGCATGATGACGAGCGGGTATTCGTGCAGCTGTTCGATTTCGAGAGCGGGCAGCTGGTGCGGGATCCTATCAAGAGCGAGCTTTGCGACGTGACCGTGGACGGCTTCATGACCGATCCGACGAGTTTGGGACTTTACGGGATTCGCATCGACGAGCCGATGCCGCGGGTGGTGTGGTTCGACGCGGGGCTGAAGCAGTTGGCCGAGCAGTTGGAAACGAGCTTGCCGGGCGCGAACGTCTCCTTCCTCGGCGTGAACAGCGTGAACCAATCGATCTTCTTTCGCTCGGCGAGCGATATAGATCCCGGGACCTATTTCGAGCTGACGAAGGACGGTCAGGTGAAGCGGATCGCGCAGATCAATAGCAGGCTGGCGAATTACGATTTGGCGCGCACGCGCCCGATCTCGTTCGTCAATCGAGAGGGTCAGGAGATTCGCGGCTACCTGACGCTCCCGCCCGGTCGGGAAAAAGGGGTCCCTCTCCTCGTCGATCCGCACGGCGGACCGCACGCCCAAGACAAATGGGGCTTTCGAGCGAGGAACCAATTCTATGCCCAGAACGGAATCGCTGTATTGAATATCAACTACAGAGGGTCGTCCGGAAGAGGTAGAGCCTTCTGGCTGCAAGATGGCTTTGTATCCATCCTAGAACGATCGGTGGATGACGTGATCGACGCCACCAAGTGGGCGATGGAGCAGGGGATCGCGGACCCGAAACGCATCGCCATCAGTGGAGGCAGTTTCGGTGGCTACATCGCGGTGGAGTCGGCGGCTCGTGCCCCCGAGCTTTTTCGGTGCTCGGTCGGCTTCGCCGGAGTCTACGATTGGCATCGCCAATTGCTAGCCAGCCGGAGAGACGACCGCTATGGTTGGGACTGGTTTTTGGAGGATGAGATCGGCGACTTGAAGGGAAACAAAAAGGAATATCAGAAGTATTCGCCCATCTTTTACGCGGAACGGATTCAAGCGCCGGTGCTGCTCGTGCACGGTGCCAGCGACGATCGAGTGGAAGTCGGCCAGTCCAAAGCCTTGCACAAGGCGCTTCTGAAGGCGGGGAAAACGAGCGAGCTAGTCGTGGATTCCTGGGGACGTCATGGGTTTATCGACGAGGAGCGTCGCGTCGATTTCTACACCAAGGAATTCGAATTCATATCGAAGTACGTATTGAGAAACTGAATGCGCCTCAGGGAATGGCTGCCTAGCTCGAGGGCTCGTTTTCCTTCTTCAGCGTAACTTCGCCAGCACGCGCCAGAAACCGTGAGCCGTCGTCACGCTCCACGATGAGCGAACCGGTTAGATCGATGCCGCGAGCCACGCCGGAGATCTGGTTGTCGCCTTGCATCAGGCTGATCGTCTTGCCACGCAAGGTGTCGAACTGCGGCCATTTTTCCTTCGCGATGGCCTTGTGGGCGCCGTCAAGAAACTGTTGATACGCGATAGCGATCCTGCCGGTGATGGCGGCGAAGAGACGGTTCACGTCCATGGTTTCTCCGGTCGCTTGACTGAGGGAGATGGCGACGTTTTTCAGCTCCTCAGGCCAGTCGCTTCCGTCGCTGTTGGCGTTGAGCCCTATCCCGAGGATTACGTCGCGCACTTGGTCGGCTTCCATGCGGGCCTCGGTCAGGATGCCAGCCACCTTCCGACCGTCGATGTGTATGTCGTTTGGCCACTTCACCCCGCATTTGATTCGATAGAGGGAGTTGATGCATTCGCATAGGTTCAGGCCCATCCAGAGGGTGAACAGCGACATGTGGCTGGGTGAGACGAAGGGCCGAAAGGCGAAGCTGGAATAGACGTTTCCATTGGAAGGGCTGTGCCAAACGCGTCCCAGGCGGCCGCGCCCTAGCGTTTGCTTGCGGGCGATCACCACAAAGGGGGCTTCCTGTCCGTGAGCGAGCAGTCGCTCAGCCTCCGAATTGGTGCTGTCGATTTCGTCGTGCACGAAGACCGTGAAGGCGGAGGCCTTGCGGGTGAGCTGGGCTTGGATCAAGGTCTGGTTCAGGATGGAAGGGCGCCCGGTCATGCGATAGCCCTTGCTGCGAACCGCTTCGAAATCGAAGCCCTGCGCCTTCAGCTTTTCCATGTATGACCAAATGGATACGCGAGAGACGCCGATGAGCTCGGCGAGTTGGCTGCCTGAAACATATTCGTCTTCCGCGAGCAGGAGTTCGCGAATGATTTGCACGTCTTTGTCGTCCATCGTGGTGTGCCTTATTCCCAATCCAGACCGATGTCGATCCATGAACTTTGATGAACGAGAGCCCCGGTCGAAATGAAATCCAAGCCGATGCCAGCGATGCGAGGCAGTCGCTCGATGGTGATGCCGCCGCTGGCCTCGGTGCAAGCCCGGTCGCCTATCAGCTTGATCGCCTCATGCAGTTCCTCGTCGGCGAAGTTGTCCAGCATGATCACATCGACCTCGGCGGCTAGGGCGTATTCGATTTGCTCGAGCGCGTCGACCTCCATCTCCACCAGCATCTTCGGATGCTTTTGGCGCGATCTTCGAACGGCTTCCACTGTGGCCGCTTTGGGCTCGGGACCGAATGCGGCGATGTGGTTGTCCTTGAGCATCACTCGGTCGAAGAGACCGATGCGATGATTCCAGGCCCCTCCGCAGGCCACGGCGTACTTCTCCAGTATGCGGTAGCCAGGCGTCGTCTTTCGCGTATCGAGCAGGCGAGTCGAAGTCTCGCCGAGCGCTGCGACGTAGCGTCGGGTTTCGGTGGATACGCCTGAGAGCATCTGCAGAAAATTGAGCAACGGTCGCTCGGCGCTGAGCAAGGCTCGCACCGGACCGCTGATGGAGGCGATCGATTGGCCGGGGCGCAGGAAGTCGCCATCCTGGCAATCGGGGGCTAGCGACAGGCCAGGGTGGTAGGCGGCGAGGACTTCGCGAGCCAGCGGGAGCCCGCATACGACCAGTTCCTTGCGCGCTCTGAGGTAGGCTTTCGCCTTCTGATCGGCGGGCAAGAGGGCCGCTGAATGATCGCCCGGCGTCTTGGTTCCGGACCTGAGTCCACCTCCCTCCAGGTCCTCTTCTTTGGCCAGTTGCACCAAGGCTTGCACGGGAGTGAGGTCGATGTCCTGCCAAGTGATTCGTTGGCAGCAAAGGTCGGGTCGCTTGCGAGGAGATCCTGTCATGGAAGGATGAATACGGGGATTCGAGGTGAGGGGGCGCTCCGTGACGCGATGGAGCCCCTCGTCTAGACGCGGATAGTGACGGAGAACTTGCCCGTTTCTCCGGGACCCACGCTGTGGAAGCCGATCTTGTGCTCGGGGCTGTTGGGAGGGCCCATCCAGGGCTCGATGCAAAAGAAGGGAGAGTCCTCGGATTCGGTCCAGGTGACCAGGGCGTAGTCGGGGTTGGGGGTGGATTGCGTGCCGATCTCGATGTCGATTTGCGATCCGTCTTTGGTATTGGAGCACTCGACGATGGGATCTGTAAGCCTGTAGTGAATACGGTCGATCAGGGCTTTGGTGGAAAGCGGGCTGGTTCTCTTGAAGGCCACTTCCTCCAGACTGCCGTTTTGCAGCTGGCGAGACGCTTTTTTGGCGGGGATTTTCAGGTGGTAGTCGGCGCGTGTGGTGGCGTCGGCCCAGGGAAGGGTGAAGTAGAAATGATGGCCAGCCGACCACGGGATGGAAACCGTATCCTGATTGCTGAGGCGCAGCTCCACGCTGAAGGCTTTGTCGTCGAAGCGGTAGATGACTTCGAACTCGTAGTCGTAGGGGTAGGCCTGCTGATCCTCCTCGGTTGGCAGAAGCTTCGCGGCGAAGCCTTTCTTGTCGATGCGCGTGATTTCGAAGGCGCCTTGCCGGGCGAAGCCGTGCATGGGCATGGGCCGAGATACGCCCTTGGGGTCGGTCCAGCGCCCAATCTGTCCGTTTTCGAAGGTGCGGGCGCAGAAGGGGAAGAGGATGGGGTTGCCCCCGCGGGCCTTCACGAACTGATCGGTCGAGGAAAGGTCGGGCCAATGGACGATGTCGCGGAAGCTGCCGTCGGCGTAGCTCAGGTTCCAATTCATCAGGCGCGCTCCTTTTTCTGGCCAGGCGAGAAAGGTCGACACTCCGACCTGCCAACGATAGATGCGCGCTCCTAGGTACTCTACTTCCTCCATGATTTGTGTTTGGCATAAAAAGGCGTTTTGCGGGATTTGCGAAAGGATTTTTCGAAATCGGCTTTCATTTGCCCTTGCGGGGGCGGAGGGTATTAGCCGGGCAGGCTCTTCAGGGCAGTTTCCTATTAATAAACGAGTTGCAATGGGTGAGTCTTGATTTTCGTTGGCAGATAGAACAGCCTGATCCTTCCGATGACAAATCGTTGCCTTACCCTGTTGAGCGCCTTCCTCGTCGCTTGGTCGTCCCCGCTTTTCATCCGTGCTCAGGAGGTCGAGCAGACGCCCGCCGAAAGCGCGGCGGAGCCGGTCCAGGCCGAGTCGGTTGAAGCTCCCCGAGCCGCTGCGCAGAGCCGCTTCTACGTGATCCCAGTGCAGGGACCGATCGGGCAGCCGACGCTTTTCGCTATTCGCGGTGGAGTGAAGACCGCTATCGAGGAGGAGTACGACTACGTGGTGCTGGACATGGACACGCCTGGCGGACGGCTCGATTCGACTTTGGAAATCATGGAGGTGCTGGATCGCTTCCCGGGAAAGACGCTGACCTATGTCAACGACGAGGCGACTTCCGCGGGGGCCATCATCGCGTCGGTCACGCAGCAGATCTATTTCGCTCCCAAGGCCACTATGGGGAGCGCGGAGCCGGTGACGGGGCAGGGCGAGGATATCAACGATTCTATGAAACGTAAGCTCATGTCCTACCTCAACGCGAAGATGGAGGCGTATACCGGCGAGTATCCGTACCGCAGCGAGGTCATTCGCGCCATGATGGACCCCGATTTCGAGCTGAAGATCGGCGACGAAGTGATTTGCCCGGAGGGCGAGCTGCTGAATCTAAACGCCAAGCGAGCCCATATGGAGTACGGAGACCCACCGTCTCCGCTGCTGGGATCTGGCATCGTGGATGAACTGGATCCGTTGCTGAGAAGCCTGGCAGGGGGAAAGGAGCCGCAGATCACCCGCTTCCAGGCGACATGGTCGCTCAACCTGGCGGAGTTCATCGTGAGTCTGGCCCCGTTTCTCTTGGCGGTGGCGTTCATCACGGTCTACATCGAGTTTCAGTCGCCCGGATTTGGCGTGTTCGGCATCACTGGAGTGATCTGCTTTCTGGTGGCCATATTCGGCCACAACGTGGCGGGACTGTCCGGTCACGAGCCCATGTTGCTCTTCCTGCTGGGCATTTTGCTGCTGTCGCTCGAGGTATTCGTAGCCCCGGGCACCTTGTTTTTCGCGATTCCCGGCTTCGTGATCATGATCGCGAGCCTTATTTGGGCTATGGCGGACATCTGGCCGGCCAACACGCCTGACTATCAGTGGGAGTGGGCGATGTTCGAAGAGCCGATCCGAAACCTGCTGGGCGGTTCCTTGCTTGGGATTGTGATGATTCTCATACTGGCCCGCTTCCTGCCGAAAACCTTCATCTGGGACCGTCTGGTGTTGAAGGAGGCTGTGGTCGGCGATGCCCGCGTTCCTGAGTCGCCAGACCTCGGGACGTCGCCGTCGCCGCTGAACGGCAGCTTGGCCAGGGCGGTCTCCGATCTGCATCCCTCGGGAGAAATCGAGTTCGAGGGCCGGCGTTTCGATGCGCGCTGCGAGACCGGCTCCATACGGCGCGGAGCTCGGGTCAAGGTGCTTCGTCGCGAGGATTTCGCCTACGTCGTGGAGGAGGCCCGCTCATGAGCGTGATCGTGGGACTGCTGGTGCTGGGCTTCGCCCTCATCATGTTGGAAATCTTCATTCCAGGTGGCATCGTGGGGCTCTTTGGTGGGGCGAGCCTGCTGTTCGGCATCTGGCTCGCCTACCGCGAATTCGGGGTGGACGGGGCCTTGATCGCCTTTCTGGTCAGCGTGGTGGGAGTTGTGCTTTGCTTGTTCGTGGAGTACAAGATTCTGCCCAAGACCAAGGTGGGGAAGCGGCTGTTTCTCGAGGACCGCGTTTCCGGGAGGAGTCAGCCGGATGTGGGTCAGAGCGAGTTGATCGGGGCGACGGGTCGCGCGGTCACCGCGCTGGCGCCGTCCGGCCAAATCGTGGTGGACGGCCGCAAGCTCGAGGCCTGTTCGCGTAGTGGTTTTCTGAATAAAGGACAAAAAGTACGCATCGACTCAGTCGATCAGTTCAAAGTAACCGTATCCAAAATTTGACTATGATAAGCAATACAATGATCACAATCGCTTTGGCGGTCGTAGGCCTGATCGGTCTCGTCGTCTTCTTCTATCTATTATCCTTCTTCCAGACCTGGCTGAAAGCGGTGTTGGCGCGAGCGACTGTGGGCTTCGCCACTCTGGTGGCGATGCGTTTGCGAGGCGTGCCCTACAACGCGGTAGTCGACGCGAAAATCACTGCCGTGAAGGCAGGGATCGATCTTCACGAGGGCCAGCTCGAAGCTCACTACTTGGCAGGGGGCAACCTGCTGCCCACGGTACAGGCGATCATCGCTGCCAAGAAGGCGGGCATCAGTCTGGATTGGGAGCGAGCCTGCGCCATCGACCTGGCGACGAAGGGCTCGGAGAAGTCGGTCGTGGAAGCGGTTCGCACCTCGGTCGACCCGAAAGTGATCGATTGCCCAAGTCAGGACGGTCCGAAGAAGACCATCGATGGTGTCGCCAAAGATGGAATACAAGTGAAAGCCAAAGCTCGCGTGACGGTCCGCACCAATCTCGACCGATTCGTCGGGGGAGCCAAGGAGGAAACCATCATCGCCCGCGTTGGGGAGGGCATCGTGACCACCATCGGTTCGGCCGATAGCTACAAGACGGTTCTGGAAAGTCCGGACAGCATTTCACGCGTGGTCTTGGATCGTGGCTTGGATGTGGGTACCGCGTTTGAGATCCTCTCCATCGACATCGCCGACGTGGATGTGGGCCAGAACGTTGGGGCCATGCTGCAGGAGGCCCAGGCCGAAGCGAACAAGAACATGGCTCAGGCCCAAGCGGAAATCCGTCGCGCCGCGGCGGTGGCTCTGGAGCAGGAAATGCAAGCGAGAGTGCAGGAGATGCGGGCTAAGGTGGTGGAAGCGGAGGCTCAGGTGCCGCTCGCCATGGCGGAGGCTTTCCGCAGTGGAAATCTGGGCATCATGGACTACTACAAGATGAAGAATGTGGAGTCCGACACGCGCATGCGCGATTCCATATCCGGCAAGGGCGAAAGCGAGAAGGACGCCAAGTAGCTAGATGGACTGGCTGTTTGACAATCTAGGCAAGCTCGCTCCCCTGGCGATTTTCGTCTTCTACCTGATTTCCGCGCTGAGAAGCCGGGGCGAGGAGGAGGAAGAGCAGGATCCCGAAGCTGCGGAAAGGGCGCGTCGTATCCAGGAGGAAATTCGTCGCAAGATCCTGGAGCGCCAGCAAAAGGGAGGCGAGAAGGAGGGCCAGTCGACCGGTCGTCCAGAGCCTGCCGAACAGTGGGAGCCGGAACCGTACGATCCGTTTGTCCCTGAGCGCCCGGTGCACGAACGCCTGGCCGAGCGTCGTCAACGCGAAGCGCAGGAACGTCGGGCCGCCGAGGAGCTTCGGCGCAGAGAGGAGCGGAGCGAGGCGGAGAGACCGGTGAGGCCGGAACCGGTCTTCCAAGCCGCCGAAGAGGCCGTTTCAAGCATCGATTCGCTCGAGGACGAATACGAGAAGCAGCGCCGCCAGATTCAGGACAAGCTGGAGCAAGCGAAGCGTCTGCGGGCGCAAGCTCAGGAAAAGTCGAAGGCTGCTGGCAGGCGCGATGTTTGGCGTCGCGAGGTCGCTTTGCCGGTTAGCACGCTAAGGGGGCAGCTCGCTCAGGATTTGAAGGGTGCTGACTCGCTCAAGAAGGCGATCGTGCTGAAGGAGATTCTGGATACGCCGGTTGGTCTTCGCTGAGCGAAGGGCGAGTTTTTCCATTTCGAAAAAAAAGGTTCTTCCGCATTTTGCGGATGAACCAAAAAAAAGCCGCAGCGAGTCGCTGCGGCTTTTTCATGTGATAAAACGATTCGGCTCGTGCCGTTTCTTACGACGGTTTCTGGTCCGTCAGCACCAGCCAGAGGGCGTGTACCATGGAGGCGGTGCCGAAGGTGAGCACCAGAAGAACCAGATTGATCCAAAGGTGCTTGGTGGCCCCGACCTGAATGAAGACCGCCACCGGGGCGAGTAGGATCGCCAGGATGACCTTGAGAACTTTGTCGTCCATCCGCTAGGCAGCCTAGGATTTCGATTCGGACACCTGGTGCATGTAAACGTCCTGCTGCGGGAATGGGATGGTGAGGCCGCCTGCTTCCAGGGCTTCCTTGCCAGCCTTGGTGAGCTCGAGCTTGGCCGGCCACCAGTCGGATGCCGCGGTGTAGACGCGGAAGAGAATGTTGACCGACGAGTCGCCTAGGCTATCGACCTTGATGAAGGGCGCTGGGTCCGTCTTCACGCGAGGATCGTCGGCGGCGAGCTTTTCGAGGATTTCAAGGGCTGCATTGATATCGTCGCCATAGGAAATGCCAAAAGGAATGTCGAAGCGGCGCAGGCCTTGATCGGTGTCGGAGAAATTGACGATGATATTGCCCCAGATCTTGGAGTTGGGAATCATGACCCGCGGGCAGTCGGGCTGGTGGGCGTGCGTCACGAAGAGTCCGATCTGATCGACCAGGTAGACGTCTCCGCCGGCGATCTTGACGGCATTCCCCGCCTTGAACGGCTTGAGGATGAGGATCATTACGCCCGCCGCTATGTTGCTCAGCGTGCCTTGCAAGGCTAGACCGATGGCCAGACCGGCGGTACCGAGCACTGCGATGAGGCTGGCGGTTTCCACCCCGAACTTGCCGAGCACGATGATGATGACGATGGTCATCAAGCCGGCATAGCTCACCTTGCGAGCGATGGCTGCGATCGAGCTGTCAGTGCTGGGCGATTTTAGGATGAAGCCTTCGACGCGTTTGCTGACGAACTTGGAGACCATCGAGCCGATCACCAGAATGATGATGGCTCCGATGATATTCATCCCGTAGCTGGTGGCGAAAGCGATCAGGTAGTCGATGACCTGCTGAGAGGTTTCCTGCGCTTTCACGATGATATCGGCGGATTCTTCGGTTGCGGCGTCAGGCGTGGCGGCCTGAGCGAGAGGAAGGATTAGGTGACCTAACATGGTTGGTATTCGTGTGACGTGGTTAGCTGATGACAGAGCCTTGGGACTCTGGACGATAGGGCCAAATATGGTAAAAAAAGTGTCGATAGCGATCCTAAACCGCTTCGACATAGGCGTTTGAGGCGATCGTGAATTAGTTCGCGATCCCGTTGTCCGATAGCCTGAGGGTGGCGGGAAGCCAGCTGCTAACCGCTAGGCGCTGCTTTTTTCGGACAGGGCCTGGGTGACGATTTCGATCGGGTAGGCGTCCTCTTCGGAGCCACCGTCATCGGCGTTGGGGTCCTCGCTTTTCATCGGGTATTCGAGGGCGAAATCGGCGAAGTGGACCAGCTCGAAGCGTCCGTCATGGTGCTCCACGATGGCGGAGAGCGATTCCACCCAGTCTCCGGAGTTGAGGTAGTGCAAATCGCCGAACATCTTGTCTGCGGGAGTGTGGATGTGCCCGCAGATCACGCCGACGCAGCCTCTGGATTCGGCGAGCTTGGCCAGCTTTTCCTCGAAATCCGAAATGAAGTTAACCGCTTTCTTTACCTTGGCTTTGATCGCCTTGGAGAGGGAGTGGTAGTCCTTCCCTCGCCATGCTCGGTACTTGTTGTACCAGCGGTTGATGTTCATCAGCATCTTGTAGCCCCAGTCGCCGAGATGGGCCAGGAAGGTGAAATTCTTCGTCACGGTGTCGAAGATGTCGCCGTGCAGCACCAGATAGCGGCCGTTGGGCGTTTCGTGAATGTAGTCCTCCACGATGGATACCGTGGAAAATTGCAAGGGCAGGAAGCGGCTCAGGATATCGTCATGGTTCCCGCGCAGGTAGATGACCTCCTGCTGCTTCTTCTCCACCTTTTTGAGCACCCACCTCACAAATTTCGTGTGGTCCTTGGTCCAACGGCTTCCGCGGCCCAGCTGCCAGCCATCGATGATGTCGCCGTTGAGCACAAGCCGATCGCAGCGCGTGTTTTTCAGAAAGTGCAGCACTTCCTTCACCTTGCAATTGAGGGTGCCAAGGTGAACGTCCGATATGAAGATCGACTTGTATTTGAGCGGTGGCTTCTTCATGCATTGCATCCGGCTGGAGGGGGGCGGGAGCTTTGCTCTTATGATAAAAAGGCTGTCGCTCTAGCCCGCGAGTCAATTGTTTTTCCTAGCCCAAGATGTAACTGCCTCGTAACTGTGGAGTTGCGTGAAGGTCACAAATGGACGATTCTACACAGTCAAAACGTAAAAAAGCGGTGCGTCTGGATCCGTTTTTTTGCCTCTCGGGTTGCACGGCGGTGGGCAAGACGGAGCTCTCGCTGCAATGGGCGGAGGCCAACGACGCGGAGATCGTGTCCTGCGACTCGCTGCTTTTCTACCGAGGCATGGATATTGGCACGGCTAAGCCGACTGCCGAGGAACGAGCCCGGGTGCCTCACCACCTGATCGACATTCTCGAGCCGAGCGAACCCATGGATGTGGGGCGATTCGTGGAGCTGGCTATCGAGTCCATCCGGGAAATCCAGTCGCGTGGGCGCAAGGCCCTGATCACGGGGGGCAGCGGCTTCTACCTGAAGGCCTTTCTCGCTCCAGTGGTCGACGAGGTGGAAGTCACCGAGGCGATTTCGCGCCAGGTGGCGGACGTGATGGAGTCGGGGCTGGAGCGGGCGGTGGAGGAGCTGCGCCGGCGGAATCCCGAGGGACTCGATGGATTGGACGAACGAAATCCGCGTCGCGTCAGCAAGGCTCTGGAACGCTGTTTGCAGTCAGGTCGGACGCTGCTGCAGCTGAAGCAGTCGTTTCGGTCCCTTCGCAACCCCCTGATTGATGCGGAAAAGAGGGTGGTGATACTCGAGCGCGATACTGAGAGCTTGAATCGCCGAATCGAGCAGCGCGTCCACCTAATGCTCCAGGCGGGACTGCTGAAGGAGGTCGAGCTCCTGCTGCAGCGGGGCATCGAGCGCAATCCCAGCGCCAGCCGCTCCATCGGCTATCGCGAAACGATTGGGTATCTAAAAGGCGAATACGATCGCCAGGAGATGGTGGAAAAGCTCATCGTGAACACCCGCCGGCTCGCCAAGAAGCAGCGCACGTGGTTTCGCGGTCAGCTGCCGCCAGGCGCGATCCACCGACGGGTCGATGAAACGCCGCTCGAGGTCTCGACGCTCTTCGAGGGATGAACCGGTCCACCTGGGAGTACCGGTCAAATTTACTCGCCATGCTTCGAAGCAGGACAAAGCTAGTCAGTTTACCAAAGAAATGAGCGATTTGACGGACAACGAAAACGAAGTGGAGATCGTCGATCTCGATACCTGTTCAAAGAAGAAGTCGATTCTGATTGGCGCCTTGGTGACTCTGTTGCTGGGGCTCGTGCCGTTCAGCTACGTTTTGCTCTTGGGGCACTATTTGCTCGGAGGCTTGGCTGCGGTGGGGCATTTCGCCAAGCGGCACAAGATCACCATCGCCGGATTCCAGGGAGTGAAGATCGGGGCCATGGCGGCTTTTCTGGGCATGCTGCCGGCATTTGGGCTTTTTTCCTATCAGGCCATGCAATTGACGGAGGAGGATATCGCTCCTATCCGAGAGGAGGCGGTCCAGGACGCCTACGAATCGGGCCAGCCAGAAGCGGTGGAAGTCCTCGAAAAGCTTATGGTGGTGGACAACATCCCCTCGATGCTGGGAGTGTGCTTCGTCATCGTGGGCCTGGGCTCGCTTGCCTTGGGATCGCTGGGCGGCTTGATCGGAGCGTCCGTATTCAAGAAGGGGCCGTTGGCTCAGTAGTTGAAAAATAGATACAATACGAAACGTCTAGACGACAGTCGCTCGCTGGTATGATCGAAATCACTATACACGTCACCGCGGAGGAATTCGCCATCCTGGAGGAGGCCGTTTTCGAGATCGAAGACGCCACGCGTTGGAATCTTTTCGAGGACTTCGAGAGCAAGGGTTATCGCGCTCAAGGCATCTTCGAATCGCAAGCCGAAGCGAACGAGGCCTGGGAGGAGCTCTCCGCCATCTCCGAAGTGAAGGCGAAGCCGATACTTAGGGAGCTGAAGGACTCCGACTGGAAGGATAGCTACAAGGAGCATTTCAAGCCGTGGTCGATTGGGCCCATTCATTGGGTGCCAGTGTGGTTGAAAGACGAATACACGCTACCGGTCGGACATGAAGCGGTCTGGCTCGATCCGGGCATGGCCTTCGGAACGGGCAACCACGAGACGACGCGGCTGTGCGTGGAACGCTTGATCGAAGCGCGCGAGCGCCTTGGCAGCTCCGCGGTCAGCGCCGCCACGGTTGTCGATGCCGGCTGCGGTTCAGGCATTCTCGCCATCTCTGCCCGCAAGCTTGGCTTTGCTTCGGTGACTGGTTTCGACAATGATCCGGATGCGGTGCGCATCGCGATCGAAAACGGGGAGCTCAACGAGACGCCGGAGATCCCTTTTACGGTAGACGATCTGGAAAGCGGCTTCCCACAGCAGCCTTACGGTGTGGTGATCGCGAACATTCTCGCGGTGGTGCTGATCGAGTTTCGCGAGCGAATCGCCCCGACCGTTGCGGAGGGGGGGACCTTGATCCTGAGCGGGATCCTGGGCAAGGAGGCGGAATCCGTGAAAAACGCCTTCGCTCCGCTGCGCGATTGGAAATCGATCGAGCTTCACGAGCTGGGCGAGTGGACAAGCGTGACGCTTCAAGCCTAGGGCGAGGCGCCTCGCCTGCGGGGCCGCTCGGATTTTAGGGGAAGCGGAGACGTCGCTTTTGCGTTGATAACCACCGGATCGAACGAAAGGCTTCGACGATCCCACTCTTGAATCCGTCGTCGATCCTCCTCATGAGAAAGTTGCCCCTCGCCCTTTTGATTGCTGTTTTTGCGTCCTTCCTGATCCTTTCGTTGCTTGGTCCGGGCCTGCAGGAGGATCCCGTGGCGTTTCTGCAAGCCGAACCTCTTGTATCCGCAGACTATGACAGAAGCCCGCAGGAAGCGTGGGAAGTGGAGCTCAAGATGAGCTATTTCGATGATGAGGAGCTCAAGCGGGTGCGGGCGGATGAGATGCAGGCCGACTTCGAATCCCGAAATCGGGCCGCGGAGGCGGAAGAGAACGATTTCACGTATTCCGCCACCGTGATGGTTTCCGATGCTACCTTGATTCGCTTGCTGTCGGAAGAGACCTTGAGCCAGTGCTTCGAAGTGGGGGCGAGGGTGGAGCCGTTCGGGTCTCGTTTGAACCGATTGATTTTTGGAACTTACGGCGTGGCTCTACAGCCCGCGTCGGTATCGGCAGCTATGCTCGAACGGGAAAATAGAGTCATCGAACTGCGCTTGGAGGCAGGATCCGTCTCCGGCAGTCTCGAGGTTTCGATTCCCCTGCCGGAGGGCGTGGTGCGCGTGTGGTTTTCCGCCAAGGAAAATCTGCGAGTTGGCTCGGTCGATTTCTGGTACGATCACAGCTTTGCCGGCAAACGTTTCTCCAGTCAGGGGAGCTCTCACCTGTGTTCCGTTCCCATAACTCGGTTCCCGAATCGCCGCGACTTCGCGGATAGTCCAATCGGACCAGGGGAAGGAAAGCGCGTTCGCTATGTGGTCGAAGTCGATGCGGACGGACAGACCGAGACGCTGAAAACGTACTCCGACAAAGCGGCTGTAGAGGCAACGATGAGAGCCAACGCGCCCCATCAGCTGGCATTGCTTGAGGGCCGGGTGACGGTTCGAAACCGGTTGTGGGGCGATGACCAAGTGGAGCGAAGCGAGCCGCGTTTGGCCGAGCGATTCGCCTACCCGAGCGCGGAGTAAGCTTGCGCGGGATCTTGGTCTTGCCTCTTAAGGGCCCGCTGGCTTGCTAGGGGCATGGGCACCTTTTTGAGTGGTCGCGAAATTCTAATCGTCGAAGACGAGGCCTTGCTGCGCAAGCGTCTGGTGGCGTTTCTGGAGAAGCGGGGCGCGGCTTGCACGGGAGTGGGCACGCTGGCAGAGGGGCGCAACGCGTTGGAAAACCTTCCACTCGACTACGTGCTGGCGGACGTGAATCTGCCGGATGGCCTAGGCCTGGACCTTATCGAGCGGGCCCGCGAGCAGGGCGATATCCCGATAGTGATCATGACGGCCGATGGAGGCGTTGATGTGGCGGTGGAGGCGATGCGACGCGGGGCCAGCGACTACCTTTCCAAACCCTTCGATCCGCAGGAGATCCCGTTGGTCTTGGCCCGCGCGGAAACGAGTCGCCGCGACCAACGCCTAAAGACGCATCGCAAGCGGGAAACGGATATTCCGAGCGACGAGCAAGGGCTTTTTTTTGGCGATGCCTTGGAGAGCTTTCGCGCCCAGTTGGAGAGGGTCATCGAGGCGGACCGTCGTCTGAGCGACAAACTGCCGCCGATCTTGATCGAAGGAGAAACCGGCACCGGGAAGACCAGCGTGGCTCGCTGGCTGCATGCCAATGGCTCGCGCCACGACAAGGAGCTGGTAGTGGTGAATTGCGCCGCTTTGCCCGAGCAGCTGGCGGAGTCGGAGCTCTTCGGGCACGAGAAGGGGGCCTTCACCGATGCCAAGCAAACCCGCATCGGCTTGTTCGAAGCGGCGGATGGAGGCACGCTCTTTCTAGACGAAATCGCCAGCTTATCGAGTTCACTGCAGGCCAAGGCGCTGACTGCCATAGAGGAAGGACGTATCCGAAAAGTGGGGAGCTCGAAAGAAGTGGAGATAAACGTACGCCTCATCGCCGCGTCGAATCGCCCATTGAAGGATCTGGTCGAAAAAGGGGAGTTTCGCGAAGATCTGTATCATCGCCTGAACCTTTTGCAGTTCACCATTCCCCCGCTTCGATCGCGAGGAGAAGATACCGTACGCATGGCGGAGCATTTGCTGGAAAAGCTGTCACGAAAATATGGGTACAGCGGAGCTGCCTTTTCCAAGCGTTGCCTCGCTTGGATTCGAGACTACGACTGGCCTGGCAACGTGCGGGAGCTGGAGCACGAGATCGAGCGAGCGTTGATTTTGGGCGTGCCGGAGTCGCTGGAGTTTGTATCCATGGCGCCGAGCTCTATCGAGTCGTCGCATCGCGAAGAAGAGGATTGGCTCGCGAGCGGTTGGAGCGTGCCGGAGCAAGGCTTTTCGCTGGAGAACGCGATAGATCGCCTCATCGATCTGGCGATCGAGCAGTGCGGTGGAAATGTATCCAAAGCGGCGCGACGATTAGGGGTGCAACGAGACTACATCCGCTACCGGAAGAGCAAGAAAGGGTGAGGATGGTTTAGGAAAGCCCTTTGGCGTTTCTCGATCTAGAATCGCGCCAGTGACTGGCTTTCCACGGTTTCGCTCACGATGTCGTCCTCGCTCCAATGGAGCTTGTCCGGCCCCGCTGAACGAATTTCCATCTGATGGCGACTGAGAGCATGGAAGAAGAAGGGGGTGCCCCAGCGGTCGACGATTTCTCCGTCTGTGTTTACGCTGGGATCACTCTCTGAAAGGTACTCGATTCCGCGAGGGTTGTCGCCTTGCAGAAAGGCCGTGATTTCGCGATTGTCCCCGATCGGTAGCTCGTGGAACACGGTATGGGTCTGAGCCATCAGGTGGTCCAGCAGGCGAATGTCGCTTCGAATGCTGGTTCGCGGATCGTTTAACCCGTCAAGGGCGTCTATGCTCGAAGAGGCGGTTTCGCTCGCGTTTCGATCGGATCGAGCGACGGTGTATTCACTTTTTGGAGCTTTGGGTTTTGGGATATTTAGGATCGTTTCGATCTCCTTCTTGTCGGCGGGAAAGAAGGCGGAGCGTTCGCTACCGCCTTCCGATCCTGATTGGCCTAGATAGAGTCCCAATCCGATCCCCGCTGCCAGGGCTAAGGTCAGCCCGGCAGCGAGGAACGGCTTTTTCGAAGTAACAGCAGGCATAGGGGTGGTTTGGATGCTCCAGTGAAGAAATGAGTAGACGCTCTCGCTAGGAATTCATGAAGCCCAGGTCGCTGGAGCCGAAGTTTCCGATATTCGGAAAAACCGTGGCGAGCTCCGATTCCGGCACTCCGAACCAACGGGCCATGGTGGCCCCGTATTGATCGACCGACGTGGTGGGTAGCCAGCGTCCGCGTCCGGTGTCCTGGTCGCTGCCCATTTGGATGTCTGGGAACTGTCCGTAAATGTTCTGCCCTTTGACCGCCCCGCCCATCACGATGTGGTGACTGCCCCAACCATGATCCGAGCCGCGGCCGTTGGTGTCGAAGGTCCGGCCGAAATCCGATGCGGTGAACGAGGTGACCTTGTCCTCCGCTTCGATGGAGGCGAGGGCGTCGTGAAAGCCTTTGATGGCCGAGTCCAGCCCGCCCAGCAGACCGGCGTGGGCGCCCAGTTGCGGACCGTGCGTGTCGAAACCGCCGGTGGCGACGAAGAAGACTTGGCGTTTCTGGCCGAGAGCCTGGCGAGATTGGATCAGTTTCGCCACCATGCGAAGCTGATTGCCCAAACCGGAGTCGGGGATCATTTCGAAATCGCTGGCGTTTTCGATGGCGGCGTTGAAGGTGTCGGCGTTCTTGATAGCGGTGTTTGAAATATCCGCGAAGGCCCTCTCCATGACGTGGGCGTAGTCCTTTTCCAAAAGGCTGCGGAAGCCTTCGGCGCGAGTGGTCGCATGCTGGTCCCAGCCGTTGAGAATGTCGTAGGTGCTCGATCCCCGACTGTCGGTACGGAAGGGGAGCAAGGTGTCGCCCACTTGGAAGAAATTCGAGCCGGACAGCGAGACCAGCATCGAAATGCTGGAATCGTTGTGCCGGGCATGAAGCAAATCCGCGATCCGACCTCCCCATCCCGTCGGATCGATGGCTGCGTTTTCATTTACGGAAGTCTGCCACAAGACCTGCTGGTCGCTGTGGGAGAAAAGGTGGTCTGGGATGGCTGCGGTGCGGTTCCGGAAATCCGACAGGGTGGCGGGAGCCAGAAGGGTGCCCACGTTCGCCACGAGGGCCAAGCTCCCATTGTTGAAGAGCTCATGACATCCTGTCATGGAAGGATGGATACCGAAGCTGCGCCCATCGGAGTTCAGGGCGTTCAGTGGCAGCAGCGATTCTCGAGCGAGTGCCAGCTGCTCGCGTCCCGCGGCGTAGAGGCTGTAGGTGGCTTGATCCGTCGGGACCAGGAGGTTGTTGGCGTCGTTTCCGCCGTAGAGAAAAATGCAGACGATGGCTTTGTAGTCGTCTGCTTCGCCGTTGGTTTCAGTAGTGGCGGCGTTGAGCTGTCTCAGGTTGAAAAGAGTGGAGAAGAGGCTGGAAGTACCTACCGCTGCGCAGGCCGATAGGCGTATGAAGGAGCGGCGATTGATGTGGTTGATGTCTTTCGTATTTGGATTCATGGCGATCTACTTTTGGATGGAGTATTCCGGACTGCTGAGAATGAGCTTGATGGCGCTTTCGACGCGCTCTTCCGGATCTTCCATGGTGTCGATGGCAGTTTTTATGATGGATCGCGTTTCCGGGCTCATGGATCCTGCCATGAGGAGCAGGTCGATTTCGTCGAGTATGAGGTTGGAGTCGCGGGCGTTGGCTATTAGAGTTGTCAGGTTTGGATGGATACTTGCTGAGTAGCGCCACCAGGTCGGCGTTCCTCGATCGATCACCCGATGAAGGAAGTTCGCGGTATCGACTGTTGTGAGCTCGGTGATGATGCCGAACTCCGGAGCCAAATGGCCCTGGTCCATGATTTCTCCGGGCGGAGCGTAGTCGGGATCGAAGAAGTTGAATACGCTTGGCGCTTGAAGAGGCGATTGTCCAAACGCGGTGGATACGCTGTCGATCGGGTAGCGACCGAGTACAGGCGAGTTGCCGGAGCTCGGCGCTTCGAATGCTCGCAGCAATTGGGTCAGCTTTATGATCGGCTCGCGGGCTTTTCCGAATAGCCCGCTCGCGTGGTTGTCGGGTTCGCGTGCCTCTGGATCCATCAGGATGGCCTTTACTACTGCGCCTAGGTTTCCGCGCGTTCCGCTTCCGTCGTCGTTGAAAACGCTTGCCACGCGATAGATGTAGGCGGGGCTGGGATTGCTGGTGACGAGTCGCTGAATAAGCCGACGAGCGATGAATGGCCCGACGTTTGGATGATCGGCGATATGTGCGATGGCTCGCATCAGGTCTTCCCGTGGACTGAGCCCCTCGGGCAGGATGAATCCCCCCATGAGCTCCTTGCGACCAGAGTCATGGTGTTCGTCGTAGGCGACCATCGGAGAGAAAAGGTCGGTCTCGCCATGATGAGTGTAGTGAAAATTCTTCGACCCAGCGTAGGTCCATCCGGTGAATGCTCGCGAAAGCTCGAGAATGACGCGCTGGTCATAGGTTGGGATTTCGCGACCATAGGCGTCTCGCAGAGAGGATCCGTCGGGGTTGAGCATAACGAGCCCAATGGAGAAGAGCTGCATCACTTCTCGGGCGTAGTTTTCATCTGGAGACGACTTGTCGCTTCTAAGCATGGTCAGGTACATGCCCATGATCGGGTTGAGCGTGACCTCTTTGAGAAGCGTTTCGTAGTCGCCCAGAGCGTTGCGAACGAGGATATCGTAGTAGTTCGCCACCGCTCGACCGTCCCGGGTGAAACTGTGCCCGTCGGAGACCACCATGATTTCACTGAGAGCGAAAGCCACTCTTTGTCGCAGCTGATCAGGGCCGGTGATTGCTTGGGTCCACCAAGTGGCCAATCGCTCGCTGTTGTAGTCGTCGTAGCCAAGTTCGTCGAGAACTGGCTTGATGGCGAACATGGACTCAGCGTGCAGGGAGGCCGGGATCGAAAGCTGTTCGTCAATCCACGCTTCTATTCCTATATCCTGTACGCGGGCGATCTCGGCCTTGGTGGGACCGAAGCTGGCTTGCTCGAGAAAACGAGCCGCCTGCTGGGGGGATAGACTCTCCGGCTCTTCCCATTCCACCAGCATTGGGGGACGTGTTGTCGGATCTGGGTACGTCGCGGGCAAGCTTTCGGGCACTACAACGTTTACGGTACGCACTACTGTCTCGGCGAAGCCGGTGACGGGATTGATGACTTGGAAACGTACGGAATAGCTGCCTGCTTTGCTTGTATCAACAGAGTTGGATACGACCACCCGGTCGCTTATGTCATTTCCGAAATTGTCGATGGCCTTGAAGCCAGCGTCGACGTATTCCTCGCCAACGTTTAGAGTGGTGACTAGCCCGCCCGTTAAGCGGATTTCAGGAATGATCGCCAAGTCGCTTTCGTCGGTCGGAGAGAGGTAGGCTCCCTGAATGATAGACATTTCCTCCTCGTCGGGACGAAGCCAAGCGACGGAAAAGTGGTCGCGCCAGTTATGCTCCTTGTGGCGGATCTCCAGGTAGTAGCGTTTGCCCGCTTCCAAATCGATTTCAGCGGATGTCTGGTATTCTGGATACTTGTCCCATTCGTAGGGATCGGTTGAGCGTGGAGTAAAGCAGATCAGGGTTTTCTCTCGAGGGCTGTCGCTCGAGCTGAGCCAGAGTTCCGCCCAGTCATCACCGGTGATGCTAAAACGGTAGCTTCCGCTTGCCGGCGGGTGGAGATAGCCGGTCACCAGCGTGCCGAAGTGATCGGATTCGCCGGTCTGTGTATCCAGTTGATTGATGGGGCCGGTTGATTCAGGTTCGGTCGGAAAGGCTTCGCTATTCACCATGTCGATAACGCGATCGCCTGAGATGTTCGTGAAGATCGAACGCGTCGCGGCGCCTGCCTTGGAGGAAAGCGGTTCTTCTATCGTAACCTTAAAGGTGTCGTAGGCCTCGTTCTCTCCGTCGGTAGCGTAGAGTCGAAGCTGATACACGCCAGCTTCGGAGAAATGGGCATCTGTATCCAGGCTTCCGGCAACGCTGAAGGTAACCTCGCCCGGACCGCTTTCCTGCTCCCAACGGGTGGTCACGGCCTCGGGTCCGAACTCGGTGTCGAATGCGATGCCGTGCAGGTCGACGATATTTTGCGGCCAGCGCTGAGAGATGTCCTCCGGAGCGATCACGATCAAACCCTCCTGCAACGCGGGAGCGTGTCGGGATGGGGCGAGGTAGGCGCCGGAAATGATTTCGATTTCGGAGGAGCCGGGGCGCTTCCAGGCGAGGGACGCGTAGTCTTCGTTGCTTCCTTCCTTGTGAAGCAACTCGATCGGGTAGGCTTGACCCGCTACCAACTGGATCGGAGCTGACGCCTGATCTTCGCGCTGGTCCCAACGACGGTAACTGGTGTGGCCTTGAATATCGATGATCGGCTCCAATCCAGCGAAGCTCTCGCTGCTGGTGTTGATGGATACGCGGGCTCTGTCATTGGCGGCCGCGTAGAAAACGTAGCTTCCGGAGACCGGAGGAATCAGATACCCGCGAACGCGCGTTCCGTAGTCGTCAGCCCAATTGACCGGGATCTCGAATGTTTCAAGTGTATCCACGATATGGGGAAGGTCTGGAAAATGCGGATCCTCCAGTAGGTCTCCAATTCGGTAGCCCGGCGTCTCCAGCCAAACCTCGCGAGTGATGGAGCCGGCGGTTTCGGAGATCGGCTGTTCGACGGTGACGTGCAGGCTGTCGCTAGCTGTATGCTGTCCATCGGTGACGGAAAGCGTTAGCGTATACGCCCCTGGTCCCGAGAAGGACGCGCTTGATGACACGGCGTCAGGAAACGCGAACTCGACGCCAGGGCGATCTGAGCTCCATGAGTAGGTCAGCGCCTCGGGACCCTCGACATGGTCGTAGACGCGAGCGAGGAGTCCGATCTCATTTTCTGGCCAGCGCAGCGTCTGGTCATTCCCCGCCAAAACGAGAATGTGCTCGGGAAAGGGCGCGGCCTCGTAGGCGGGCGAGAGGTAGCCAGCGGTGATCACCTCTCGCTGGTTGAGACCAGGCCCGCTCCACGCGATGGAAAGGTTGTCGCTGTAGCGAGACTCCTTTTGCAGGGCTTCGACGAAGTATCTCTTGCCCGCCTCCAGTGGAATGGGGGCGCTGGCCTGTTCCTCGTAGCGATCCCACTGACGGTGACCGACCGATCGCATCAGTTCAGCCACGAGCACGCTCGCTTCAGGGTCCTCGCTAGAGCTGATGCGAAGCTGGGCCATATCGTCCGCCGCGATCCAGAACTGATAGTCTCCGCTGGCGGGCGGATGGATGTAGCCCAAGAGGCGAGTCGCGTACGCGTCAGTCCAGTCGACGGGCGTCTCGGATTTCGGAAGGATGTCCTCGAAGCTCGGCGGGTCGAGTAGCGTGCCATCCATCATCATCTCGCTGACGCTTGAGCCGTCCACGTTGAGCCAGACGGAGCGGAGAAGACCTCCGGTTTCCTCGCTAAGTGGAGGTAGTATGATAATGGATACGTCATCGTAGTGGATGCCGCTTTCGGTCCGCAAGGTGAGGCGGAACGAGTAAGAGCCGGCTCCGGGCAGATTCGCCTTGGCCGAAACGCCCTTCGGATCGATCAGTTCCACGCCGGGAATGTCGCCGATGTAGGTCCATTCTGCGGTATGATAGTAGTCTCTCTCGCCCACGACGAGAATCTCTCCTTGCAGCTCGATTTGAGAGGTGGGCAAGTAGTAGTGCCGATCTCGGCCCGCGTAGGCGTACTCCGCCAGATCTGGATCAAACGTTTCCCGGTTTGGCTCGAAGGGTTCAATCTGACCGCCTCCGACGGGCGTCGGAGCGTTCTCTTCGCCAAAGCTCCACTCGACTTGGAAATGGTCGTTTCCCCACTCCTCCTTGTGCAGGACCTCGATGTAGTAGCGCTGATTGGCCACGAGTTGTATGGGGTCCGAGATCTGGTTTTCGTCTCGGTAGTCGCCTTCGTTGCGGCGTGATGAAGAGGCGATCTGAACGGCGTTTTCCCGCGAGTTGTCCGGAGAGAGCTTGAGCGTCGCGGACTCGTCAGCCGACAGGTAGAAAGTGTAAGGACCCGTGCGAGTTGGGATCAGGTAGCCGCTCGCCCGAACGCCAAAGCGGTCTTCCCAGTTCTTGGGGCCGGTCAAGCTCGTCAGCTGGTCTACGATGTCGGGATGATCTGGATACCGTGGCGAAGTCAGCAGGTCGTCAACTGAGGATCCTTTTAGATCGAGCCATACTTCACGGGTGAATTTTCCGGTATTTTCGGAAAGGGGCGCGTTTAAGGAAACCGTGACGCGATCGCGGGCCGTTTCTTCAGCCATGGTACCCGAGAATTCGAATACGTATTCGCCAGGAGTGGAGAGCGTGACAGCGGTCTCGTTGGAATTCGGACTGCTTAGGATGGCGCTAGGCCCTGAAACTTGTATCCACTCCACGGATTCAATCTCAGGAGATTGGCTGATGCGATGGGCCGCCCCATTGAGCTTCGTTTCACTGTCCGGAAGGTAGAGCGATTGGTTCGGGCCCGCTTCCACAGCAAAGCTGCCTGCGTCCTCAAACGGTGGCGTATCCGTTTGTTCGATCGATTCGGAAATGAAGAACTCGCCAGCAAGGAGCTGGATCGGGCCTCCGTCGATGCTCCAGGCCGCTCCGTGGTAGTCGCCACCCCATTTGTCGACATAAAGAAGCTCCAGGTAGTATTGCTTGCCTTTTTCGAGGCGAATAGGGGCGGATGCCTGTTCGGGGAATTGGGTCCAGGTGTTTTCCGAAGTGCGTTCTGGAGTGAACGCCACTAGCTCCACGTTTTCTTCGGTGCGGTCGGAGCTGATGAAAAGAGCGGTCGCGTCGTCGCCCATGACGTAGAAGGTGTAGTCTCCGGTTTTCGGAGGCGTGATTCTGCCTCTTGTGCGCACGCCGTAGAGATCGCCCCAGTGGCGAGGGCCAGTGAGCGTATCGGTCTCGCGAATCAAGTGCGGTCGGGTTGGATAGTCATTCGAGTCGACGAGGTCTTCAATCTGGCCGCCGCCAATGCCGAGCCAGATTTCCTGGGTAAACGTCCCAGTTCCCGTCGCCAACGCTTGATGTGTGGTCACGGTTAGCTGGTCCGTTCGCGTTTCTCCGTTCGCTGATACGGAAAGCTGCAAGGTCACGCTGCCGGGCGAAGTGGAGCTAATGGTAGGAGCCAGCGTATTCGCGTCTTGGATATCTACGGAACTCCCCTCGATCTGCGTCCACGCGATCGACGCCTCTTCGGATGAGAGTCCCTTGGCGAATAGGCTGCCATCGAGTTGTACGCTTTCGCGAGGGAGATAGATTTCCCGATCGTCTCCAGCTTCCAGATACAGTGTTCGTTCTGGATCGAAATCGGGTGCCTGTTCGTAGGGAGCAAGCATGGCGCTGGGAATGGGGCTTCGTTCGAAGCCGTTGATGCGTTCCCAGTGAACCGAGACACGGTCTCCGCCGCTGCCCTCCTTATGAAGCGCTTCGAGGTAGTAGGTCCGGCCGGCGATGAGCGGAAGGGGGCCGGAACGCTGCTCCTGATACTTTTCCCACTCGCTCGCGCCGGTGTGCCCCGGAACGTAGGCGACGAGTTCAGCGCTGCTAGCTGTTCCCTCTTCTCCGAAATACAGGGCGCAGCGATCGTCGCCAGCGATCCAGAAATGGTAGTCGCCGCTCACGCTCGGCGTCAGGTAGGCCCGAAGGCGCGTCCCGTAGCTGTCCGCAAAGTTGGGTGGCGCTGAGAAGCCAGGCAGAACATCCCTGATCGTTGGAGAAGAGGGGTAGTTGGGGCTTTCGAGGAGGTGATCGATGTCCGAACCGCTGAGATTGGTCCATACCTCGCGCAGCACGCCAGATTGCTGCGCCAAGACCGGAGGCGTTGCCAGACCGACTGATAGGACGGCTAGGAAAGCGACGCTCGGAAAGCGTCTAAGAATGGCTAGAGTAACGCTCATTTAGGCTAGAGTTGGAGTTGGATTCTGGAATGAGGCGGCCCAGCGCTACGACAGGCGAGGGAGCTCAAGTTGGATGAAGAGTTGGATGAGACCTGAGCCTGATATCAGGGGATGCCTGAGGCGAATCAACGGGAAAGGCGGGTATTAAGTAATCAAATATTAGATACAGGGAAACTGATAGGCCGCTGGGTCTACGGGCCGTTGCCGCTTGTCGGCACTTGGTCTGTAGGGTTGCTCAAGGGGGGAGTGGGTAGTGCTTCCCAATCGCCCGCGAGGCTCCGGCCTCGGCGGGAAATAGTCCCCGGATGTCTGCCAAATTCGTGTCGAAAAATGGGAAATAATGCCCGGATTCAGCCCTAGAACCGGTCGGTACAATTCTTTGGAAAGAATATAAAAAACTGAAGGAAAGGGACTTGGGATTGATTGGCGGAACGTGGCGCACGCCCTGCAAGTTGGGATTCAGTCGCCAGCTGAAAAACCGAACAATTGGAGAAGTATCATGAAAATAAGAATAAAATCCCTCGCGGGCCTGATGGCGTTGTCTGCGGGCATCCTGACGAGCTCGGTCCTTGCTCAATCCGGTGACGGATCAGATCCGGAAACTGGATACGCCTTGAACCGTGACCGCCCCCTCAACCCCATCATGCGCCCCAATGATCAGCTGCTGGCGCGAGCCTTGGCAAATCTGGACACGCTGCCGGAAGGGCTGCAGCAGGACGTGGTGGCGCTGCGCGACACCTTGCAGGCGATTTCCGATGCCTGGGAAGCCGACTATCGTCCGGACATTGGAGCGGGCAACCAGGCATGGAAGGCGGCTCGAGACGCCTTCATGTCGGATTACGCCGACGAGATCGAGACGGCGAAGGAGCTGAGGTACTCGGTCGTGACTGAGCTTCGGGCGGACTTTCGCGAGCGTTTCGACGGGGAAAACCTTGGCGAGGAGGGGCAGGCTCTTCTGGAGGAGTACCGCGAGCTGAAGCAGTCTCTTGCGGAGCAGTGGCGGGCCATACGGGATGAACTGGGAGAGGACGCCACGCGGGAGGAGATCGCGTCGGCCAAGGAGCAATTCGAAGAGGAAAACGCCGAATTGATCGCTCAACGCAAGGAGCTGGCGAGCTCGCTACGGGAGCTGATTCGAGACAATCGGCGGGATCGCGTCGAGCTGGAGAGAGGCCCCATGTCCGATGCGATGCGCGAGCTCAGAAACGATATTCACGCCTTGCGCCAGCAGGTACGGGCCCGCAAGCAGGAGGCTCGCGAGGAAATGAAGGGAATGACCCGTGAGGAACGCGAGGAGTATCGTCGAGCGCTTATCGACGAGTTGAAGGATGTTCATGATGATATCAAGGAACGCCGCCGTCAGGCGATCCAGGATCTTCGGGATGACCAGGATGGCGACCGTCGTCCTGAAGGTTGAGGACCTGTGGCTTGATTTCTAGTCATTGCGAATGAATGGCGCGGGTGGGTGAATTCCCGCCCGCGCCCTGACCGTTTCGAAAATGTCAACCCCTCGCGCCATCAAATAGAAGTCCCCCGGGGACACGTCGGAATGCCATCCTTCCGGAAAACGCTTTTAAGCCTCGCTCTGGCTTCAGTATCCAGCTTCGCTCAGGAGGATCCGGAGCCAGTTGACGATCTCGACTGGCTCAGCGATTTGATATTTGCTGAAGACGAGGCGGAGCTTGGGGTCGAGGAGGAGCTCGCCGAGCTGGCTGAACTCGAGGAAATGATTCAGTCGATGGTTGACTGGACGCAGGAAGCGTCGCTCGCGGCTGGATTTGGTTGGAAAAACAATGTGCTGCTTGAGGAGACGGGCGGCGTGGACGCGGCTTTTCTGGAGACGGAGTTCGACTACCTGGCGTTCAAGCCGGCTTTGGGCCACCGATTGGAGACCACCATCATGGTCTATGGGGAGATTCGCTGGTTTGACGGTATCGATGGACTTGATACGGAAAACCTGTTTCTGGCACAAGCTTCGGTAGGTCGTCGCTTGGGCGATCGGTGGAAACTGTCCACCGGCATGGAGGCGGTGCATACGGTGCAAGCATACGACCGCTCAGCTCAGGAGTTTGAGATCGACGCGGCTCGTATCCGCTTTCGCGAACCCGGGCTCGTCGTCAGCTTGGAACGGAGCCTGATGTCGAATGGACTCGCGGGAATTCAAACCCGGTATTCGCGAGCGGACTACGACATTCCGGGCGAAGCGTACGATACCTTGGGCTCGGAAGCGTTCTACAAACTCGACGCAGGACGTTTTGGAACCTTCAAGATCGCAGCGTCCATGGAACGGGAAAACTACGAGCAGCGCTTGTCGCGATCGGCTCGAGGGGAGAGGCTTGATCGAGCGTTGGACCTGGATCTAAGAGAGTGGGGCCTGCAGTGGGAGCATAGCCGTGAGCAGGGATTCTGGCGGGGTGGCAAGACTCAGCTCTTGTTTCGTGATGAGAGCGAAACCGAAGGGTCGTTTTACGGTCGGGGCGAATGGTCGCTGCGGCAGAAGGCGGTTTTCCACTTCGGAGCCTGGGAGCTGTCGGTAGAGGCTCGATTGGGCGAGGTGGACTATGATCGTCGCCCGGCGGTTCTCGGTCAGGACGATACGCGAAAGGACGATTCGTTTCGCTGGAGTTTCGACTTGTCGCGGCGCCTGTCTCCGAAAGCTCGCCTCTTCCTTAGAGGGTCTGGCGACGATAAGGACTCCAATGCGAATGGGTTGTCATATCGGGGAGAAAGCGTGATGCTAGGAGTCAGCCTCTTTCAAGGGCTCTAGCAGGAACAAAGTGACGAATGGAAAAAGTAGCTGATGCAAAGGCGTTTTGACTCGAAAGGAAAAGGGGCGTGGGCGGTCGGAACCGGATCGCTCCTCGCCTTGCTGCTGGTGTTCGCTTTTGTCGTGGCAGGCGTTACCTGGAGTCTGAGGCGGGATATTCGAGATCAGATAAAGTCTCGCGATGCGCAGGTATTGGCGCTGCTGATACAGAATCAGATCGATCAAGCGGAGTTCGAGCGTGGTTTCATCTTTGAGTTCGAAGGTCTCAGCGATACCGAGTTGTGGGAGATCTTGATCGAGACCGCGACCGCTAAAGGCGTTTTCGCGGTGCAGCTTTATTCCCCGGACGGGGAATTGGCAAGAACCTCATCCGACGAGGTCGAGGCTCGTGGGCTGGAAGCATCGCGTTGGCAAACCGTGCTCGCTGGAGAGGCGCTGTCCGAGTACCATGAACAGACGCCGTTTGGCCAGTTCGTGCGCGGCGGGACCGATGCCTTCGATCGCTTTGCCGTTCTCGAGCTTTACCTTCCTTTGGCATCCAGCCGAATGGGGCAATCGCTCGGGGTTGTTCGCTATCTTTTGGACGGAGCGGAGATCGAGGCGTCGTTCGCTTTGCTCGATCGACGATTGCGGAGGCAGGCAGGCGTTGCGGTGGGGATCGGAGGTCTGCTCATCGCGGGGCTGTTTGGCGCTGCTTGGTGGCGTCTTTCCAAAGCGAATCGGAGCATCATGGCGCAGTCCCGTCGTCTGGAAAAAGCGAATGCGGAGCTTGCCTCGCTGGCCCGCACCTCGGCTCTAGGACCGGTCGCCGCTCATTTGATGCATGGTCTGAAGAATCCGCTAGCGGGTCTTCAGCAGGTGATGCAGGCGGGGCCGAGCGCTTCGGGAGATCTTGGCGACGAGGAGTGGCGTGGGGCGCAAGAGGCCGCGCGACGGATGCAACGCATGGTTCAGGAGGTGGTAGCTCTTTTGCAGGATGTGAATTCAGAGACTGGATACGAGATCAGTCTAGATGAGATCGCTGGGGAGCTGGAGCGACGCATGGGCGAAGCGGCGGTCGCTCGTTCGCTGAGCTTTGTCTGCCAATCCGGTGCCGCGGATACGATCAGCAGCTATCGAGGAAACATCGTTTTGCTCATCGCGAGCAATCTTGTCCAGAACTCGCTGGAGGCAGCGAGGCCGGGCGATCGGATCGAGGCGCGAATCGATCGGCAGGAGGGACACTTCCGTGTATGCGTTTTGGATACAGGCCCAGGGATTCCGGAAGAGATGAGAGACAGGCTTTTCTCGCCTGTGCCGAGTTCGAAAAGCGGTGGAGCGGGCATCGGGCTTTCGATCTGCAGACAGTTGGCCTTGCATTTGGGAGGTTCGTTGGAGCTGAAGCGAAGCTCTGCGGAGGGCTCCTGTTTCGAACTCCGTTTCCCGGTGGAGGACGAGCTTTAGGGATGGCGATATGACAACCGCGTTTTCACGATCATTGAGAGGGCTGAGCGTCATGCTTGGATCATGCCTGGCTGGGGCGCTTCCGAGTGTCGCGGCAGATGGCGATCTGCTTTGGGAGTTTCAGACGAACGGCAGCATCTTCGCTTCGCCAGCGGTTTCGAGCTCGGGCTCGGTCTTCATAGCGAGCCGTGACAACGGGCTCTACGCACTGTCTCCGTCTGGCAGCGAGATCTGGCGGTTTCAAGCGGCCGACTGGATAGATTCGACTCCAACGCTCAGCCACGATGAAGCGACGGTCTACGTGGGGTCTTGGGACAACGCTCTCTACGCGGTGGACGCTTCGAACGGTGTCGAGCTCTGGCGATTCGAGACGGGGAATCTGGTGGTGGGCTCTCCCTCTCTCGATGCTTGGGGAAACGTGTTCATCGGTTCGTCGGACGGATTCCTGTATTCGATCGACAAGGACGGAGGTCTGCGATGGAGCTATTTCGTAGGTGCGGAAATGGATAGCTCCCCAGCGATCGATTCCGCTGGTCGGATTTTCGTGGGAGGGATGGACGGAAGCCTGTATGCGTTTTCGAATACAGGCGAAGCTCTTTGGGAGTTCGAGATCGATCAAACGCAGGATCCGGTCGATCATCGTATCAAGAGTTCTCCAACCATAGGTGATGATGGTACGGTCTACTTTGGCGGTGGGGACGGTGGGCTCTACGCGGTGAGTCCAGAGGGAGATTTTCTGTGGAAGTTTCAAGCCGAGGAAGCGATCGACACTGGAGTCGCCTTGCTTTCCGATGGTTCGTTGGTGTTCGCCAGCCATGACGGTTTCGTGTACTGCGTCGACACGGAAGGGGTCAAACTGTGGGAAAGCTATGTGGGGGACGTGTTCTATTCCACTCCTGCGATCGATGACAGCGATCGGATTTTTGTCGGTTGCTATTTGGGGTCGGGCGTCAGCTCGGTGTCTGCCTTGGATCCTGCAGGCGAGCTGGTGCTCGAGTATTTGGTTTCTGACTACGTCGACGCTTCACCGGTCCTCGATGGGGATGGCCGCCTGCTGTTTGGTTGCTATGATGGATCGGTGTATGCCATCGAATGGACTGGCGACCCCGGCCTGTCCTCATGGCATCGCTTCGGGGCCGACAACGCAAATCGAAGCCTGGCTCGCGAAGGGCTGCTGCCGACGCTCAGCCAAGGGTTTGGGGAATGGCTTCTTGAGCTCGGGTATGACGTGGCTGCCACGGATCCGTTTTCCGATGAGGACGGCGATGGGACGCCGCTCGTCCTGGAATATGCGTTGGGAACGAATCCGAGCCGCTACGATCGGGCAATCATAGACGAGCGAATCGAGTCGTCGGTCGACGGAGACGCCCTGGTGAGGGAATTCGATTGGATCTCGGGGGACCAGGGTCTGACGCTGCAGTGGGAGCGGTCCGAAGACCTGCGGCAATGGCAACCTGTGGAGGAGGGGGCGGGGGGAGCTCCGAAAGTCAGCGATCTCGAGAGCGAAGAGGCGTTTCTCAAGCGTCGGGTGGAGATTCCACTAGGGGATGGGGCCGATAGCGTTTTTTGGCGATTTCGAGTGGCCGATGACTAGGGTCGGGTTTTCGCCGCAAGGCGAGGGTTAGAGGGCCTATTTATGGCATTAGCCGCAGCGCGGATCTGGACAACCTGACATAAGCTGCTACAATTCCTCCATTGCCGCCGACGACATGGCCCAGGGCCGTGGCGCCGACGTTTGTCGGTTTACATCGTTGCCTCGCGATCGCATTGCGACGCGCGTTTTCGGAGGTCCTGATTGGGATCCTTCGGTAGCGGAACAAACAAATAGGAGGAGAGCGTTATGCCTATCGCTCGAATAACAGAGTACTTGGACATGCACCGCATCAAGTACGAGAAGATCACCCACTCGCCGGCTTACACCGCCCAGGAGGTCGCCGCAAAGGCGCACGTGTCTGGATGGGACTTAGCGAAGACGGTGGTGGTGAAGCTGGACGGCGAGTTCGCCATGGCGGTCTTGCCTGCTTCCGAACATATCGACCTGGATTACATGGCCGAAATCGTCAACGCCCGCGAAGCCTGCTTGGCTACGGAGGACGAGTTCATCGACATGTTTCCTGGCTGCGATTTGGGAGCGATCCCGCCGTTCGGAAACTTGTTTGGTATGAAAGTCTTCGTAGCTCCGGAGCTGGCGGAGGATGAGACCATCGCCTTCTCGGCTGGCACGCACACTGAGCTGATCCGATTGTCGTACGACGACTTCGAATGGCTGGTAGAGCCGGAGATGATTCCCTTCGCGGTGCTCACCTAGCCGGTCGTCCGAAGACCGTTTGCAAAAAAAGACGCTACGCCGAAATCAGCGTAGCGTCTTGTCTTTGCAAGTTGGCGGGCGCCTTTTCGATTGCTCGCTTAGAACTCGATCTTTAGGCCGGCGTTGATGCGGCGTGGCGCGCCGAAGTGCACTGCGGCGTCATCGGCGTCGTGGTCGCCGTCGAAGCTGTTGAAGCGATCGTTGTCGGTGGCGTCTTGAACGTATTTTTCGTCGAATACGTTGAGCACGCTAGCGAAGACTTCGTACTTCACGTCCGTTTGAGTCGGCAGGGTCCAGTTCATGTGCAAGTCGTAGACCGTATAGTCGGGAGCCTTCCAGCTCTGAGTTGTATCCGTTTTGTCTGTACGGCTCAGCGGGTCGAACGCGGCGTAGTTGTCGCGGTTGTGACGCATGCGAGCGCTGAAGTTCATTTCCGACGTCGGCATGTAGATCAGGCTAGTGGTGAACTGCGTCTGCGGGGCGTCGCCTACCTTGAGCCCTTCGATGTAGAGGTCGAACTCGCTGGGAATCAGGTCCGTGTCCAAGCCAGGGATTCGGGCCGTCACGTTGTTGGTGTATTCCCAATCGTTGAGAGCCAAGGTGCTGTCCAGGCGGAACTCCTTGTTGAAGCGATAGCTGCCTTCCAGTTCGAAGCCTTGGTGACGCTGATTGACGCCGCTGATGTTAACGTATTCGTCGAAGACGACTGTGTCGTTGACGCCATCGTTGTCCGTGTCCTCCTCGATTCGGAGGCTTTTGGAGAAGGCGCGGTCGTCCCAGTTGGTACGGTAGATGTTTGCTCCAAGGGTGAGCTTTCCGTCGGAGTCGATGTAGTTGAAGCCAACTTCATAGTTGGTGAAGACTTCGTCCGGCGGGTTGAGGTAGGCGCGGCCTGTGAAGTCGTCGATCACGTTGTCGAAGATCGGCACCTTTTCGACGTATCCGAAGTTCGCGTACATGCTGACCGTTTCATTGATGTCGTAGCGACCGCCTAGCTTGATTTGCATGCCGTCGAAGTCGTCCGAATCGATGACGTAGTTCTGACCGTTTCCGAGCGGACGGAAGAAGTCCTCGAAGCTGTAGGAGATCTGGGAGAGCCCGATCATGCCGAATCCGGAGAACGCGTCCTTCTCGTAGGCAGCCTGGAAGTAGCCTCCGAGCCAATCGACGGTGTTGGTGTTGTTGTAGTCGATGGTGCCGCCGAGTCCTTTTTGCACGCCGTTTTCGAGATAGTAGTCGCCCCCGAGCAAGTCGCGCACTTCGCGGAAGTGTTGGATCTCAGCGGTGCGCCAGTCGATCCCGAAGGAGGTGCTCCAGTTTTCGGAAGCTTCGAAGGTCACCTTGGAAATGGCTCCGATGGTCCATTGGTTGTTGCGCGAGTTGCGCAGGATGCCGGTAGACTCCGCCAGGCCTTCGCTGTTCAGATTGGCTCTGTTCTGGGCGATTTGGGCGTTCCAGTCGCGATTGCGATGGAAGTAGGTGCCGGAGTCGATCACACGCGCCACGCTGCCGTAGGTGCCGGTGCCGCCGCCTTCGCCGCCGGAGTAGTAGAATACGTTGTCCCAAGACCACTTGCTGTTTTCCGGACGGAAGTACCAGTTTAGGCTGACTTGAGGCTTATCGTAGAAGTTCTCGCGCTCATTGATGTAGTCCGGAAAACGACGGGGTCCGATGCCGTGGTGGTCAGCTTGAAGTCCGTCGTAGTCAGGGTCGACGTAGTTCCAGGTTTCGTTGTAGGCGTAGCCGCGCTCGTAGTAGCGATCGAGAGCGGCTGGGTCGTAGGAGTCGAGTCCGAGAGCGAAGGATTCGCTATAGGTGCCGATGTTGCGCTGGTAGAGATTCTGGCCGTGACGCTGCGGGGCGCCGAAGCCGTAGAACTCGATGGTGTTGTTTTCGTTTAGCTTATAGGATGCTCCGACGTACCAAGACCAAGCGTCTGCCCAGACGCCATCGACGTAGCCGCCGCTCATCTTGCGAGCGACTGCTGCGGACGCCGCGAAGGTGTCGTTGATGAGACCGGTGTGGCCGATGACGGTGGTTTTGGAAAAGCCGTCCGAACCGAACTCCTGCTTGACCATGCCGCCGCGCTGCTTGGCCGCGGGATCGGTCATGATGTTGAGGGTGCCGCCGATGGAGGGCACTGCCAGATCAAGATTGGAGATGCCGCGCTGGACCTGAACGGAGGAGGCGATGTCGCCAACGCCGTCCCAGTTCGACCAATACACCCAGCCGTTTTCCATGTCGTTCACGGGAACGCCATTGATCATGACCGCAACGTTGCGTTGGTCGAAGCCGCGGATGTTGATGCGAGCGTCTCCCGCTCCGCCACCTTGAGTGGTCGCGTAGACCGAAGGCGTGTAGTTGAGCACCATGGGGATGTCCTGCGACGCGAGGTAGGTGTCGAGATCCGCCTTGGATACTTCAGAGAAGGCGATGGGCGTTTCGCCGTAGATCGCTCGGTTGGAGAACTGCTCCAGTGGAGTGATGGTGACCGCGTCGAGCTCATAGTAGTCCGGCTCCGGATTCTCTATGGACTGGGCGCAGACGAGCGCTGGCGCCGCTAGGGTCAACGCAGCCAACGCTTGGCGTTTTATGGTAGTTTTCATGTTTCGTGTGCTAGTTCAGTTTGATGTGTATCGGGAACGCGAATACGTTGGATCGCTTTGCCCGACGCTGATTAGGCTTACGCTTTATTTACCACCGGTCAATGGGGGCAGGCTTGTCTTCACGCAGACTTAACCAGCTTGTTGCAGAGTTTTCACGCGGGCGCATTCGCGCCTCGAATGCTTATGTGAGAGCGAAGCGCTGCATGGATTCCACTAGGAACCGAAGCATAGCTAGCGCCTTCGGCTAGGTACCTTTATGCGTGTTTCCGCGAAGGCGGAGTTCGCCGAAAGAGCTGAATCGCCGCATTCGCGCGCCGATCTCAGCGCGCATGAGATCGTGAGGAATTCTTTGTCAAGGTGCACACTAGTGCAAATAAAAGATTTGACCTGCGGGTGGTGTTGTATCAAATTGCATCTAAATCAGCCCGACGAGGCAAACATCTCTGGCCTAGCGATGTCTCTCGTTTGGCTTCGCCCCAACACCCCAATCACGGCCGAGCGGTCGGCCCACTCACCCCAGAACCCCGCAACTCACGAACCAGGAATGGATATGATACGCACTAACTTATCGCGTCGTAAGCAGGCATCCTACGCTTGTCTCGGCGCCGGCGTACTTTTCGCCGCGACCCTTTCGGGTCAATCCGTCAGCACGCTTGATTCGGAGGAGTCAGAAGACGATGTCTACGAGCTCACTCCCTTCACCGTGGACGCTTCTCAAGACCAAGGATATCGAGCCACCAACACGATTTCAGGCACGCGACTCAATGCGGCCATCAAGGACATCCCGATGCCCATCGAAGTCGTCACCGAAGAATTCATCAAGGACACGGGGTCGACCGATCTCCGCCAGTCGTTGGCCTACAGCGCCGGCATGGTGATGACCTCGCAGAACGACGCGGGCAAAGGAAACAGTTTTGGCACCATCGGCGGCGTGCACAATCCCGAAGGCGCCACCAGCAACAAGACTCAAACCTCTTACAAGGTGCGCGGCTTCATCACCGACGCGACCTTGCGTGACGGCTACCGTCGCCAGTTCGCCACCGACGCCGCAAACATTGGACGTGTAGAGGTCATTCGCGGACCCGCGGCCCTCTTGTACGGAATCGGCAACTTCGGCGGCATAGTGAACTACCTGCCGAAGACTCCGACCGAGGATCCGATGCAGCGTCTGACGCTGAGCGCCGGGAACCAAAAGCACTACCGCGCGGTTTTCGAAGCGGGCGACACCTTGGATAACGCCATGAAGCTGGGCTACTACGTCACCGCGGTGCACGAGCAGAATGGCAGCTACACCGAGCTCGCCGAGGACGAGCGACAGTTCATTTCGCCGATCTTCACGTTCCGTCCCACTGAGAAGACGGAGGTCACCATCGACATGGAGTACGGATTGGAGCACAAGAACGCGGTGGGATTCCAAAGCGTTCGCGCTCGTGGCGACCTCTCAAGCGAGAACGTGGCCAACCAGCAGGACCGCTTGGAACGAGCCGGTTTCCTCCAGTTCCCGGACAAGGAGATTCGCACCATGCGCTGGAGCGGACCCGATACGTTTCTCGATACCGAGTCGCATAACATCCGTCTGCAAGCTACGCATAGCTTTAGCGACAACCTGAATTTGCTTCTTGGATACAACACATCCAAGGTCGAGTTCGATTCTCGCGACGTGTCGGGTGGCATCACCAACAACGTCGGTCCTGAAAACCTGCGCAGCACCATCACGGTTATCCCAGCTAGTGTGGAGAACGGCGATGCCGAGTTCGTTTATGGCGAAGTCACGGACGCGATTTTCCAGGGTTCCTGGATGGACAAGAACGAGATTATCGATCGCAGTCAGATCCGCGCCGAGTTGAACTACAACTTCGACCTGTTCGAAAACAGCGAGCTCTGGAGCTTGCAGAACAGCTTCTTGCTCGGACGCTCGGAAGAGAAGTCGATCAAGGACGTCTTCACACGCGGCACCATCCAAAACCAATACTTCTACTGGGATCCGACCGACTCCTCCTACATGCGCTTCGGCGTGAATGGCGATGGTACGGCTGCTCCTGGCATGGAAGACGTCAGCGACGTGCATGACCAATCCTGGAACCAGGGAACCTACCTCGTGTACCAGGGCAGCTGGCTGGACGAGCGTCTGACCGCAGTGGCTGGTATGCGCCGCGACCGAAACGACTTCCGCGGCATGCTGACCGATTTCCGCGAGGACACCGTCACCAACAACGATGCGGGAGCCAAGGAAAAGGACACTTCGCAAGTCGGTCTGACCTTCGCTCTCAACGATCGGATCTCCGTTTACGCCCTAAAGGCGGAGGGCATCATGCCAAACTTCGACGGCAATCGCGACGTCTACGGCAATCCAATGGACGCGGTCACCGCCGAAAGCGAGGAAGCAGGTATCAAGTTCGACCTGATCGAAGGCAAACTGAGCGGTACGATCAGCGCCTACCGTATCAAGCAAACGGGTACGCCTATCTTCTACTGGTGGGCTCCAGCTCCCGCGAAGGGACGCTTCGATCCGGACGCCGACATCATCTACAATGTAGGCGACTTCAATCCCACCGTGGAAGCGGATTGGAGAAACGGCTCCTTCACCGTCGCCAAACCGGAATGGGACGCGGCCGTGGATAGTGGCGCAGCTTATCAGATCGATGGAACGTGGTACCTCAACGCCACCGAGGCGGAAGGCCGCGCTTATATGGACCGCGTCTTCGACGCTTCCAAAACCACAAATCCTGGCTGGCCTGGCTGGCTCTACACTCAGGACGACAATACCAACAACGCTACGCTGGACTTCGCTGCGGCGGAAGCGGGCGGGTACGACGCCTACCTCAGCGGCGACCAGGAGTCATCCGGTTGGGAAGCTCAGTTCAACTATGCACCTACCGATAACATGCAGTTCGTGCTCAACTACGCTCAGACCAAGCGTTCGGTGGTCAATGCTGGCGCCTTCCCTGAATACGAGTGGGGCGCGGGCGGCGTCGACAAGTGGGCCGTCTGGTACTTCCCGGATGGCGCGTGGGGACTTTCTGGATACTCGCTCGAGGATCAGTTCCTCGATCCGAACGACACCTCCACCTGGCAGGGCCGTGGATACGGCGCTGGCGAAAAGCAGGATGATACGCCGCGTCATGCTCTCAGCGGCTGGGGTAACTACCAGATTCGCGACGGCCAGTTCGCTGGCCTCTCCTTCGGCCTTGGCTTTCAGTACGAGAGCGAGCGCGAGTACTTCTCGGGCATCACCGACGGATCCGGTCAGCTCGTGACCGACACCAACGGTCAGCGTGTGGTCTTGGAAACGGACACTCGCATCAATATCGACGCCATGGCCAAGTACGAGTTCACCATCGGCGAGGACAGAAATGCCCACGTGCAGTTGAATGTCTACAACGTGATGAACGATCAGTCGGCATACGGCTATATTTACGCCAAGCCGACGACTTACCGCCTCCAGTTCGGCGTGGATCTCTAAAGGATCTCCTCGGGTAGTGGAGAATGGGGAATTTGGCGGTGTCGGGGCAAACCTGCTCCGGCGCCGCTTTTCTCAATCCGTTTTCTACGCTGCCTCTTTTAAGTATCTCTTTATCGGTTTCCTTCCTGTGTGGGGATCGACCTCTTCCTCCTGTCGTTAGAAAACGACTACGCTAGAAACGAATGTCCCAAGCAACTCAACGAATTGGCGTTGGCGAGAAGCTCAGCTACGGTCTCGGAGACACGGCTTCGAATTTCTTCTTCCAAACGTTCAACATTTTCCTGCTCTACTACTATACCGACGTGTTCGGCATAGGTCCGGCGGCGGCAGGCACGCTCTTTCTGGTGGCCCGCTCGTGGGACACGATCAACGATCCTTTGATGGGATATGTGGCGGATCGCACCAATAGCAGATGGGGAAAGTTTAGGCCCTATCTGCTCTGGATGTGCGTTCCGTATGGAATCGTTGGATACTTGATGTTTGCGACGCCCGACCTCAGCGCGAACGGGAAGATCATTTACGCCTATGTCACCTATCTTGCCATGATGATGGCGTACACTGCGATCAATATTCCGTATTCCGCTTTGATGGGAGTGATGTCCAGCTCATCGAGCGAGCGTACCTTGATCGCCAGCTATCGCTTCTTCTGCGCCTTCGCGGGCGGCTTGCTGATTTCGATGCTGGTGCGTCCGCTGGTGAAGGCGCTCGGGGCTGACGACGAGGCGCTCGGTTTTCAACTGACCATGGCCATCTTCGCGGTGGCCTCGATCGGGCTTTTCTTAATCACCTTTTTCGGCACCAAGGAGCGCATCCAGCCGTCGGCGCAGCAGAAGAGCAACTTGAAGGAGGACCTGTTGGCCTTGGTGAAGAATCGCCCTTGGCTGATTCTGTTTTTCGTCGCGGTTTTCAATCTGGCCAACGTGGCGGCGCGAAACGGGGCGGTGGTCTACTACTTCAAGTACTACGTGAAGGACGATGGCTCGCCCATGTGGCTGTTTTTCGACCAGACGACCATTGTCATGACCGCGGGCATGCTGGGACTCATCATCGGAGTGTGGTTTTCCAAGCCCTTGGCTGCACGCATGGAGAAGCGGTCTATCATGATCTGGTTCTCCGCTCTCAACGCGCTTTCCATCGGCCTCTTTTTCTTCGTGCCGCCTGACGCGTTTTGGACCATGGTGTTTCTCAGCCTGTTCGCTTCGATCGTGGTGGGGCCAACGGTTCCGCTGGTGTGGTCCATGTACGCCGATGTGGCTGACTATGGAGAGTGGAAGCAAGGCCGTCGCTCCACGGGTCTGGTCTTTTCCGCAGCGCTTTTCGCCCAAAAGTTGGGGCTCACCATTGGTGGGGCCATGGCGGGCTGGTTTCTGGAGTCTGTCGGGTTTGTGGCAAACGCCGAGCAGACGCCCGAGTCGCTGATGGGTATCCGAATTCTGTTTACGTTTTTCCCCGCAGGATTGGCCCTGCTTTCGATCGTAGCCATATTCTTCTACCCATTGGTCAATCGCGAGCTCGAGACCATGGAGATCGATCTGAAGGAACGGAGAAATCGCGAGTTGGGAGGCTCTGTCGCATAATCATGGATACGGAGCACTCGGCACCTCTTATCGATCAGCCGCCAGCCAAGGTGGAGATTCGCCAGCATCAAGGAGGGTTTTCGCTCTTTCGTGACGGCGTGCCGTTTTTCGTAAATGGAGCGGGTGGTTGCGAGCGAATCGAGGAGCTTGCTGCGAGCGGGGCGAATTCGGTGCGAACCTGGGGAATCGAGCAGACGCAGGACATTTTGCCGACATTGCGCAAAACCGATCTCACCCTGTGCTCGGGACATTGGCTCGAACCGCCACGTCGCGGTTTCGACTATGCCGATGAAGCTGCGGTCGCGGAACAGCTGGAGAGGATCAAGCGAGAGGTGCTCGCGATCAAAGACGAGCCGAATCTTCTGCTTTGGGGGGTGGGCAACGAGTTGGAGCTCGGGACTGGCTCGGATCCCGACGTGTGGCGGGCGGTCGAAGAGGTAGCTCGCTTCATCAAGCGGGTCGATGGCTTGCATCCGGTCATGACGGTGCTGGCCTCTGCGGATGAAGCCTCGCTCAAGGCTATAGAAACGCTTTGTCCCTCGCTGGATTTAGTGGGAATCAATTCTTACGGAGACATTTCACGCGTGCAGCCAGCGCTGGATGCCATCGGCTGGTCGCGGCCCTATCTGATCACGGAGTGGGGGTCGAACGGCGCTTGGGAGGTGGAAAAGACGGATTGGGGAGCGGAACTCGAGCCGACTTCCACCGAAAAGGCCGGTCAGATCCGCTATCGGTATCAATTTATTGGATCCTCGGATTCGCGTTGCTTGGGAAGCTACGTTTTTCTTTGGGGCAACAAGCAGGAGACGACCCACACCTGGTACGGGCTTTTCACGCCAGAAGGTAGGGCCACGGAGGGCGTTTTCGCTATCAGCTCGCAGTGGAAAGAGCAGCTCGGCGACGGGAGCTGCCCCAAGATCTCAGCATTTCGGGTAAACGGAAGCTCGCCATCGGCCTCTTTGAAGGTCGCTTCCAAGGAGTCGCTCCTCGCGGAGGTGGAATGGACCTCTCCTGAAGAGGAAGACCCTGAAATCGTCTGGAGTCTGCGTCGCGAGAGCTGCGACAAGCGTTTGGGAGGGGATCTGGAAGAGGCGGCCGCGGTCCTTTCCACGGTCTTCGTGAAGGACGCGATCGGAACGGTACGATTCGATGCTCCAATGCAGTCGGGCCCCTATCGTCTGTTTGTTGAGATACGCGGAGAGGCCAACACCGTTGCCACGGCGAACTTCCCCTTCTGGGTCGACAAGGAGCTTTCGTAGGCGCTGGAGCGAACTAGGCGAGCCGGAGGCCACGGCGTGGCAGCCTGTCGCTTCGTTCGCAAGCTAACTCCGGTTCGAGACGCTCCGGAAACAAAGAAGCCGCGATTTCGATTCGCGGCTTCAGCGTTTATCGGTTCGGAAGGCGCCGGGTGGGTCGCATTGAAGGGCCGAAGAGGCTTTTCCGGACGGAAGGCAGCGTGGGAAGTCGCCTCTGATTCAGATTTCGGCCTGCTGGTAGACGCGAACGTAGTCCACTTCCATCGCTTTGGGCAGGCAGTCCGGGTCGAGCCCTTTAGCCGAACCCCATGCCCCGCCGAAGGCGACGTTGAGGATCAGGTAGTAGTCACGCTGGTAAGGCCACGCTTCCCAGCCGCTGTGTTCGTTTTCGTATTCGAAGTAAAGGGTATCGTCGACGTAGGCGCGGATGACGTCCTCGGTCCATTCCAAGACGTAGGTATGGAAGGCGGAGGTGGCGTCGTCGAGTTCGATGGTTCCGGTCTTTTGGGTGCCGATCTGCCATTGGTAGGCTTTGGAGTGGGCGGAGGCGTGAATCGTGCCGACGTCGTAGCCCACGTGCTCCATGATGTCGATTTCCCCAACGTCAGGCCAGTTGCCCGAGCCGAGGTTCCAGTCTACCGGCAGCATCCAGATGGCTGGCCAGGTGCCAAGTCCGTCGGGAATCCGGGCCCGGATCTCGAAGCGTCCGTAGGTCCAGTTGGCAGTGTCGCGGGTCACCAGTCTTGCCGAAGTGTAGTCTGAACCTTGGAAAGGCTCCTGGTGGGCTTCGATGATGAGCAGTCCGTCCTGCACGCGAGCGTTCTTGGCTCGCGATTCGGTGTAGTACTGCAGCTCCTTGTTCCCCCATCCGTGTCCGCCCACGTCGTAGCCCCATTTTTCGGGATCTGGCAGGCCATCGACTTCGAACTCGTCGGACCAGACAAGCTGCCAGCCGGAAGTGTTCGCTTCCTCGCCCGCGAAGGACGAGACGATCGAAAGGGGTGAAATCAAAGCCAGGCCGCCGAGCAGCGCATCGCCTGCTTTCGCTTTTAGAAGGGTCACGGGGTTCATGCGAAATACATTCTATTAAGATGCAAAGTAGTGCAACTAAAACCGCGCCGCCGAGGCGAATTTCGTTTCCCCGGTTGGGGAGAAGGCGCTCAGGCCTTTGCCTAGGAGTTCAGGATTTTGGAGGAGGACCGGAGGTTTCTCCGATGATCATGTCGCCGGACACCTGAATGTTGCGCCGGCTGGTATTGGGGTGGTCGATCTTTCGGAGCAGCGAGCTGATGGCGGAAATGCCGATATCGCGAAAGGGAATGTGGATCGAAGTGACCTGCGGCAGACCGGGAGGCGGCGCCAAGCCGTCGAACCCGGTGATGGAGCAATGCTCTGGCACGGAAATGCCGAGCGACTTGAAGCGTTCGATGAGGTGGTAGGCCTGGTGGTCTGCGGCGCAAACCCAGGCGGTGACGCCTTGACGGGTCAGCTCCGCGGCCCGTTGGGCTAGTTCGTCGAGAGGGATTTGCTCCTCGGGGCGAAGGTTGAGGATGATGTCCTGATCGAGTTGCAGGCCGAAGCGGTAGATGTTTTCGACGTAGGCCCCAAGTCGACGCTCCACCCATGGCGTGTGCACGGGATACTTCCAGCTGAGAAATCCTATGCGACGGTGCCCGAGCTCCACTAGGCGCTGCATGAGTCGTGAAATTCCGCGGATCTGGTCCGGATGGATGCAATCGACGTCGCAGTTGTCGTAGTCCTCCAGCACTGACACGGTGGGGAATTTCGCCATGATGTTGCTGACTGCCTCCTCCTTGAGGGGGTAGATGAGGATGGCGCCCTTCCAGTCGAGGCAACTCACGCCTTTGATGATCTGGCGAGCTCTGGATTGGGGTAGGAAGGACTGCGGATCGACGTAGAACGCCTCGATCTCGAGCTTTTCGATGGCGGCCTTCTCGCTGATGCCGGTCAGCAGCTCCTCTGCGGTTTTGGTATCGTTCTTGTCGCGTTCCTTCTCGCCGATGCCGACGATGACAGCCAGCTTGCGGCGCCCGGCGAGCTTGGCGTTGTTGCCGTTGCGTTGGGCCGAGTAGGAGTAGCCCATTTCGGCTGCCAGTCGAAAGACCTTGGCTCGCGTTTCCGGATTGATTTTCGGATGGTTGGTGAAGCAGCGAGATACGGTGGTCCGGGAGAGGTTGAGCTTATCCGCGATGAGTTTTTGATTCAATTTGGCCATGATCACTAGCAGGCGAAAGGGGCGCCTCTTACAAATGAGATACCGCATCTCGCCTCGCTGGCGAGTCGGTTTTATCGCTCATTGAGCGGTAGCTTCTCCCTATGCGCACGCGAGCGCAACCTTTTCCTGCGGCGCCTGAAAACAGTCCCGAGCGAGGCTCGACCTAGGCTTGTCCGAGGAGCTGGATCGATTTGGCGACCGCTTGGGCGGTATCCTCGTCGCAGAGGGTATCGGAAACGGTTACTACCCGCTTGGCTCCGGCCGCGATGACTTGAGGAATGTTTTGGCGGTTGATGCCTCCGATACAGAAAAAGGGGAGTTCGGGGGCTTCCGCCGCGACTTCAGCGACCAGTTGCAGCCCCACCGCTTGATAGGTGGGCTTGGTTTGGGTGGGGAAAACGGGACCGACCGCGAAGTAGCTTAGTGTGGAAGGGCCGAGATCCATGGCGGCTTTGGCCTGCTCGAAGGAATGGGTGGAAAGGCCGAGCAGCCGGTCGGGGCCTAGACGTTCGCGAGCCGTTGCCGCAGGGAGGTCGTCCTGCCCGACGTGGAGGCCGAGTCCTGGGTGGGCAAGGCAGAGATCAAGATCGTCGTTCACGATGAGGTGAGGCTGCTGATCGATGGGCGCGGCCTTTTTCGATCGATGCTCGACGACGCGTTTCACCAGCTCGGCTCGCTGCTGGGTTGATTCGGTTTTCGCCCGGATTTGGATGATGCCGGCGCCGCCGCGTTCCAAGGCGTCGTACTTAGCGAGCCAGTCGGACGCGGAGACGTAGCCCGTGTCCAGTATTCCGTAGTAGCGGATCGAATTGAGGGGAAGCATGCAAAGGGGTTTTGTCCCGCCCGGCGCGTTTGTCTACTCAAACCTCACCCACTCCCGCAGGGCATTGGGAAGGGCGAGCCCTAGACGCCGCGGTCCTTCTGATCGTTTTCGTCGCCCTTTGCGGTGGAGGATCCGGTCGGCGTCTGATCCGCCTGAGGCTCCGTAGGCGTCTGGACTGCAGCTGGAGAGGCGCTGCCGAGTTCGGATTGGGCAGGTCGTTCCTCGATGAGGACGTTGGTTTCCCTGCTCTCAGACCCGAAACTCTTCACCACGATCTGGATGGATCCGATTTGGTCGAAGCTCAGCGACTTCTGCAGCAGGGCGGTGATGTGACCCTGAACGCGTTCGCAGACGTCCTTGAGGTTGTCGGGCCGGCTGAGCCGTAGCTCGACGCGTGCCTCCACCTTGTCGCTTTTGACGCGGATGATGGGGCGAGCGGCCTCGACCCAGTCGTCCAGCAGGCAGGCTTGCTTCACCAGCTCCTGCAGGGCTTTGCGGGAGACCAGCACGTTGCCTGCGTTTCCGCTGAAGGCGGTGAGGTGGGCGGGCGGCTTCTTGAGCACGAGTCGGAGGCCGATGGCGAGAAACAGCAAAGCGATCGCCCCGACGCCGATTTGCAGGGGAGACAGCTGGGTGAAGACTTCCTTCGCCGATTCGATCATTACACTTGAGGGGGGTATACCGCGTGTTCAGGCGGGGCCTAGTCTTCCGACTCGGCTTCCTTGGCGCGTTCGCGGCGGATTTCCTCCTCCATTTTGACGCCTTCGATGATTACGTCGACTGCGGCTACCGTCTTGCCGGTCATGTTGGTGACCTGCTTGCCGACGGTGAGCTGGAGGTTTTCCGCGGTCTTGGCGAGCTCGACGCCGTACTGCATGTGCACGCGAAGCTCGATGTGGTAGTTTCCGCCTTCGTCTTCTGATACACGTACGCCCTTGTCGTAATCCTTGCTCGAGAAGAGGGCGGAAACGTTCTCGATGAAGCTGCCACCGACGCCGACAACTCCCGCAACGCTGGTCGCCGCCATTTTGACGATGGTCGCGACGACGGTGTGGTTGACTTTGATCTGGCCGAGAGAGCCGTCCTGGTCTTCGCCGATTTCGATGGTTGGTTCTTGTTGATCCATGATTTGAACTAAGGAGTTTGGATTGAGATTAACGCGGTGAGGCTAGCACGCTGCTGTTTCTTTGTCTCGCCTGTTCGCCGTTTTGTTTCAGCTAAGTTGGTATTCCTGACGAGGGCTACTCGAAGGTTTTGTGGTGCGTCATGAATTCAGCCATGAACGCGGTGGTCGCTTTGCCTTCTCGGAAGGTGGGGTCGCGCAGGATCGCTTTGTGCAGAGGGATGGTGGTCTTTATCCCGCGGATAAGGTATTCTTCGAGAGCCCGGTACATGCGCTGGATGGCGATTTCTCGCGTCGCTCCATAGGTGATGAGCTTGCCGATCATGCTGTCGTAGTAGGGCGGGATGACGTAGCCGCCGTAGGCATGGGAATCGACGCGAACGCCGTGGCCGCCAGGCGCGTAGTAGAGATCGATGCTGCCGGGACTGGGAATGAAGTTTTTAGAGGGGTCTTCCGCATTGATGCGACACTCGATCGCATGCTTGTCGAAGGTGATGTCCTCCTGGTTGAAGGCGATCGCCTCGCCCTGGGCGATGAGCAGCTGCTGCTTGATGAGGTCGATGCCAGTCACTTCCTCGGTCACCGGATGCTCCACCTGGATTCGGGTGTTCATCTCGAGGAAGTAGAAGCTGCCGTCTTGGTCCACCAGAAATTCGATCGTGCCGGCTCCTTCGTAGTTGGCCGCTTGGGTGGCCTTCACGGCTGCATCTCCCATGGTTTTGCGCAGCTCGGGCGTCAGGAAAGGGGAGGGCGCTTCCTCGATCAGCTTCTGGTGACGTCGCTGGACGGAGCAGTCGCGCTCGCCGAGGTGAAGCACTTTTCCATGGCTGTCGGCAAGCACCTGGAACTCGATGTGGCGCGGATTCTGGATGTATTTTTCCACGTAAACCGAGCCGTTGCCGAACGCTTTTTCGGCTTCGTTGCGGGCGATGTTGAATTCCTTGCGCAGGGCGATGTCGTTGTGCGCGACGCGCATGCCGCGACCGCCGCCCCCGGCGACCGCCTTGATGATGACGGGGTAGCCGATGCGTTGAGAGATCTTCAGGGCCTCGTCCTCCGAGTCGATCGGACCGTCGCTGCCGTCGACGACAGGTACGCCTGCGTTGCGAACCGTTTCCTTGGCGACGGCTTTGTCGCCCATCATTCTGATGGAGTGGGAGGATGGTCCGATGAACTTGATGTTGCAGGATTCGCATTGCTCGGCGAAGTCCGCGTTCTCCGAGAGAAATCCGTAGCCGGGGTGAATGGCGTCTACATCGGCTATTTCAGCGGCGCTGATGATCCGGTCCGCTCTGAGGTAGCTCTCGGAGCTGGGGGCCCTGCCGATACAAATCGCTTCGTCGGCGAGCTGTACGTGGAGAGATTCGATGTCGGCCTCGGAGTAGACGGCGAGCGTCTTGATTCCAAGTTCTCGGCAGGCTCTGACGATGCGAAGGGCGATTTCGCCACGATTGGCGATCAATACTTTCTGCATGCTTATACGGTGGTCTAAATGGCGAGGCAGCCGAATCGCTCCTGGCTGCCTCTTTGAAAAGAAGGAGTGGTCGGTTCGAGCTTTGCCCTAGGACAAGCGAAAGAGGCGCTGGCCGAATTCGACCGGCTGGCCGTTCTCGACGAGTATCTCGGCGATCGTGCCTTTGAGCTCGGACTGGATTTCGTTCATGATCTTCATTGCTTCAATGATGCAGACCACGCTTTCGGCCTCCACGGAGTCTCCCACCTTCACGAATGCGGAGCTGTCCGGGGATGGCGCGGTGTAGAAGGTGCCGACCATGGGAGAAGTGATGTACTTCGAATTGTCCTCGACGGCTGCGGAGGGAGCGGGCGCAGGAGCGGTTTCAGGAGCGGGAGCTGCAGGAGCCGCTGCGGCAGGAGCAGGGGCGTAGCTGACGATTTGCGGGGCGTTGGCGCTCTCGGTCGCTCGCTTAATTTGCAATTTGAAGTTCTCTTCCTCGACCGAAAATTCCGTTAGGTCGGACTTCTTCATTAGGTCGACGATCTGCTTAATCTCTTTGATGTCCAAAGCTCTATGGGTTCGTGGTTGTTCTGTAAAACTTGGGTCTGTTACAGGGTTTTTCCTAGGATGCAACCGTCTTGTGCCAGTAGCTGCCTAAGTAATAGCGGGCGAGTTTGGTGAAAATGATTCGCATGGCGAGCGTGAATGCACGACTTGGGTTTCATCTGTTCAATGCAACTATATATATATTATCTACGCTCTTACATCGAGCCTCCGACTGCCCATTTCCCGCTACTTGTCGCGTTGGAGGTCGCTGCGATGTTTACACCTCGAACGCTGTCGCTTCGAGTTTCGAGAAGCGAGCTCGCCATGGCGTCACGATCGGGCGAGCTCTGCGCTGGGGCGGCGCGTTTGGTCTCCTTCGTTTTCGGCCTGACTATGCTGAGACTGGGAAGGGGGGGGGGGGAGGGCGGCTCCGTGCCGCCGTGGATTTCGCTTCTCTCTGGCAGTGCTGGCGGAGATTGGCAGAAATCTGCCAAAGTGTTTCAGCGAGTTGATTCCGGAAAGGGCTTAACCAACCTGTTTGGAGCGGTTCGATGGCGATGTCCCCCTGTGGAATTTGCATTGTGGAAAAGTTTTTTCAGAAAACGCTTGAATGATGATTAGGTTTGGGCACTGTCCGGGCCTTCGTTCTTTTCCAGTGCTCTCAAGCAGCTTGTTTCCAATCAAGCGCCCTTCGTTTTTCGACCGAAAAAAGTCGAAAAAACTGCTTGAATTAGTCTTTGGAAGTGGCACTGTCCGCCTCCTCTGTTCTTTTTAGCGGTGCGCGAAAGCGAGTGTTTTGATTCATTTTCGATGGGTTTGAGCCCCGAAAAATAATTAAACTTTCTGCTTGAAATGAGAAACGAAGATGGCACTTTCCGCCACCTCTGTTCCTTTTAGCACAACTCACTACTTGGTCTTTTGAACCGGCTTTCGGAAAGCGAAAATTATTAAATTTTCTGCTTGAATCAAAATCACGATTCGACACTTTCCGGCCTCCTGTTCTTAAAGTTTTCTAAATTGTTTCGCTTCGAAACGTCTCGTTTTGGAAGTGAAGAAAAAGTTCAAAAAAGAGCTTGATTCGGAAAACAATTCGAACAGTGTTCGGCCTCCCGTTCTTTTAGATTCAAGTTGAAGTTCAACAAAAACTTCGCCCCAACGAAAAAGTTTAAAATAAAACTTGACGAAGGGATTTGGTTTTGAAATGAATGGAGTCTTTCCCTGATAACTCAGGGTGTTCTTTGAAATTTATTTAGCGTGATTGATTGTGACCCCAATCAATAACTTAAAATACTGACAATTAATAATTTGTCAGCGTAGTTCAAGAATCCATGGATTCATGAACTCTCTTTTCGGAGAGTTTGATCCTGGCTCAGAATGAACGCTGGCGGCGTGGTTCAGACATGCAAGTCGAACGGGATTGTTTAGTTAGCTTGCTAATTAAACATGAGAGTGGCGAACGGGTGCGTAACACGTAAAGAACCTACCCTTATGTGGGGGATAGCTCACCGAAAGGTGAATTAATACCGCATGTGAA
>NZ_JARXHY010000014.1:0-45000 GCF_031127815.1 Pelagicoccus sp. SDUM812003 | reverse complement strand
TCCCCATTCGCTACGAAGGCTTCGATCTCGATAGCGAAGTGGAGCAGACCATCGCTCAGGCATCACTGACGTGGGATTGTCAGATCTCCAGCGACCTTCAATTGCGGACGTTTCTGACGGGCACGGACTTTCTGGAAGACGCTGGGGTGTCTCAGTTTGGCAGTTGCGGTTTTAGCCTGCAGAAGCGGTTGCCCGAAGGCAGCGAGGCCGCGATCAGCGTGAGTTTGCAGAAAGGCGAGACCTTTGAAGAGGTTTCCTACCGAGTTAGCTATTTCTGGTAGGTGCGAGTTGGCTGGGACGGAGGACGAGTCGGCCCAGCCGTTTCTGCCAGCGACTAAGTGGCGGGTCTTAGAGCGCCGCTTTCAGATCGGTCAATAGTTCGTCGGAAAGAGGCTCCACCTTGGATGGGTAGCGATGCAGGATGGCGCCATCCTTGCCCACGAGGAACTTGTTGAAGTTCCAGCTGATTTTGCCCGGAAAGGGAGAGTTTTCGCCTGCCAGGTGTTGGTAGAGGGGATGGCGATCGGGGCCGTTGACGTCGATCTTCGAGTACATCGGGAAGCTGACGCCGAAGGTGAGTCGGCAGAACTCTTCGATTTCGGCCTCGGTGCCGGGTTCCTGTCCTCCGAATTGGTTGCAAGGGAATCCGAGCACGACCACTCCTTGATCCTTGTATTGGTCGTAGAGTTTCTCGAGACCGTCATACTGCTTGGTGTAGCCGCATTTCGATGCGACGTTCACGATGAGCATGACCTTGCCCTTGTGCTCGGCTAGGGTGGTTTCGTTTCCGTCGATGTCGACGAGCGGAATTTCGTAAATGCTTGAAGCGGCGTTCATGACGGCAACGAAGATCAAGGTGGCGAGAGGTGCGAGTACTTTGCGCATGGTAACGGGTCGGTCGTTTCGGTTGGAAGGTTTGTCGAGGAAACGATGGAGATGGGGCAATGGATGCGTCGCTTCGTGTTTTGACGAGGCGCGAGAGGTGGTTTTCCGCCTCGATTCGAGGGCGCTTGCGATCTATGGTTTGGCAAGGGGCATGATTTCAATATCGCGAAACCAGATGGCTTGTCCCTCGGCTTGCAGGGCTATATGTCCGAAGCCGATCGCTGGCGATGCTCCGGCGTCGAGCAGCCGTTTCGCGTCGGGGTCCTCCGGATCGAGAACTGGTGAATGGAAACGAAGGACTTCCTCGCCGTTTATGAAATAGACGAGCTCCTCGTGCCCTCTAACCAAAACCTCCACTTGAATCCAGGTGTTGATGGGATGCAGCGCGGAGGAGGAATCGATAATGTGATCGGTTGTCTGCTGGCCGTTGATCGAAATATGGGTGCCGGGTGTGGCCGCGTTTCCGGTTTGCCGTCCCGCCTCCGTTTCCTCGGCAAGAAACTGGGCTTCGATGCTCACCGGAAAGGCTTGGTCTAGCTCCATGCTCAGAGGCGATTGTGAGTGAAGCATTACGCCGCTGTTGCGCTTGGTCCAGGGAGGAGCGTCTGCGCGAAAGTCCTCGACGAACTTGTATTTCAGCCGAAGGCGGTAGTGGGAGTAGCTGAGGTCGGAATAGAGGTGCGCGACCTGCATGTCGAAGCTCTGGTAGTCGTCGTAGCTGACCTTGAGGATGCCGTCCTCCACTCTGAAGGTGTTGGCGAAGTTCTCCCCTAGCGGATGCTTGGCTACTTTGACGGTCCAACCATGTAGGCTTTTCCCGTCGAACAAGGGCTTCCAGGCGAGCTCTTCGGAAGGGGCGAGAACGAGCAGATGAACAGCGGCGAGGAAGGTGGTGAAGACTCTCATTTACTTTGGGATTCGGGGTAGCTTTGGTCGGTGTTTTCGGAGAAACGGCCAGCGTGACAGGGAGCGCTTTGGTCAATCGGTCCGTTTGGGGGAATAGCCGCGGACTTTCGTTTCGATTCGAAGGATCAGGTCGTCCGCGGTCAGGAAGAGCGTTTTGCCGTCCTCCCCGCCGAAGGCGCAGTTCGCGGTGAGACGGGTGGTGAGGAGATGGCCGAGAAGCTCGCCCTTGGGGCTCAGCACTGCAAGGCCGCCAGCGGTCGTAGCCCAGACGTTGCCGTGCACGTCCGTCTTGAGCCCGTCGTTGCTCCCGCGCATGCCGTTCTGTCTTAAGGGTGAGCTATCGAAAAATATCCGGCCGCTGCCGAGGCTGTCGTCGTCGAGCAGTGGATACTCCATAATGAAAGGCTGCTCGTGGTGGGAGCTTGCGACATAGAGCGTTTTTTCGTCCGGAGAGAGCGCGATCCCGTTCGGGCGGTAGAGCTCCTTGGTGAGCAGGGTCAGTTGACCGCTAGGAGTCAATCGATAGACGCCCTGAAACGGGAGCTCCTGAGCTGTATTGTAGGGGAGTCCGTAGGGAGGGTCGGTGAAAAAGAGATTGCCATGCGAGTCGCTGCACAGGTCGTTCGGACTGTTGAGACGATCCCCGCGGTAGGCGTCAGCCAAGGTGACGAAACTCGATTGATCCGCTGCGAGTCGAGCGACCCGCCGATCCCCGTGCTGGCATAGAAGCAAGTGTCCTTCGCTGTCGATAGCGAGCCCGTTTGAGCCCGGTTCGCGGCCATCGAACTGTTCGCCGGTGAAGCCGCTTGGTTGAAGGAAGACAGAAAGGTCTTCCGTCTCATTCCATGCGTAGACCGCGTTTCGGGGAATGTCGCTAAAGAGCAAACGGTCCTGCGAGGCGTCCCAAACTGGACCCTCGGACCAGTCGAAACCGCTGGTGATGATTTCCAGGCGAGCATCCTCTGCGAGCAGCTGATCTAGACGAGGGTCGAGTCGTATCACTTCTCCGATCGTCTGGTAGGGCTGCTGGCGCGCTCGCGGTTGATCCTCCTGAGAGGTGAGGAGGCTGGGCCAGGCGAGCAGGCAAGCTGCCATCAAAAGTGATCGAGATCGTTTTTCGAGCATTGTTCCCATACGGTGAGCGAATGGGCCGAGCAGCGCAAACCAACGGTGTCGTCAATTTTCCAGGCCATCATGGAGCTATGTTGAAGGGCTTTGACCAGAGTCCGGGTATAGAGGAGCGAGGATGGCGTTTCCGCCCGACGACGAGTGATGCGTTTCCGACTGATATTCATGCTGAGCACTGCTGCTACGATCGTGTTTGCGGCTTCCCTACACTCGCAGGAGCCACGGTTGCTGCAGGTCCGTTATTCGGTTTGGGCGGCAAGTGGAGAGTTTGAGACTGCAGCGCTCGGCTTTCGTTTCCAATCCCAGCGCGGGCGTCTCTACCGATTGCAGGAGAGCGAAGATCTGAAGCAATGGGAAAACACAGACCATGTCGCTTCGGGTAACGGAGGTCTCTGCGAGATCGTGGTTCCGACTCTAAAAGATCGGCAGTTCTTTCGCATCACCTACGAACTGGACGATCATTTCCTGTCTGAAATAACGGGTATCGAGTATCCGATCCATGTATACGAGCCACCTGGACTCGATGAAACGGAGGTTTTGCCGATCATCTATGCGACGGACGGCCAGTGGATCACGAGCAGCTTTTCCTCGATGATCGAGGAGAAGGGAATCCGGGCGATCCTCGTGACGATCGAGCAAGGACCGGGAGATCGCAGGGCGATCGACTACCTGCTGCCTGGGGCGATCGACTACTTCGCGTTTCTAAAGACGGAACTGATCCCGACGGTGGAGAGTATTTACTCGATCGATACGGAAAACCGCAGCTTGTGCGGCACGTCCTACGGCGGTCTGTTCGTAGGACTGTCGCTCTTGATGGACGATGTCGAGGCCCCGCTCTTTCGAAACTATCTTTCTTTCGACGGCAGTTTCTACACCCATCGTTCGGAGACCTACGCTCTGGAGCAGGCCCGGTTCGAGGCGAGCCAAACCATGAAGGCGCGGCTGATTCTGTCGAGCGCGACGCGTTACCCGAACAACCATATCGCTGTCGGGCGGTTCCAGAGTCGTCTCCAAGAGCGTGAATACGAGGGCTTGGAGATTGTCCGCCTAAGCTATCCTGTGGTGCACAACGACGTGGCCGATCCGTCCTTTGACGAGGCTTTGGATATACTGTTTCCTGATCCGTAGCGATAGAGCGGAGCCTTTTCTCGGCACTCGGAATTAGAGAGGCTCGCTCGGGGTGTCGCTTCTGACCAAGGCTTCGGCCTCCACGATGCGGTTGTACAGGTTTTGCAGGCTGTCGCTTGGATTCAGTTTGAGAGCTTTTTGCAGAAGCGGAAGCGCTTCGCCGAACCGTCTCTCCTCCACCAGAATCTTCGATCTAAAAAGCGTAGCTTGAAAGGTGGCCGCGGGGTCGAGCTCGGCGCGTTCCGCGAGGACTTGCGCCTGATCTATTCGATCGAGATCCTTGTGCAGTTTCGCCAGCCTGAGAAGGTACTGCCCATTTGTGGGCGAGCGCCGGGAGGCTTTCTCCCAATATGCGATCGCTTGCTGCGGTTGTTCGGTTTGCTCTGCCAGGCTTGCTCTGAGCTGGAAATAAAGCTCCGCATCCTGTTCGGGGATGTCGTTTTCGTTGAGGTCAACCAGGCCCAGTATCTTCAGCGAGCTTTGCAGGTCTCCTTTTTCCTGAAGCGACATGGCAGCCTCAATCAGGTCGGCTATAGCGGGCTTTTCTCCGGATGATAGAATGTCACTGAAATATGAATACGATTTGCTGCCGACGCCAAGGTAGGCGTAGAGGCTGGCGAGTTGCTGCAGCTCAGCGCGATGCGCTTTTCCCATGCTGCGTACGACTTCGATGTTGCGAGCGGCGAGGCGATGCTTGTTGAGCGCGAGGTAGGCGTTGGACTGGGCGAGCCAATAGATGCTGCTTTCCGGGGCGATGGAGATCAGCTCGTCGAGCATTTCGGTGGCGTCTTCGAAGCGGCCTGCCTGCATGTAGAGTTCCACCTTTCCCTCGAGCCACTGTCGGTTTTCCGGATCTTGCAGGATGGCCAGGGTGTAGGCGGCGTCGGCTGAGCGCACGTTTCCTTTGAGGAAGTGGCAGTATGCCAATCGTCCGTAGGTGCCGGAGGAGTTGTCGCCCAGCTGCACGGCGCGGGCGTAGGCATCCAATGCCCCGTCCGTATCCTCGCTACGCATACGAAGCGCGCCCAGATTGCGCCAAGCTCTCTGGAAGTCTGGGAACTTTTCGATCGCCCGCCGATACTCGTTTTCGGCGAGTATGTATTCCTCGTTTTCGAAGTAGAGGTTCCCGAGCAGGTAGTTGAAGGTGGCGCTTACATTCGCTTCCTGCTTGAGCATCGCCTCGAGCATGGTTTGAGCGTAGGCCGTGTTCACCTCGAACATTTCGACCGCTTTTTCGAGGATCACTTGTTCTGTCTCGGTGATGGGTGGTTCGCGTTGGGAGAGGACGCCATAGCTGCCAAGCATGCGCTTGCGGAACGATTCGTCGCTCTGGAGGCGATAGCCGAGGTCGAAGAGGCGTTCTGGAGAACCGCCTTGCTCCAGCTGACCGAAGGTATTTGCGGATAGAAGTAATGATATGCTGAATACAAGGGTTCTCATATTTAGTCGCGTGCGAACGGGTTGTCGGGACGGTCCTGCTTTTTGATCGAAATGGGATGGCGACCCCAGCATTCCACGGGTTGTCCGTCTTTCATTGCCGGTTTGAACTTCCATTTTCGTATGGCGACTCGTATCGCGGGTATTGCTTCGGGCAGGTCGCAATCGAGCACGATGACGTTTGTGGCTGAGCCGTCTTGAGTGATACGGTATTGAACGAAGGCTCTGTATTCGGCGTTTTTGAGGTGAGACGGTAGCTTCGGCTCGAAGCGCTTGATCGGTTTTGGGGGAGTGTCGACCTCGCTTCGTTCGTAGACGCGCAGTTCTTCGAGTCCTTTGTTTCTGAAATCTTCGAAGGCGCGTTCGTGATCGAAGGTCACTTCCGTGATTGCTTTGTTTTCCACCCCCACGCTGACCTGAAGGAAGTCGAGGCTCATTTCGAAGGGGGTCGGGTCGATGGGGACTGAGAAATCGATTTCCACCGGTTTCGTCTTCGCTCGGGGCGGGGGAGGCTTCGGCGGTGGGGGCGGCGGCAGGGTGAATTCCTCGAGGGATTGCTCTTCTGCCAATTCGGGCAGTTCAATATCCAAGCGACTGGCACCTAAGGCCACGAAAAGGAGAAAGGTCGCGCCGATGCCCACGAGGTTGCCGATAAGGGAAGGTCGCTTTGAGGAGAGAAGTTGCTCTAGCCTGTCGGTCGACATGGGGTGCTAATCGCTTTTGTTAGTTGAAAACTGGATACGTTCTGCTCCGGCAGCTTTTGCCTCGCCGTAGACCTCGCTGAAGGTCTGGTGAGTGGAGAGTCTATCCGCTTGAATGATGATGGAGGACTCGGTGTTGCTCAACGCCTGCTCGACCACCGGACGGACGCCGGAGATGCCGATTTCGTGTCCTCCATAGTACACTTTGTCCTGGGCGTTGATCGCGATCAATACGCTGTTTTTTTCCAGCATGACGGAGTTCGCGGCATTCGGCTTGTTCACTTCTATGCCCGTTTCTTCGACGAAGACGGTCGTCAGGATGAAGAAGATCAGCAGGATGAAGATGCAGTCGATCATGGGCGACAGGTTGATCTCAACCTGTTCGTTGCTTTCATCGCGTAGCTTTTCCTTGATCATTAGGCGGTAGGGCTGGGCGGGATGTTGGCGTGCGGACGCGCGAAGAGGCTCTGTTCGCAGCGCTTGGACTTTTGGCGAATGGATTCAGTGATGAACAAGGCCGGCAAAGCGACCATGAGCCCCGCTTGAGTGGTGACGAGGGCCATCGAGATGCCGTCGGCGACTGCTTGCGTGGTATCGAGCGATTTTGTTTCCGAGAGGACTTGAAACGTCTTGAGCATTCCGATCACGGTGCCGAGCAGTCCGAGAAGCGGGGCGGATACGATCAGGACTCTGGCGAACTTCAGGCGGGATCTGACCGCTTCGCGAAACTGGATCCGTAGTTCGGGAAAGGCGTTGGCGGCCACGGCCTGTGTTTGGTGAATGCTCTTAGCTGCTCGGTTGATTCGGGCGACGAAGCGATGGGATGCGAAGAGGCTGCTGTACAGAATGATGGAAAGCGTTGCGAGGCCCGCCATAGGAATGCCTCCGCTGCGAAAGCTTTGTTCGACCGCTTCAGCTAGTGGTTGCAGGTTCACTCTGGATCGCGTTGGGAGGAACTGGATTTGACGAACTCGAACGCGATGCTCTCCATCGCGGAGGTGCGGGCTTTGATCATTCTAAGAATAAGCCCGTGCATGATCAATGCGGGCACGGCTACGATGAGTCCGAGCTCCGTGGTGATGAGCGCTTCGGAGATGCCGCTGGAGAGCGATTTCGCGTCACCAGTGCCGAAGACGGTTATCAAGGTGAAGGTCTTGATCATGCCCACCACTGTTCCGAGCAATCCCAGCAATGGAGCGGTCGCTGCAGTCAAGGCCAGGGCCGGGGTGTAGCGTTCCAGCCTGAGCTTGTATTCAAGAATCACCGACAGGAGGCACTCTTCTAGCATGTTTGAGGATTCGCGAGCGTTCTCTATGCCGGCGCTCAGGAGTTTTCTGACGCTTCGGGTGCATCCAGTTAGTTTGTCCTGTGCGGTTTGGATGGCTCCCGATTTCGAATCGCGGGCGATGGAGTCGATCGCTTGCGGCGCGGTCGGTCGTTCGCGCTGAAGCATGATCAGCTTGACCGCGCTCAGGATCGCGGAAACGAGGCCGAGGGTGATGATGACGTAGCCGACCCAGCCGCCTTTCTGGATGTGTTTGAGAACTCCTCCTCGGGCGTTTTCCAACGAAAGGGCGCTGCCCGTCGGGTCTAGGGGCAGGTCGCCTGCTCCAGAGCGAATGAAGCTTGCGATGGACTCGCTTTGCTCGGGGGACAGGGATACCGCCCGGGGCTCGATGGTGCCCGCGTTGTAGGTCAGGGTGTGGCCGGCGGAGGAAGAGGTATCGAGAAAGTAGGAGGATGGGCCGAACACCAATGCAGTCCCTTCCATAAGGGTGCCGTTTTGATCGAGGGCGGTTGCGGGAAAGGAGTTGCCGCCGACGGTGGCGAAGAGGCGGTCGAGCGAGGCTTCGAGCGTCTGAAGCTGGGTGTCGATCTTCTGCTGGTAGCTGGCGCCTTCGTCGCGGGCGGTCTCGTTGGTCTTGGTGAGGAGAGGGAGGAATCTTTGCTGTTCGGATATATCGATGCGGGGCAGGAAGTTGCTGGAGAACTCGCGTAGCACTCCAACGATGTATCCGGATTGCGAATTCAGTTGATCGAGTTGTTCTTTGGCTCTTCTTTCCGATTCCAATGCGGATTGAGTTTCAGAGCGGACTTCACGGTGCTGTTTCTTGCTGTCGATGAGGTTTCGCTCCAGGCGGTTGGTTTCTTGGATGATTTCGAGCTTCTCGGTTTCGATCTCATCTAGGGTTCGGTTGTAGGATTCGATGGCATCTTCTCGCTCCTGTTTCAGCTTGCTCGCAATCTGCTGCAGCTCCGGGTCTTGCGGTGCGGGTTCGGATTGCGACCAAATAGGCTGAAAAAGCGAACAGGTGGCCAACGTGAGCAGAGAGGCGGCTAGCGCATGGGGTTTCATCGGGCCGGCTCCTCCTTGCTTTGTCGGGCCGGAGCGGATACGAACTGTGGCATCAGGTCCTTGTCGTAGGTTTCGAAGAGTCGAGCGACGGAATCTCGCTCTGTGGTGAGTTCCAACCATTTCCAATCGTCGAGAGCAGGCGTCAGCAGCCAGGCTTCGCTCCCGTTCGAGCTGATCGCGTATCCCTGGGCGAGTCCCCAGTAGAGGATTCGCGTTTCGCGTGCCTCGCCCGCATCGGTTTTTCGTATGGTGCGGGTGTCGGTGATCTGTTTGTTGAATTGGTCGAAACGGGTGAGGATCGTGGTGATAGACTGGATACGAATTGCCAATGAATCGTCTTCTCCTGTCCCTCCGAGCCGAAGCAGTTGTGGCTCGATTTGTTTGCGTAGTGGGGGAGGGGCGAATCGAGCCAGTTCACGGGTCCTTGCTTCCAGTAGGTCGATCCGAGAGGCGAGCAAGCGATTGCCGGACTCCTTGTCGTCGAGGGCGCTCTTGGTTTTTTCTTCTGACGCCGAAGCGGCTTGAGCTCGTTCCCGACTTTGCTCGATTTGGCGTTGCAGCTCGTCGAGCGTTTCCCGCATCACTGAAATGCTGTGCTGGAGCACTTCCTTTTCCGTGCGCCAGCGTTGTCGGGCTTCCACCTCTCTGATGCGGACTTCGATGCTCTCCGACGGGTAGCGCTTGAGTTGCTGCAGGGGCGAGTCCTCGGTGCTGCCAATCATGGCTGAAGCAGCCCAGGACGCGAACGTGAAACCGAGGAGAAGGATCGTTTTGGGGCGCGGCATGTTTTGGGGGAGAATAAAGGGACGGTCAGGACCGATCGGTCGGTGCTGGGTCGACTATGAATCGCTTCCTGACCACTTTTCGATGTTCGGCGTTTTGACCCAGTCCGTTTTGGAGAGCGCCAGTTTGAGGATATCGATTCGTAGTTCTTCGAGCTGTCCTGTCTTGGACGAAAGCGCTCTCGTCAATTCCAGCAGCTCGCCGTAGCTAAGCTGCGATTTGTTCGGTGGCTGGTTCGAGAGTTTGATCGCTGCGGCGAGCTGCACGTGGTGGAGATCGGGCTTTGCGGCGAGCTCCTCTGCCAGCTCGTCGAAGGCTTTGTCGAGCTCCTTCCTGCAGTCGGCGCTGAACTCGAGCATAAAGAGCTTGCGGGCCGAGTCCTTGCGTTCCTGCGAGTAGGTGCTTCGGGCCGGGCTCGCGTCAAGCGGGTGAACGTCGAGGTTCTGGAACCATCGGTTGCTGTGTTCGAGTTCTGGAGCGGTTTCGATTTGGATGTCGGAATCGATTGGCGAGAGTTGGATGATCGCTTTGGTGGCGAAAACGGTTTCGATGCGTCGATGCGTATACTGATAGGGGGTGTCGTCTTCCCTTTCCTGGAGGGTGCTGGGAGTGTCCTGCACGTTCTTCAGGAGGCGTTCGTGGGGTGGCTCGGGACGCTCGGGTTGCTTGAGGTTTACCAGGCGGGCTCGCTCGCGCACCAGCATCTCGGTTGAGACGATTTCGTTCGCGTCAGGCGGAGGTTCCATGGATAGGTCGTCATCATCTTCGGTGGCGCCGGGATTGAAAGCGGGCTCGTCGCGGGCGGCGATCTCTTCCTTCGCGGCGGTCCTGATGTCTTCCAGGTCTTCGAGGAACTGGCCGTGCTCGTAGCGGTAGAATTGCTCAAGCTCCTCCTTGTACATCCTGTTGGCGCTCTCGTACAGGTAGACGGCTTTGGCGAATTCCGGATTCTCCTTCACCGTCACCTTTCCTGGAATCTGAGAGTCGAGCAGGGTTTCCGTGACCTGGGACTTTTCGACGACTTCCTCGAGCTCGAGCTTCAGCTTCAGGGTGGAAGCATCCGAGTGGCCGCTACTGGCGGAGGCCTCGTTAAGCTCGAAACGGTGGCCTTTCTGCCGAGCGAGGGCATCCATCACGAGCGAAGCGAGCTCGGCGTCGCCCGCATCGATTTGCAGCGCTATGGCGAGTTTCGCTGTCTCTTTATCGAGCAACCTGCTGGTGATGACCGATAGCGAATGACGATCGTCATCGGGAAGCTCCGAGGATGCCAAAGCGGTTCTGAAATGATCTGCCAATCCGCTTGCAAGCGCTCGTTCGACGTCCTCTTGGAGAGCGGGAGCGAGTCCGGATCGTGAAAGCGCTCGGTCGAGCGTTTCCAGGCGGGTGAAGTCGGCGGTGGCAGCGGCGCGGTTGGCGAAGAACGTGAGCTCTTCGCTAAACGGGGAATTGCGGAGCTCCCGCAAGAGCTTCTGATCCGCAGCAAGGTTTTTAGCGAAGGGGGCGAGACGGTCGAGATCCTCGATCGGGCTGCTTTGGCGCGAATTGGCGATTTCGAGCTCTGTCTCGAACGATCGCTTCCTTTCGAGCAGGGAAGCAAGCTCCTTGCTCTCCTTGGGAAGGGGGTCGGAAGAGAGCTCCAGCATGGTTTGCAGCAGCTGGATTCGGCTCGATATGTTGTCGCTTTCGAGCAGCGAGAGATCCGAACGGAGTTTGGAGATGGTGCTTCGTAGGGCTTCATCGGCGCCGACGCTGCTTTGTTTCGCGCCAAGGCAGAGCTGAGGCGCGGCCACGAGCAGAGGCAGGTAAACGAAGGCTAGGGTTCGTGCGATGAAAGCTCTTGTCGTAGAGATTTGCATAGGGCGACGTTGGGTTTGCTGGGGTACAGGCAAAGTCAAGGGGTGGGCCCTCGAAGGCTGTCATTCGGAGACGAGCTCTTCTACGAAGAATAACTCAGACAGTAAACTACGCAAGCCCTCGGCTCACGATGCGGTACGGTAAAGTCAGCCACGGATTGAGAAACGGCGAACCTGGTCCTAGGTTTTGCCCTATGAAAACCCTTACTCTCACTCTTTCGGCGCTTGCAGCGACTGTTTTCGGGACGGGCCAATTGATGGCCAAGAATCCAATCATCACCCACAAGTACACGGCGGATCCTGCAGCGATCGTGCACGACGACACGGTGTATTTGTATGTTGGGCACGACGAAGACGAACCGGGCGGCGTGGAGTTTTACGTGCTCAACGAGTGGCTGGTGTTTTCCTCCACCGATATGGTGAACTGGAAGGAGGAAGGCGTGGCCCTCAACGCGAAGGACTTCAAGTGGGCGAAGGGCGACGCGTGGGCTTCGCAGGTGATCGAGCGCGACGGAAAGTTCTATTTCTACAGCACGGTCGAGCACGCCACCATCCCGGGCAAGGCCATCGGGGTCGCGGTGTCGGATAGTCCCACCGGGCCGTTCGTCGACGCGAAAGGCGAAGCTCTGATCACCAACGACATGACGACCGATCGTCCCATCTCGTGGGACGACATCGACCCGACGGTCTGGATCGAAGAAGACGGTCAGGCCTACCTGTTCTGGGGAAACCAGAGCTGCAAATGGGTGAAGCTCAAGGACAACATGACCGAGATCGAGGGCGAGATCCACATCCTCGATCTGCCTAAGTTCACCGAGGCTCCTTGGATCCACAAGAAGGGCGACTGGTACTATCTGAGCTACGCGGCTGAGTTTCCGGAGAAGATCGCCTACGCCATGAGCCGCAGCATCGAGGGCCCTTGGGAGTACAAAGGCATCCTCAACGAGTTGGCGGGCAATAGTAACACCAACCACCAGGCGATCATCGAGTACAAGGGTAAGGACTACTTCTTCTACCACAACGGCGGCGCCGACGTGCACGGCGGCAGCTTCCGTCGCTCGGTCTGTATCGACTATCTCCACTACAACGAGGATGGCACGCTCAAGCGCGTGGTGATGACCACGGAAGGCGTCGATCCGGTGGAATAGGGGAAACGAGGGCGTTTCTGTTTCGTAGGAGCGAGCCGCTTAGGTTCGCTCTTTTTTTGTCCCCATCGCAGTGTTGAGTCTCACGGGGTTTGTGGCAAGGTAGGTTCCAGTCCTCTACCTGCCTGCCAACATCAACGCCCTATTCCCATGCCGGACTCCCTCTTGTCGATCGTGACGGAGCGACGCGCTCGCTATTTGAAGCAAGCCCGCTTGGTCTTTCTTTCGATCGCGACCTTGCTCGCTTTCCAGTTTCTTATCTTCGACCCCTACATCGAGACCACTCGTGGTCTGAGCGATTCTCAGAACGAGAAGGAGCAGGTCGATGCCTTGCTTCGCAACCTCGAGAAGCGCGAGGCGGCCTACGTGGAGCTTCAGAAGCAACTGGAAGCGGATGTCGAAAGGCTGCTCGAAACGATGATGGACGGCATCGCCAGCGATCTGGATCAATTGACGTATCAGGTGAATGGCTACATACGAGACGAGCTGAGAAAGCCCCTTGCCGAGTTGGGAATGGAGGAGAGCGATCCGTCGAGCATGGCGATGCAGATGCCGCTCTCCAGCGACGTCCCAGCCGCCTCTTTGCACATACCCTATTCGGTCCAGGTGGAGCTCGGTGAAGCGACGAGTTGGCGGGAGATTCGGGAGCTCCTGCAGGAGGTGGTGGAGCGGCAGGTCATTGAAGTAAGGGTTTCTGAGTACAATGTCGATTTGCAGCAGGCGATAGATGACGCGTTGTCTCGGATTGAAAAGGCGAACGGTTGGCGGCCGAGCAATCTCGGCGCCTTGGAGCCGGAGCTGCAACAAGCATGGAACAAGGCTGAAGACGCGTCGGAGCGAGCGGAGGAAAGCCTGAAGTCGATCAGTCTGACACCTCCGAGCGACGAGAGATGGTGGTGGTCGATGGAGGGTAAGCTCGGCGCCCGTTCCCTGGAGCTGCGCAGCTTGCAGGAGGTGATGGAGACGCTTCGAGAGGCGTTGGGCTACGAGTCGATCGTGGCAACCCTGAGCTCCGAGTTGCAAACCCTGAAAGAGACGAGCGCGGAGCTGGAGAAAAGGCAGGCGGATCTCGAGGCGACGTTTGCCGCTTTCGAAGGAACCATGACGCAATTGCTCGGCCCCATGAGCTGGCTGCCGCTGGGCATCGGGGATGTCGTTTTGCTCATGCCGTTCTGGATTGCCTGCTCGCTGGGGGCGGGAGTCGGTTGGTTGCTCGTGAAGCGGTCGAGCTATCTTAACATTTTGGATACGTCGGCGAAGCGATCCGAAGAGGTGGCAAAGGTGGACTTTCTCTTGAGCTTGGATGTTTCGGCGGTCCGGCTTCGGATCTATTCGGTGGCGGGCTGCTTGGCAGCGCTTGGCTGGATTGTATACTGCAACCGTAGATTGGGGGAACTCGAGGCGATTCGTGAATCGAGCAGCGGACTTCATGTCGCTTCGACTCTGGCGTATTCAGCGGTCTTGAACGGTTGGATCGCTTTCGGTCTGGCAGTGGCGATGCCTTTGATCGCCTTCACTCGAACGCGGCCAGGCATCGGTGACTGAGTGGTGTCCGGCGCCGGTTTGACCGGTCGCATGGCAATTGGGCGATTGACGATCCGCAGTCGGCGCCTTTGGGTAGCCACGTTCGGCTGGCATCGCCAGCCGGCGCTCCTTGGATCCAACCCTTGAGTCCCCGAACCGCTCCGATAAATCGAAACGGGGGGGGCGGCGAGGCTGGAGTCCGTTTTCCTCAGCAATCCTCACTCTACCCAACCCTAGATAAAATGACCCCATTGCTCTTTGTCGTCGGCCTGCTCCTCTACGGCCTGATTCGCTGCATCCTTTCAGGATTCTACACGGTTAAACCAAACGAACGGGCGGTCATCACCTCCTTTGGCAGAGCTCGCCGATTGAAAGGCGATCCTCAAGCGAACGGCTTGAGCGAAGAAGAAGCCGTTCGATACAATTTCCCCGAAGTCGAGGTGATCAAGCCTGGCGGCCCCTATTTTCGCTGGCCTTGGCAGAAGGTTTACAAGGTGAACATTTCGACGCAGTCCATGGACATCACCTGGGACCCTTCCAAGGATCAGCCTACGATCGAGGCGGTGACCAAGGACAACCTCACGACAGGCGTTCGAGGACAGATCCGGTATCGTGTATCAGAAAATCACTTATACGCGTACTTGTTCGGCGTGGAGAGTCCCCTCGAGCATGTGATGGGCTATTTCGTATCCATTTTGCGGGAACGCATTTCCAACTTCGTGGATCCCAAGAGTCCCAGCTTGCTGAAGATGGAGGTCGGCGGAGAGGAGCTGGGGAACAGCGTGCCGGAGGAGGCTCAGGAGGGCGTCTCGATCAACGATTTGAGAAAGAACCTCCCTTTGATCAACAAGTATATGGAGGAGCAATGCCAGACGACGGCGGCACGCTACGGGATCGAGCTCGACGCGGCGCTCATCACGGAAATCGATCCGCCTGAAGAAGTGGACCGGGCATTGGCGGCGATCAACAGCACCCGGAACCAAGTCGCGGCGGACATCTCGACCGCTCAGGCTGACGCAGATCAGCAAATCACGCTTTCCAAGCGAGCGGTGGAGATCGCCACCAACAATGCGGAAGCGGAGGTCGCCCCGCTCAAGCAGCTCAGCGAGACGCTGAGCAAGATCAAGCAGGAAGGCGGTTCTTCCGGATTGGAAGTCTACCTCAGGAACATGCGTGTCCCGCTCTTGGGGCAGGCTAAGAAGATGTATCGAAGCAACTAATACGGAGGCTACGAAAATGGAAATCTTTGCTGCTATCGCGTTTTTTGCAGGCATCCTGTTTGTGCCTGTTTTTCTATCCTTGCTCTCGTTTTTCGGGCTTTTCATTGCGGTTCAGGAACGCACCAGCGTGGTCTTCACCTTGTTTGGCAAGGTCATCGGGTGCATCGACGAAGCTGGCCTCCACTCGCCCGTGCGGCTGCTGGGAATGCGAGCTCTGCTGGTGCCGTTCTTTGGCAAGCGGCACTTCGTGAGCTCTTCCATGCGTCAGAGCTATTTGCGCAACCAGATGGTCAATTCGGAGGAAGGCACGCCTATGGGGGTTGGCATCTGGTATGAAATGAAGGTGATCGATCCAGAGAAGTTCCTCTTCGTGAACGCGAATCCGGACCAGTCGCTGGAGGCGAACGTGGCGAACGCCACGGTTTCGGTACTGAGCAATCTTGAAATGGAAACCATGCTGGAGGATCGTCACAGCTTGAGCCGCTCAGTCCGTTCTCATGTCTCCCCGCTTTCGGAAAAATGGGGCTATCAGCTCGGTTCGGTCTACATTCGCAAGGTGGCATTCACCGATGCCCAGATGGTGCACGACATCACTGGCAAAGTGGTGAAACGCCTGGTGCAGGTGACTAGCGCCATGAAGCAGGATGGGGAGAATCGCGTGGGACTGATTCGAAGCCAGGCCAATCGGCGCGTCTCGGAGGAAATGGCGCGAGCCATGGCCATGCGTCCTGAGGTGGTGGGCAATATGCTTAACGAAATCGGCGGGAAGGATCCGGAGATTCGCGATGCGGTGATCACCGTATTGGAAACGGAGAAGCTCATCGAAGCCAAGCCCGAGGTGGAGATCGTGGCCCTTGGCGGCGGCATCGAGTTCGTGAAGCAAGTATAAGTCCGCCTTGCCTGGATATCGAAAGGTTTGGGATTCGACCGGTCCACCATCGGACCGGTCGATCGTTTCGTCTTATCGCGTATTTGATTTTATGGTACAGGCTAGGGATATTCCATCTTCGAGTGGCCGCGCTCGAAACTGGGTCGGGTAGGCGGCCTGCCTGGCGCTCGCATGTCCTCGCTCGTTGGTGCCGCATCTGCGATTGCAATGCCCTCGTGAGTGGAGCTGGCATCATTGTTTGACTCGGACTCTCGAGCCCTGCACTTTGTTCGCAGTGAAAGCGGTTGCCTACCAGCGCTACGGACCGCCGGAAGTCCTAGCCTATCGGGATCTTCCCGATCCCACTCCGAAGGAAGGGGAAATCCTGGTCCGCGTCCATGCCGCGGAGGTCACGAAAGCCGACTGCGAAATGCGAAGCTTTCGTTTTCCCGTTTTCTGGTTCTGGCTCCCGCTTCGTCTCGGCTTAGGCGTTTTCCGTCCACGCAACCCCGTTCTCGGATCCTACTTCTCAGGCGAGGTCGTGTCTACAAACCATGCCAATCCCCGTTTCGCTCCTGGTGATCAGATCTATGGATCGAGCCAATTCTCGCTCGGCGCTTACGGAGAGTACCTCTGTCTGCCGCAAAAACGTACACTCGCCAAGAAGCCGCCCAATGTAAGCCACGCCGAAGCTGCGGCGGTCCCGCTCGGGGGGCTCAATGCGTTGCATTTTCTCCGGCTGGCGAAGATCAGACCGGAGCAATCCGTTCTCATCAACGGCGGTGGCGGCAGCATCGGATTGTTCGCCATCCAAATCGCCAAATCCATGGGCGCTCATGTCACTGTGGTCGACAAGCCCCAGAAGGAAACTGTCATTCGCCGAGCGGGAGCCGACCGCTTCATCGACTACACTCGCCTCGACTTTCGGAACGAGCCCCACGCCTACCACGTGATCTTCGATATGGTCGTTCGCAGTCCGTACTCCAAGACGCTTTCAGCGCTCGTCCCAGACGGATGCTACCTAAAGGGCAACGTTCGGTTCCTTGACTTCTTCCGCGCGCTTTTCACTTCGCTGTTTTCCCAAAAACGTGCCTACGTCCGCTTCGCGGCCGAAGCCCAACACGAGCTAGATACCCTCACCGAGTGGATCGAAGAGGGACGTATTCGCTCCCTGGTCGATCGCGTTTTTCCCTTCAGTGAAGCCGCTCAAGCTCACCACATAGTGGAAATGGAGCAGCGCGACGGCGCCATCATACTCCAGCCTGATCGTCGTGACGAAGCCCCATCGGCTCGCTAGTCGATCAAGTAAGACGTGAGCGGGGCTAGCGACGGTAGATCGCTCGCTTCGCCAGTCCTCTTCAGTAGGCTCGGCGACGTTTGCCTCTTGGCTTTTTGGATACGCGAGCGAAAGCGGCTCCCGCTAGCAAACCGGCGAGGTGTCCTTCCCATGAGACGGGGCCATCGCTGGGCAGCACGCCCCAGACCAGGCTGCCCCAGACCAGGATGACCACGATGGAGATGGTAACGGAAAGAAACTGTCGATCGTAGAAGCCGCGTGTCACGAGGTATCCAAAATATCCGAACACCAGCCCGCTGGCGCCGATGTGGACCGCGGGCCGTCCGAAGACCCATACGCAGACTCCCGAGATTGGGATGACGTAGGCGGTCAGTTTGATGAAGGTGTCGCGGCTGCGGGCGGCGACGATGCCTCCGAAGATGAGCAAGGACACGGAATTGTTCGCGATGTGAGAGAGGTTTCCGTGGAGAAAGCTCCAGGTGACGATGCCAAGCAGCCCCTCGCTGTTTCGGGGCAGGATGCCGAAACGGGAGAGCTGGAGAGATGCTGCGGAGTCGACGAGGAAGACAACCCACATCAGAGCCACCAGCCAAAGCAAAGGAATGAATCGCTGTATCCAGGAATTGCGCATCGCGGGCGAGATTGATTGGCCGCCAGCGACCGGGGCAATGAAAAAGCTTCGAAGAGGTTGAAGCGGCTCTCTCGACTCGGGCCTCGAGGCTTCAGGCCTGGCCATCGAGCTTGCGGCGAAGGAAGCGCTTGGAGAAGTCGATGTCCAGCTCCACCCAGAGCGGCAGGTGATCGGACATCTGATGCGTGCGCCAGTAGGTCTTGTAGTAGTTCCGTTTGCTGCGATCGCTGCGCGGCTGGCCCCGACTGTTCGTGTGGTAGGAGTCGCCCATGGCATCCTTGTAGAGGTCGACATCGTCCTCGGTGTAGACGTATTTGAAATAGTCGAACACGCCCGCTCGGCCGGTCCAGCCTAGACGGTCCTCCTGGATGCGGTAGGCGATCTGGTCGTAGCTCTTGGTGCGGGCGGCGTTGGTGACGAAGGCCCGGTGGTTTTCCGGGATGGTGAACTCGCCGGTTTGGGTGAGCTCGCCGAAGGCCCCGTTTTCGTTGGACGAAAAGATATTGAAGTCGCCGAGCAGGATCAGGTTTCGGGCCCATGCGAAGGGGTCTTCGGTGCGTTGCTTGAGGAAACGCGCCACTTTGCGGATTTCTTCGATGCGATCTTCCGGTTCCTTGCCGCCGAAGGCCCGTTTCTTGCCCCAGAGAATGTGCACCGAGCAGATCATGAAGCGCGACCAGCCGGCTTCGAAGCCGCAGATATAGGGACTACGCCAGACCTGGTGAGCCGGAGCCATCGAGCCGCCATCCGTTTTCACAGGGGGGAGGACGAGCTCGCCCGCCAGGCCTCCGAAGCGAACCTTGCGGGAGTCGTAGAGAAACGCCATGCGCTCGTCGTTGCCCGAGTCGCCTTCGGTGGTATCGCTGACGATGACCTTCCAGAACGGTCCCAACGCCGTCAGAACACGGTCGAGAGCCTTGAGGTCGCGATAGACTTCCTGAACCGCAACCAGGTCAAAGCGGGAAATGATCTCCGCGATGTAGGCGATCGCCTCCTCGCTGCGTTCGCCGAAGGTCGGCTTGTCGAAATCGCGAATGTTCCAGGTGGCCAGCAGAAGGTTGTCGTCCAATGTTTTCGGCGGGATTTCCGACAAGGCGTCACGAAGGACGATCAGCCGCTGGGCGGTGCGCGCTCCCTCGACGGTGCGGGTATCGATACGTTGGTAGTCAGGCATGGACGGAGAGAGGGGCTGAGGGCGATGGGAAGAAAAGGCGGGGGGCGCGGGCGAAAGCGGTGGCCCGTCAGGGCGATTCCTCAGTCGAATCGAGAATCGTATCCAAACGATGGAACGGCAGGTCGAAGGCGTCCGCGACGGGCTGGTAGGTTATTTTCCCTTCCACCATGTTCAGCCCTTTGGCGATGGCTGGACGCTCTCGAGCGCTTCGTCGCCATCCCTTGTTCGCGATTTCCAGCAGCACGGGGAGAGTGGCGTTGGTCAGCGCCAGGGTGGAGGTGACGGGCATCGCTCCAGGCATGTTGGTCACGCAGTAGTGGATGATGCCGTCGACCACGAAGATCGGGTCCTTGTGGCTAGTCGGCCGCGAAGTCTCGGTGGAGCCGCCCTGATCGATCGCTACGTCGACGATCACCGCTCCTTTGCGCATCAGGGCGAGGTGTTCGCGCTTGACCAGTTTGGGCGACTTGCTGCCTGGTATCAAAACGCTGGATACTACGACATCCGCCTCCGCCAGGGCTGAGCGAATGTTCGCTGGATTCGACATCAGGGAGATGACGTTCGGGGGCATGGTGTCGGAGAGATGCCGCAACTTTTGCAGGTCGATATCCAGCACCTGCACGCGGGCTCCCAGCCCGGCAGCCATCCGCGCCGCGTTGCTTCCCACGACTCCCGCTCCGATGATTACCACGTTTGCCGGAGCCACGCCCGGCACGCCGCCGAAGAGCACCCCGCGTCCGCCATGTTCCCGCTCGAGGTACTTGGCGGCCTGCTGGATCGCCATGCGCCCTGCCACTTCGCTCATCGGCATCAGGAGCGGAAGATAGCCGTTTGGCTCTTGGATGGTTTCATAGGCTAGGGCGATGCAGCCGGAACGCGCCATGGCTTCGGTCAGTTCCTGGGAGGCCGCGAAGTGGAAATAGGTGAAAAGGATCTGCCCCTTGCGGATCAAGTCGTACTCCTCCGGCAGAGGCTCCTTTACCTTCACCACCAGATCGCTCCGCTGGAAGACCTCGCGGTTGCTCTCAAGAATCTCAGCTCCCGCTTCCTCGTAGGCGGAATCGGAAAAGTCGCTGCCCGCTCCAGCTTGCGTCTCCACTAGAATCTCGTGTCCGAACGGGCGCAAGGCCTCGACCCCTGATGGAATAAGGCCCACGCGATTCTCCTCGGACTTCTTCTCCCGCACCACTCCGATAATCATGGGAAAAGCATAGCAAGTTCGAAGCCGCTCTCAAGCAGCGGAGCGATTTTGATCATATGGCGCTTTCTCGAGTCTCGCGGGGCTCGCTTGTAGGGGATTCGTACATACGAATCGGCGGATCCGAAAGAAAAGAAGCGGCTTTCCTTGATCCGTTTGAAAAGTTCGATTGGTTGGAGTCGCGGACTAATTCGTCACAATCAGTTGTGGTGGAATGTCGTCTGCTAGGGAAAGAGCCAGTCTGCCGCCTGCGATCGAAGGGAAAACGTGGGGAGGGCTGCGATACGGATAATGACAGAAACGAAATCTATTGTGGATCGGAGCGTCGAGCTGGCGGAGAGCTGGCTCGTGAAGAGCAATCAGCTCAAGTCGAAACGTCAGAAGGAGTTTGACGAAAAGGTGGCCAAAATGGTCCGAAACCCCGTCAACAAAGTCTTCTTGACCGAGCTGATCGATCAGAGCTTTCGGCCGATCGAATCGAAGCGCATCGCCGATCAACTGGTGTATTTGCTAAAGAAATACAAGAACGTCGATCTCTTCGATAGTTTCGAGTCGCTGCTCATCGAGCTGTTTCAGAAGGCGGGCCGCCATGTGCCTAAGGTATCGGTGCCAGCGATCGTCAATCGCATACGCAGCGAGACGGCAGGCGTCATCCTGGAAGGGGAGAAGGACGAGCTGGTGAAGCACATTCGCCGCCGTCGCTCGGAAAAGACCGGCGTGAACCTCAATATCATCGGGGAGGCCCTGCTGGGCGAGCAAGAGGCTGAGAAGCGTATCCAGATCTACCTGGACACGCTTGCTATGTCGGATGTGAACTACATTTCCATCAAGATCTCGACCATCTACAGCCAGATCAATTCGCTTGCCTTCGAGCAGACGGTGGAGCTTCTGGTGGAGAAGCTGACGCGGATCTTCCAGGCGGCCAAGGACAACCTCTACCGGACGGAGGATGGCTCGAAGCGATACAAGTTCGTGAACCTGGACATGGAGGAGTATCGAGATCTGGCACTCACCGTGGAGGCGTTCAAGCGCGTTTTGGAGAAGGACGCGTTCAGGGATTTCGAGGCGGGCATCGTCTTGCAGGCCTATTTGCCTGACAGCTTCTCCTGGCAGCGTGGGTTGACCGAGTGGGCCCAGTCGCGCGTGGCGGAGGGAGGGGCCCCCATCAAGCTTCGCGTGGTCAAGGGCGCGAACATGGACATGGAGCAGACCGAAGCGTCCATGCGCCACTGGCCGCAGGCTCCGTTTCACGAGAAGATCGACTCCGACGCCAACTACAAGCGCATGCTTGACTACGCCATGACTCGGGAACGGGCCGCTTGCGTGAAGCTGGGCATCGCTTCGCATAACCTCTTCGAACTCGCTCATGCTCGTTTGCTTTCCCAGGAGCGCTCGGTGGAGGACTTCGTGGTGTTCGAGATGCTCGAAGGCATGGCTGATGCGACGGTCGCGGTGATGAAGAAGGAGAAGGTCCCGGTCCTGTTGTACGCGCCGGTGGCCACGCGCCGCAACTTCACTCACGCCATCGCCTACTACGTGCGCCGCTTGGACGAGAACACCAGCGCCCAGAATTTCCTCACGCACAGTTTCGACCTGAAGCCGGAAGGAGAGGATTGGAATTATCTATCGACTCAGTTTCGGGCGTCGTTCGACCGGATCTCCAGCTTGCCGGATGGTTCGTTTCGTCTGCAGAATCGATCGCAGGAGCGATACGACTCTCCGGACCAGGAGGACGATCCTTCGAGTTTCGTTCCCGAGCCTGATACGGATTGGACGCTCGGCGCCAATGTGAAATGGGCCCGTAGCATCGTGGAGAAATGGAAAGGGTCGAAGGATCAGGATCTGCGTCGCATTCCTATCTCCGTGGGGGGCGACGATTTGTATGACGGATTGGATACGGTGGAGCTTATCGATCAGTCCCAGTACGAAGCCAAGATTCCGATCGCTCGCTACGCCTTGGCGGAAAAGGAGCATATCGATCAGGCGATGGAAACCGCTTCGAAGGACGAAAGCGGCTGGGCGGGCATGGATCATGAGCAGCGCCATGCGATCTTGCGAAAGGCAGCGACGGAGTTGCGAAAAGCCCGGGGGGATCTGATTGGAGTGGCGGCGGCCGAAGTCGGGAAGCTCTTTGTGGAAACCGATGTGGAGGTTTCCGAAGCTATCGATTTCGCGGAGTTCTATCCGTTCGCCATGGGACGCTTCGCCAAGCGCGAGCATCTGCGCTTCGAAGGCAAGGGAGTGGGCGTGGTGATCCCGCCGTGGAATTTTCCGATCGCGATCCCTGCCGGAGGAGTGCTGGCTTCGCTGGCCGCAGGAAACAATACGCTCATCAAACCGTCGCCACAGGCCACCTATTGCTCCTGGCTCATTTGCAAAGCGCTCTGGCGAGCGGGCGTGCCCAAAAAAGCGCTACAATTTCTTCCCTGTCGAAACGATCCGGAGGCTTCGTACCTCACCGCCCATCCGAAGACGGGTTTCGTGATCTTCACAGGCAGCACCCGCACAGCGCTCGGCATGCTGCGTCGGAGTCCCCGTCTCTCGCTCTACGCGGAGACCGGTGGTAAGAATGCCATGGTGGTTTCGGCGGCGGCGGACCGGGATAAAGCCATCGCGGACATCGTGCAGTCGGCCTTCGGAAACGCGGGACAGAAGTGTTCCGCTACCTCGCTTGTGATCCTGCACCGCTCGCTCTACAACGACAAATCCTTCCGTGAGTCCTTGGTGGACGCCGCCAAGAGCTTGCCCATCGGTTACGCCTGGGATTTCAAGAGCAAGCTCGGCCCTTTGGCCAACCCGGTTGGAGGGGCGTTGGCGGAGGCTCTGGTCAATTTGAAAAAGGGGGAGCAATGGCTGCTCAAGCCCGAGATATCGGAGAGCGATCCGCACCTGCTTTCGCCGGGCGTGCTGTGGGGCGTCACGCAGGAATCCTATTGCTATCGCCACGAGCTGTTCGGTCCGGTGATCGGCGTGATGCCCTACGATACCATCGAGGAGGCGATTCGACTGGTCAACGAGACGAACTATGGGCTCACCTCCGGACTGCATTCGCTGGACGAGCGTGAGATCGCTCGCTGGCGGGAGGAGATAAGGGCCGGAAACCTATACATCAATCGCGGCACCACGGGAGCGATCGTGATGCGCCAGCCATTTGGCGGCATGGCCAAATCCGCCATCGGCCCAGGCATCAAGGTCGGCGGATGGAACTACCCGCTGGAGTTCGCAAACGCCGAGGAAATCGGGCGTCCGGTCGATCGATTGCCGAACCATCCGATGCTCGATCAGTTCGGGTTTTTGATGGAGTCCTTCCCCAAGAGTATTGGAGAGGAAACAACGAAGGACTTGCGGGCGGCATTCGAAAGCTCTCTTTTCGAGCATGACCGCGTCTTCAGCCGCATCGAGGACTACTTTCGCATTCGCGGGGAGACCAATCAAAGTCGCTACCTGAAGTTGCATGACATCCTGCTGCGTATCGAGCCGGCGGATACCGTTTTCAGCATCTTCTCTCGCTTGTTCAACGCTCTGCTTTCCAGCAACAAGGTGTTGCTCAGCATCTCGCCCGAGCTGGATGGCCCGGTGAAAACCTGGTTTCGATTGCGGGCCCCGGAGCTCGGTCTCGAGTTGGAGGAGGAGCCGCAGTCCGCGCTGGTCGAGCGGGTGCGATCGGTGGAGAGGATCCGTTTCGCTTCGCCGGAGGCGGTGAGCGAGGAGCTCTGGAAGACCGCTGCGAAATGGGGCGTTTATCTGGCGGCAAGCCCGCCGCAAATGGACGGTCGCCTGGAGCTCCTGCTCTATTTCAGGGAGCAGTGCGTCACGCATTGCTACCACCGCTACGGAAACCTCGGCCAGCATCAGCTCAATCCCCACGCGGAGGACGTGCTGGCCCCAGGAGCCTTGCCTGACGAGGTGTATCGAGGATACGATGACGACGAGGATTTCATCGTGCCGGCCGATCCGGAAGACGTTTCCTAGGAGCGCTTCCGCCTTGTCGGACGCTGGTTTGGATCGCGGTTCGAGGATGGCGCTTTCGAACCGCTCGGTCCTGAGTGGCGCGGCGCTAGGCGGTACCAGCGAGCGGTAGCGAAAGGTAGAAGCGGCTCCCGCGCCCGGCTTCGCTCTCCGCCCAAAGGCGTCCGCCTTGTTTGGCGGCGAACTCGGCGCAGATGCGAAGGCCAAGTGAGGAGCCCTTTTCCCCGGCGGTGCCTACGGACACTTGCCCGTAGTCCAGCTGGAAGAGGTTCTCCAGTTGCTTCGAGGCGATGCCCACTCCGTTGTCCTCGACGATGATGGTGGCGGTTTGGGCGTCGTGCTGCTGTTGCGTGATGCTGACGGAACCTCCACGGTGGGTGAACTTGATGGCGTTCGAAATGAGGTTCCTCAATATGGTGTCGAGCATTTGGGGATCGGCCTGGGCGGCAAGGGATTGGAAACTCTCGTCCCTCAATTCGATGTTCTTCTGAGAAGCTGAGACGGAAAGGAAATCGATGCTGTTCTGGATGGCTTGCTCGAGCGGCACGGGTTGCAGGTTGGGAGCGATGCTTCCAGTTTCGGAGAGGGCCCATTGCAGCAGATTGTCGAGAACGTCGTAGCTCGATTTCGATCCGACGCACAGCAGGTCGAGCAGGTTTTGGCGCTCTTCTTCCGATCGAGGCGTCTTGGAATTGAGCAGCCTGCCGATCGAGCCAAGGGCTCCGATGGTGCTGCGCAGGTCGTGGGCCAGCACGGAAAACAGCCGGTTCCGGGTCCCGATGCTTTCCTGCAGGGACGCGTTGGTTTGCTGCAGGTCCGACTTCAGGGCGCGTTCCGTTTTCAGAAGCTGAAACTCATGGCGCAGCACGCGGTTGAGATTCAGGGAGAAGAGGGCTCCAAAGAGGTTGGCCCCAAGGTAGGCAAGCGGAGTCGCCAGGCTCTCCACCCATTCGAGGGACGGAGCGGTGTGAGCGATCCAGGTGTAGAAGCTGCCAGCGGTCAGGGCCCAAGCGCAGGCGACCTGATATCCGAATCGGACGGGGATGAGGATGTAGAGAGCGAAGATGACCACGATATCCCAGGCGGCGATCGAGATGGGATCGGCGTGTTGGAACTCGTTGATGAGGGCGATGTGGGCGATGACGAGCAGCTCGCAGGCGAAAACGGATCGGTCCAAGGACCGCCCGTCTTTCGATCTGCGCACGAGCGCTATGCAGACGACTATGGCGGCGATGCCCATCACCCGCGCCGCCAGCACGGGGACCAGTCCCTCCTGAGCCCGCATGTACAAGTAGTCCAAAGGCAGGAAAACGCACATCAGCGCGCCTGCGAGACAGCATATGAGTGTCAGCTGTCGCTTGTCTTGAGCTAGTCGCGAGGAGCGAAAGGTTGCTTCCTGCTCAGGCTCGTCGAGCTTGTACTGGAACGGTTTTGACATGGATGAGAAGGCGTTTCCTAGCGATAGGCTTTGCGAGCCGGGAAGGCCATACGGGTTTTGAAATGAAATCTCGGGATACGTAGGTCGCCTAGGGGAAGCTTCGGGTAGGCGACTTTGGAATCAAGCGAGGCGGCAAAGAGAGGTGTAAATATCCCGATAAACATACCGACGAAGGGTGGCATAGGCGTTTTACGGGTGGAAACTGAGGCGCTTCGTCTTCTCTATCTCTAGCCGTACCACGCACGGGACGCTCGCGACCTTCGCGGCGAGCCCCGGCAGCACGTCTCACCTCTATTCCTACCATGCCCCGCTGGTTTTCCATCTGGTTCGTTATGGCGCTGACGCTCAATGGAGCGTTCGGTTTCGACGAAACCAAGCGCTTCGCCCGCCTCGGCGTCGAAGATGGCCTCTCCCAGAGCTGGGTGCAAACCATCAACCAGGACGAGAACGGCTTTATGTGGTTTGGGACCAAGGATGGCTTGAATCGCTACGACGGTCGGGAGTTTCGGATCTACAGCCCAGAGACGGCGAACGCGCGAGGTCTCGGCAACGGGTCGATCAACGACATCTACGTGGACCCCAAGGGCATCCTCTGGGTCTGCACGCTGGCGGGCGTCTACCGCTACGACAGCGCCAAGGACTGGTTCGCCCGCTTCGCGCCGATGGGTGAGGAAACGGTGGGCAGCATGTTGAAATCGAGCACCGGCGAGCTTTGGTTTTGCACGCCAAATGGGCTTTGGCGAATCGACGGAAAAGGGCAGAGGCTCTTCGTTCACGACGCGGAGAATCAGCGCAGCCTCAGCAGCAACATCGTTTGGCGGGTCCACGAAGATCGTCTGGGTCGCATCTGGGTCGGCACGCAGCTCGGCGTTTCGGTCTACCTGCCGCAAGAGGATGTCTTCGTGCGCATTCGGGATGCCGAAGGCAATGAAAGCCTGCTGAGCGAGTCGCAGGTCGAGACGATCATGGAGGATCCTTGGGGCACGGTCTGGATAGGAGCCCGGGAAGGGCTTTTTCGCTGCGAATCCGGCAGTCGCGCTTTCGAAGACGCCCGTTTTGTTCGAGAAGGCAGCGTGCATCGCTTGATGCTGGACCGTGAAAACCGCGTGTGGATCGGCCATGGCCAGGGCCTAGGTATCGAAGTCAGCGATTTGGAGGTGTTTCGCGATGAAGAGCGATCCAAGGAGCTGTATCGGTGGGACCAATACGACCCTTCGAGCATAAGCGGCAACAGTATCGAATCGATCTTTCAGGACGTGGATGGCCATGTTTGGATTGGGACCTATTCCAATGGGTTGAGCTTCTATTCGCCGCGCAACGATATTTTCGTGACCACTAGACCGACGGGGCTGTCTCCGAACAAGGAAACCAGCGACCAGGTGAACGCGATTCTCGTCGAATCCGAGCAACTGTGGCTGGGTACGGAAATGGGGCTGCTGCGCCAGGACTCGGAGTCGGGCGAGGTCGTTCACTATCTCGCGGACGAGTCGGATCCGCGTTCGCTCGGTGGCAATGCTGTGTATTCGATCTTTCGAGACACAAGGGGATACCTTTGGGTGGGCGCTTGGGATGGAGGGTTGAGCCGCTATGACCCGAACACGGACGATTTCGAAGTCTTTCGTCATGATCCGGAGGATACGGGCAGCTTGAGCGGCGACAACGTGTTCACCATATTCGAGGACAGCGAGCGGCGGCTTTGGGTCGGAACGGTCGGCGCGGGCCTGAATCGTTTCCATTACGACACCAAACGGTTCGAAAGCATCACTCATATCCCCGCCGACCCCAAATCGCTCAACAGCGCCTTCATAAACGATATCGCGCAAACTGCCGATGGGATGCTCTGGATATCATTGTACTCCGGTCTGGATCGTCTGGATCCGGAGACTTGGGAGGTCGCTCATTTCAGCCACACTGGGGAGCCTATCGGACGCAACAACGGTGATTTGGAGGTGGTCTTCGTGGACAGTCGTGACCAGATCTGGCTCGGCACGGAGGTGGGGCTATTCAAGTTCGATCCGGTGAGTGGGTCGCACACCCGCTTCACCACTCGCCACGGACTGCCAAACAATTCCATCCGTTCGATTTCGGAGGACGAGCGTGGAAACCTTTGGATGACCACGAACAAGGGGCTCAGCAAATTCGTGAACGGGATCGCTGCCGAGGAGGATCCGCATTTCATCAGTTTCGGCCGGAGCGATGGCTTGGGAGGCGTCGAGTTCGTCAAGCGCTCTAGCTTCGTCGCCGACTCTGGAGAAATTTACGTCGGAAGCACTCAAGGGCTCACTCGATTCAAGCCCGATCAGATGGCGGTAGACGAGAGTTTTCCCAAGGTGCTTTTGACGAATCTCTACGTTCTCAATCGTCGGATCCTTCCGAACGACTCGGCGGTCGACCTGCCTGTCCAGCCCTTTCTTCTCAGAGAGCTTGACTTGGAGTATGGGCATCCCGTCATCGGATTCGGCTTCTCGGCGCTGTCGTATCCGAAAAGCAAGGACATAGAGTACAGGTATCTGCTTGATGGGTACGATCAGGAATGGCGATCGAGCAAGGGCGACGACCAAGCTATCTACACCCGCGTCGATCCGGGGAAATACGTTTTTCGCGTCAAGTCCACCAACCGCGATGGGATCTGGTCCGATTCGGAAACGCGGCTTGCGGTCAATATCCTGCCGCCTTGGTGGATGACGCCTTGGTTCCGATCGCTGATCGCGATTTCGGTCGCTCTGGTTTTCGTCGGCATCTACAAGGCGCGCACTTACGCCCTGAAGCGGTCGGGTATCCAGCTTGCCGAGAAGGTGGCCGATCGAACCAGGGAGCTCGCTTCGGCCAAGGAGGAGCTGGCGGCCCAGAACAAGGAGCTAATGCGGCATCGCGAGCATTTGGAGGACCTGATCGAGGAGCGCACCGGCGCTTTGCTGCGAGCCAAGGAGAAGGCGGAGGAATCGGACCAGTTGAAATCCGCGTTTCTCGCCAACATGTCGCACGAGATCCGCACGCCCCTCAACGCGATCATGGGATTCTCAAACCTCATCGCCATGGAGGCGCGCGGCAATGGCGAGTACGAGGAGTTCAGCGACCGGATTCGAGAAAACACGGAGATGCTGGCCCAGCTGCTGGACGACATCATCGATCTTTCCATGATCGAATCGGATCAGCTCGATGTCTTTCCGGAGCCGCTGGAGGCGAGGCGTTTCTTCGAGGAGATGTGTTTCGAGTTTGTGCAAATCGTGGAGAGCCGGACTCAGGGCAAGGTAGCGTTCGCGGCGGACTGTCGGCTGCCGGAAGAGGTCGATCTGCTCTTCGAGACCGATCGCGTTCGCTTGCGACAGATCCTGACCAACTTCGTCACCAACGCCTGCAAGTTCACCGAATCGGGCTCCATTTCGTTGATCGCGCGATTCGAGAGGTCGATCAATCGAGTGCTGTTTTCCATCAAGGACACCGGAATCGGCATCGCCGAGGAGGAGCAGCAGGCGGTCTTTCGCCGGTTCTACAAGCTCGCTGATAGCGACAACAACCGGCCGAAGGTGCGTGGTACGGGCTTGGGGCTGGCGATCAGTCAGCGTCTGGCGGATCAGCTCGGCTACACGCTCGATCTCGAGTCCCAAAAGGGACTGGGCTCCACCTTCACCGTCGGCATTTCGCTCGTGAAGGTGAAGGAGCAGGCGAACGATCGAAAGGGACCGCGCCGCGAGGAGCCTCGCATCGTGGAGTTGGACCTGACGGGGAAATCCATCCTGATCGCGGAGGACGTGGATAGCAACTACCAGGTGGTCGAACGCTTTCTCGCTCCGACCAATGCCAAGCTCTATCGCGGTGCGGACGGGCAGCAGGCCCTCGACTTGTTTCGAAAGAAGGAATCGCAGATCGATCTGCTGCTGCTCGACATCGCCATGCCGGTGATGGACGGGTATCGGGCCCTGGAAGAGATCCGCAAGCATGCGCCTGGCATTCCCGCGGTCGCCCTGACCGCCCACGCCTTGATGAGCGACCGCGAATCCCTACGTCTCGCTGGATTCGACGACTGCGTGACCAAGCCGATCAATCACCGCTACTTTCTGGAGACGGTGCGCAAGCATCTTCTGGAACGCGAGGACTGGCGCGCTACTGCCGTCTGAGGTCCAGCGTCACGGGGAATTCCGGGCTGCGCGGGATGGTGCGCATCTGGAATGGACCGGGCGTATGCCCGAAACTGTTGAAACGCTCCGCCCGCCTCGTCTCGGCTTCCAAGGCGTTGACCGGGAAGGTCTCGTGGCTTCGCCCGCCTGGATGGCTCACGTAGTAGGTGCAGCCGCCGATGGCGTGGGAGTTGTAGCGATCGATCAAATCGAAGACCAAAGGCGCGTGCACCGGGATGGTGGGGTGCAAGCAGCTCGGCGGCTGCCACGCTCGGTAGCGCACGCCTGCCACGTATTCGCCCGGATTGCCAGTGGGTGTAAGGGGAAGTTCGATACCGTTCACCGAGATGGCTTGAGCGGTTTCGTTGAGTCCGCTCACCAGAACCTGCAGTCGCTCGATGGAGGAGTCGACATAGCGCGCCGTGCCTCCGCCGCCCGCTTCCTCGCCGAGCACGAGCCACGGCTCTATCGCCTGTCTCAGTTCGATGGATACGTTGTCGTAGGTGACCTTCCCGATGATGGGGAATCGAAATTCGAAGTGAGTGGTGAACCAGTCGAGCTGGAAGGGGAAGTTCGCGTTGTGCAGCCGATCGATCACCTTCTTGAAGTCCTCGCGCACGAAATGGGGCAGCAGGAAGCGATCGTGCAGCTGAGTGAGCCAGCGGGTGAGCGGCGCTTCGTAGGGAGTCTCCCAAAAGTGGGCGATGATGGCGCGAAGCAGCAGCTGCTGCGTGAGGCTCATGCGGGCGTGCGGCGGCATCTCGAAGCCGCGAAATTCCACTAGCCCGAGACGTCCGGTGGCGCTGTCGGGCGAGAAGAGCTTGTCGATGCAGAACTCCGCTCGGTGCGTATTGCCGGTCAGGTCAGTCAGCAGATGACGGAAAATGCGGTCGACCAGCCACGGAGGGATGCTGCCCTCGCCGTAGCGTGGGACCTGACGAAAAGCGATGTCCATCTCGTATGCCGCGTCCGGACGTCCCTCGTCCGCTCTCGGGGCCTGGGAAGTCGGTCCGATGAACAGCCCGCTGAAGAGGTAGCTGAGAGAGGGGTGGTTGAACCAGAAGCCGATCAGCGACTTCAGTACGTCGGGGCGTCTCAGGAAAGGCGAGTCCGCAGGGGTGGAGCCTCCCACCACGATGTGGTTGCCACCTCCGGTCCCCGTATGGCGTCCGTCGAGCTGGTACTTGTCCGTGCCCAACTCCAATTGGCGGGCTTCCTGGTAGATGATCTGCGTATTGCGCACCATCTCCCTCCATGAGTACGCGGGTTGTATGTTCACCTCCATGACGCCCGGGTCAGGAGTGATCTTCATGTATTCGATTCTTGGATCGTGCGGCGGCGTATAGCCTTCGATGATGATGGACTTTCCGGTGATCTCCGCCGCGTGTTCGATCGCGGTGAGAAGGTCGAGGTAGTCTTCGATGTTGGATACGGGAGGGAGGAAGATGTAGAGGCGACCTTGACGCGGCTCGACGCACAGCGCCGTGCGCACGACCCAAGGGGCCGACTCGCCCACTTGGGGAATCGAGTTTTGTCGTTGCTCCTCCAATACCTCCTCGAAGCTCTCCGCAGCCTTTCTCTTTTCCTCTTTCGCCTTCTTCTCCATTCGTCCCTTGGAATCATCCTCCGGGAGCTGGGGCACGATCATGGCTCGACGCGAAGGGAGCTGAGGGCGCCAAGGGGCCGAAGGATCGGCTGGGTAGACGTAGGGATACTCCTCCTTGGAAACCCAAGGCAGGCTTTCTAGCGGAAGGCGCAGGCCGAGGGGCGAGTCGCCGGGAGTGAGGTAGAGCCGATGGCCGCGCAGCATCCAGATGCCGCTTTGCCAGGTGGGGCCGTCGTAATTGTAAGTCCGCTCCACGGGGAGAACGTAGCCTACGGGAGTGTTGAGCCCTCGGCTGAAAACCTTGAGCAGCTGCTCGCGCTCCTGCGGGTCCTCCAGTCGACTATCCAGCGGGTCCACGTTCACCGGGAGTTCGCGTTCGCGCAGGGAGAATTTGACGGGATCCTCGTAGGCGGTGTTGATGTAGCGCGCGTCGAGCTTCAGCTGGTGGGTGATCTCGTCGACCAGTTCCTTGGCATCCTTGTGGGTGTATCCGTAGTCTCGAGACTCGTCCGCAAGCAGCTTTTCGTTCGCCCACATCGGCACGCCGTCCTTGCGCCAATAGAGCCCCAATGCCCAGCGAGGCAGCGGCTCGCCGGGATACCATTTCCCTTGTCCATAGTGAAGCAATCCGCCCGGGCCGAAGCGGCTTCGGAGGCGGCGTATCAGCTTTTCGGATAGCGGTTTCTTGGTCGGGCCCACGGCGCCGGTATTCCATTCCTCGCCTTCCTGGTCGCGATTGGAGACGAAGGTCGGCTCGCCGCCCATGCTGAGACGAACGTCCCCGTTCTGTAGTCGCTGATCGACTACATCTCCGAGCTCGAGAATGGATTTCCACTGGCCTTCGGTGTAGGGCTTGGTGACGCGGGGATCCTCGTGGATGCGCGTCACGGTCATTTCCACTTCGAATTCGCACTTGGATTGGGAGACGCCGCCGGTGATCGGGGCGGCCTCCTTGGCGTTGGCGGAAGCGGCGAGCGGGATGTGCCCTTCGCCGCAGAAGAGCCCGCTGGTCGCGTCCAAACCGATCCAGCCAGCTCCGGGAAGATAGACTTCGCACCAGGCGTGCAGGTCGCAGATGTCTTCCGCCACGCCGGCGGGAGCGTTGGGATCGATCGGCTTTTCGTCGGCTACGAGCTGTATGGAGTATCCAGATACGAAGCGAGCCGCTATGCCGAGGCGGCGGAAAACGTGAACCATCAGCCAAGCCATGTCACGGCAGCTGCCTTTGCCTTCCTTGAGCGTGCGTTCCGGGGTGAAGATGCCTGGATCCATTCGCAGGGTGTACTGCAGCATGCCGTTGATGCGTTGGTTCACGATCGAGAGGAAGTCGATGGTGCGCACGTCCTTCACCTCATCGAAGGATGCGACCAGCTCCTTGAGACGAGGCGTGGCCGCCGTTTTGGCGAAATAGGGGCGGAGCTCTCGCTTGGCGTTGGAGGAGTAGATGAAGGGATACTTTTCGACGCTGTCCTCTAGGAAGAAGTCAAATGGGTTGATGGGCGCGAGATCGACCACCAGATCGACGTCCACGCCGAAGTGGCGAGTCTGCTCCTCGAAGACCAGTCGCGCCAGGTAGTTGCTTTGCGGGTCTTGCTGCCAGTTCAGGAAGTGCTTGCTGGGCGTGACCTTGAGGGAGTAGCTGACGATCGGCGTGCGCGAGTGGGGCGCGGGACGCAGTCGGACGACTTGCGGGCCAAGGGTGACCAGACGATCGTAGTGATAGTGGGTTTTGTGGCTAAGAGCGACACGGATAGCCATAGGAGCTTTCGAGAGAGTGGTTGGTTAGAGGACGGGCGAGCGGCTTGTAGTGAGCAGAGGTTTGCTCCGGATGGGCGCGATGGCAATTTTTAAGCGCAGCGGCGAGCGGCGCTTGAAAAGACACGCGGTCATTGCGTCGGTTTGTCCTGATACGAATTGCAAGGAGGTTTTTCGCTCCTCCCTGCGAATCCCGCGCCAAACGCGCGAAGGCCCCCGAAAAGATCCTGCAGCGTTCGTCTGGGTGAGGAACCGGGGCCAAAGCGGATCCGCCTAGCTCTAGCGGTTCCGGTAGGCGAGACGATAGAACGCCTCGTCGCTGTCGCTGGCCAGGGAGGCGTCGAACTGGAGTTGGAGACTGAACTCGCCCTGTGTCGCGTCTAGCTTGACCGCGAAGCGGGAGAGCAGGTCGTAGGAGGCGACGTCCTCCCAATCGGAGAGATTCATGCTTCTTTGGATGACGATGCGACCGTCTCGAATTTGGTTGGAGACGTTGATCGTCAGGCCGTTCCTCATCTCTTGCTGGGTCCAGAGCGGCGGTTGGAACTCCGCCGACTCTGGATCGCTGCCCAGCAGGTATTCGAGCCCAGTAGGGCGGCCGTCTCCGTCGAAGTCGGCTGCAAAGGCGTGATCGCTCTCCGAGAGTCCTTCGGCGCTCAGGTAGCTATCGAAGGTGGGCAGATCGAATTCCGCCACGTAGTCCTTCAACCATTTCATGGCGGGGCGTTCGGCCCCGTTGGCCAGCACCAGATAGGCGCCTTGATCGTTTCGCCAGAGCCCCGGGCGGAAGCCCCAAAGGGTGACGCCCATCACCGCGGGATGCTGCCAGAACACGGAAAAGATCTTCTTGTAGTCGGAGAGCTGGCTGATGTCGGTGGCCCCGTCGACGTCCATTTCGGTGACCATGAGCGGAAGCTCGCGGCTGGCCAGGGTGTCGAGGTTGGCCTTCAGGACATCGGCGCTGGCGCGAGTGGAGAAGGCGTGAGCCTGGAAGGCGATGATGTCGATCAGGTCGCGCTCCTTCAGCAGGTCGACGATCTCGAGGTAGTCCTGCACTTCGGCAGCGTTTCCGATGATGCCGTAGTCGTTGATGACAAGGGGCGTGTCGGGAAAGTATTCTCGTGCCAGCTCGAAGGAGGTGATGATCCAGTCCCAGCCCGTTTCGCCGTCGCCTCCCAGAGCGTCGACGTAGTTGGCCCGTCCCGATACCACTCCGGTATCGCCGCCGTCCGGGGCCTGATGAAGCGGTTCGTTCACCACCTCCAGGTAGTCGATGTCCTTGTAGCGAGCTGCCACTTCGGCGAACCATTCCTCGATCTCCTGGCGCTGCTCCGCGGGCTCCAGGTCGTTGATCCAAGCTGGCTGCTGGGCTCCCTAGACCATGACATGCATGCGGAAAAGGAAGCCGTTTTCCTTGGCGAAATCGTAGGCTGCGTCGAGGCCGCCCCAATTCATGACGTCGCGGGCGCCTTCCACGCTGCCCCATTTGCCGGCGTTTTCCGGGGTGACCTGGTTCCAGTAGGCTTCGAAGTCCTGCAGCTGGTTGGAGGAGTGGACGTTTCCCAGAAACTTCCATTTGCCGGTGGCGATGGGCGGACCGGTAGGAGTGAACGGCTCGTTGGGCGTGGTTTCGGTGCCGTGCTCGCCGTTTTCCAGATTTTCCACCGTGTAGTAGAAACCGTCCTTCCCGAAGGCCAGCTTGTCGAGGGAGAGGCCGTCCTCGCGAGCCCCGATCTGCAGGGTCTGCGTCAGCGAGCCCGCAGGCACTTCGAAGTTGACCGGGTCTTCGCCTCCGCTGTAGCCGGAGAGCATGACCCACTTCCAGACCTCGCCGCTGGCGGCGCCCTCGCCAGGCACGAAGTCGTCGGCCGCGGTGGAGCCGATGCCGCTGGCCAGTTGATTCACGGTGATCCAGTCCGCCTCGTCGCCGGCGTCCTTGGATCCGAATCCGTTGCCGTAGAAAAAGCTGTCGTCGCTGGCGGCTCCCGGGCCGACGTAGAGCTTGGCGTAGAGCTGGTAGGTGCCTGCTTCGGTGAAGGTGACGGAGTAGCTGACCACGCGAGCGTCGGTGGCGGGGGCGTTGCCAGCTCCGTCGGTGGTGGTGGAAATGGCGGATTCGCCGTCGAGGGTGATGGTAGCCATTTGCGATCCAGCGTCTCCGGTTTCCGCCTCGAAAACGATGGCGGCGGCTCCCCAAAGGGAACTCGGGAGGGACAGTAGGGCAGCGAACGTGAATGCGGCGAAGGGGTGAGAATGCATGGTGCAGCGGATGGTGTCGGGGGGTGCATGCTCGCGGGTGACGAGCCTGATGTGACAGGTTTCGTCAGGGTGCGGGGGAAGCCTCGGCAAGGCACGAACTACCCAGCTCGACGTTTACCGCCGGCGTCTCGCTGCTCGGTTGGGCACGGGCGGAAGACCGCTAGTCGACTGGACGCACCGTGACCTCGACGGACAGCTTTTGTTCGCCCCCGCCGGTCACGGCGCCCTTGAGCATGCTGACGTCGAAGTAGTCGCGTCCCACGCTCACTCGGATGTGCTGATCGCCGCAGACCAGACGATTGGTCGGATCCACATCGATCCAGCCCTCTTTGGGAACGTAGACCGATAGCCATGCATGGGAGGCGTCTGCTCCCTCGAGGCGCTCCTGGCCTTCGGGCGGCTCGGTGAGGATGTAGCCGCTCACGTAGCGGGCGGCGAGGCCTTGGCTGCGCAGGGCGGAGATCATGAGGTGGGCGAAGTCCTGGCAAACGCCTTTGCGCTGTTCGAGCACCTGGGTGATGGGGGTGCTGACCTCGGTGGCGGTCGGGTCGAAGGTGAATTCGGTGGCGAAGGCGTCCAGCATGTCCGAGAGCGCCTTGCCGATGGGCGCTTCCGGCTGAACGAAGCGACGAGCGAAGGCTTCCACTTCGTCGGTTGGCTGCGTGGTATCGGTCGCGTAGACGAACTGCTTGGCGTCAATGTTGTCGGGGAAGCGAAAGTTGTTGATGGCCTCCGAGCAGAAGGCGCAGCTCAGGTCCAGCGAGCTGAGATCGAGGGCCTCGGCGGTCACGATGACCTTGCTGCGGGATTCGACTTCCAGCGATTCGTGCAGCTCCTGCACGGAGAACATCTGCATGGTGTTGCCGAAGTAGTCGATGCGTTCGATCAGGTCGACGCTGCTGGGGCTGATGTTTAGCTGAAAGCTCTCGCAGCTTTGCCGATCGTCGCTGAGCGGCTGGAGACGGGCTGAATGGTGCGACACGTTCACGGGAAACGCGTAGCGGTAGGTCGTCTTGTGCTTGATGTCGTAGCGTGCCATAGCCTCAGGCGAGGTTCATGTAGGACTTTTGCTGCTGGGCGACCTGGGTGTGAGCGAAATAGGACTGTTCCAGGCGCTGGGCGAGAATGAGCAGATCGTCGTTGGTCTGCTCGAGAAACGAGAGCAGGGGCAGGGAGCCGCCGGCGTTGAGTCCGCGACTCATCAGCTGCTCAGGGCTGCTTAGGCCGATGCGGCTGTAGAGACGCAGGGCGGCTTGATCGATGGGGTGGCGCTTGGAATTCACGGTGTGCGGCAGCTTCTCTAGCAGGTGGCGGAGCTGCTCGATTTGGAAGGCGAGCGAGCGCGGGTTGCTGGTGTCGAAGCAGAGAACCTCCAGCAGATTGGTGTCCAGCATGTTGTTGAGGTAGCGTCTGCGGTAGGTGATGGAGCTGTCGCCCCATTCGAGCAGCTTCGCCACCAGGGTCTCGTCGTTGGGACCGGTGGACTTGTAGGCCGCCGAGAGCAGAAAGGAAATGGAGAGGGCCCGTTCGAGGCGTCGTCCGATCTCCAGAAAGCGCCAGCCCTGGCTGCGGGTGGTGTTCTCCGCCAGGTTGCCTGAGAAGCTGGCCAGGGTTTCGAGCGTCTTGTCCAGCAGGTAGAGCGTTTCGTCGTCGAAGACGGTGGGCATGTTGTCCACCGAGGCTTGGGCCAGCTCCTTGAGCTCGGTGAGGCGAAACCAGGTTTCGTTGGAGAGGCGTTCCTTGGCCTTGTTGGCGGCTCGATCGATGCTGGCGAAGTTGGAGACCAGGCTTTCCAGATTCTTTTCCTCGAAAAGGGCGAAGCTGATGGCCTTTTCCACTTTTTCCAGGTTGGGCGAGGCGGTTTTCGGGTCGACGAAGGCTTTGGTATCGCTGCCTGGGGGCAGGATCTGGCGCAGGAAAGGCAGGGCCGCCTGATGGGTTTCGCGGTCCGCTTCGTCCACCATCATGGAGCAGAGAGAGCGCAGCACGCGGGTCAGTCCTTCGGCCCGCTCCACGTATCGGCCGAGCCAGAAGAGGTTGTCCGCGGTGCGGCTGGGCAGGTCGTTGTAGTGCCGACGCTCCACCACCACGCGATCGTGGTTCGATCCGTAGCTCCGCTCCGATTTGTCCGACTTCGAGCGCAGGGCCCAGGTATCCTTGGTCGCCCCGCCTTGCTGCATGGAGACCACCACGTCGTTTTCCTCCTGGGCGTAGCGCAGCAGGCCGCCGGGCATCATTTTCCACCCGTTCTCCGTTGGGGCGAGGAAGACCCGCAGCTGGAAGTGGCGCGGCTGCAACGCTCCGTCGATGTCGACCGGTATGGTACCGTTTGACACGATTTCCTGGCCGCAGAAGCTTTCCGGGTAGCGGTGGATCTTCGCGACCAGCTCCTCCTTTTGCTTGGAGGAGAGAGAAGGGCCGAAGTACGACGCGGCGCCCGGGCCCCAGAAGGTCGGCTTGATGGCGAGGTTGTCCAGGTTGTCCAGCACGTACTTGCGCTCGCTCTCCTGGCCGCACCACCAGGTGGCGACCGATGGCATCTCCAGATTCTCGCCCAAGTAGTTTCGGCAGAACCAGGGCAGGAAGGCCAGCATGGCGGAGGTCTCCACGAAGCCGGAGCCTAGGGCGTTGGCGATGGATACGTTGCCTTGTCGCACCGCGTTGACCAGACCTGGGATGCCGATGAGCGACTCGTTTCGCAGTTCCAGCGGGTCGGTCCAGGAGGAGTCGATGCGTCGAAGCAGCACGTCCACCTGCTGCACCCCACCGATGGTTTTCATGTAGAGGCGGTTGTTGCGAACCGTCAGGTCAGCCCCTTCCGCCAGCGTGTAGCCGAGATTGCGGGCGAGGAACGACTGCTCGAAGTAGGTCTCGTTGTTGGGCCCGGCGGTCAGCAGAGCGATGTTCGGGCTGTTGCTGTTCTGCGGTGCGAGCGATTCGATGTGCTGGGTGAAGGCGTTGATGAAGGGCTGCAAGGACCGGGTGCGGGCCTCCCACATGATCTTAGGGAAGATGCGCGAGGAGAGCATGCGGTTTTCCAGAGCGTAGCCCAAGCCCGAGGCGGCCTCGACTCGGTCGCCCAACACCCACCAGTTCCCGTCCGGAGCCCGGGATATGTCCGCGGCGTACAGGTGGATGTGCTTGGATCGCGGAGACAGCAGGCCGTGGCAGGGGCGCAGGAAATTGGGGTTCGAATAGATGAGAAAGGGCGGCATGCGGCTGCTCTGCAGCATGGTCTGGCGCCCATAGACGTCGCCCAGCACGATGTTGAGCAGGGTGGCCCGCTGCGAGAGCGCGGACTCGATCTTGGCGACTTCCTCTGGGCCGAGCACGTGAGGAAGCAGGTCCATGGACCAGGGGTGCAGGTGCGCCTTGTTCTCGCCGTAGACGTTGTAGGTGATGCCGTTGTCCTGAATCAGGCGATCGAGCTGGCGCTTGCGGCGCTTCCAGGAATCCTTGTCGATGCGCCCGAAGGCGTCCGAGATTCGAGCCCAATGGGGACGCGGCTTGCCCTCGGCGTCTAGGTACTCGTCGTAATACCCCTCTGGCGGGCTGTACTCTCGCATCCAGTTGCGAGTCAAAGGCTTGCTGTTGTCTATGTCGGGCATTCGGCGGGTGAGCCCGCGAAACCGGGCGTGAGGCTAGGATGCCTATCGGCGTAGCGGTGGGAAGCGTTTTTTTATCAGGAGTTCCCCGTTCCCACGGGTTAGCCGTGGGGGGCAACGCTTTGTTGCAACGTTGCAAATAACAGTGGCGCCCAAGGCCTGGCGAGGCGGTGGCGAAACGGCTGGGGGCGTTCGGTCGGAGCTTTTTGAGAGGGCGGCTGGGCTAGGACTCCACCACCTCGAGGGCTGGATCGACGATTTCCGAAAACATGTAGAGGTCGCTGATCTCGATGGCGATCGCCGCCAGTTCGTCCTCGATGTCGGAGAGCAGGCGCTTGGCGCTGCTTCGCTCCAGATCCGCGGCGGTGGCGTAGTTAAGGCGCGAGATCAGCATGCCGAGCCTGCGTTCCGCTTCGTTCTGGAAGTGGGTGATGGGACATCCGGAAATGGCGTGGATGGCTCCCTGCAGGCGTCGGAGGCAATAGAGCACGGATCGGGGAAATTCGCGGGACAGCATGAGGAAGGCGCGAACCGATGGGCCGCGAACCTCGTCGACGAACTCCTGGTGGTAGGCGTCGAAGGCGCTGCAGCCTTTGAGGATGGCGGACCACTGGGCTGCTCCCACGGCGGCTTGATCCTCGTTTTCGGGCATCGGCATGTATCGTTTCGCATCCAGGATGCGGCAGGTCTTGTCGGCCCGCTCGATATAGAGTCCGCAGGAGATGAACTCGTAGCCGAGCTTGTGCGGGAAAGTGGTTTCGGTGATGCCTTGGAAGAGCAGCGAGTACTGCTTGATGGTTTCGAAGAACTCGAAATCGATGTCGCCGCACACCTCGTTGGGGTCGGTTTTCTTCAAATAGAGGTAGAGCCGATTGATGGTTTCCCACATTTCCGAGGAAATCTGGTCGCGGATCATGCGGGCGTTCTCGCGGGCGTGGGCGATGCAGTTGAAGACCGAACTCGGGTTCTCTCGATTGAAGCTGAGAAATTCGGTGACGCTTTGGCTGGTTTGCGGCAGGTCGAGGCTTTCGAAGAGCTCCAGATCGCCGAGCGACGCCAGGATGGCGGACCAGTGGATGTAGCTGGTTTCAGGGTCCTGCGACTCGGATTCCAGCAAGGTTTGCAAGGTGACGTCCACCAGACGAACGGTGTTTTCGGCCCGTTCGATGTAGCGGCTCATCCAGAAGAGACTGTCTGCGACTCGGCAAAGCATAGGGAGATAGAGTTTGTGAAAGCTGTGGGGTGAGTGAAGGTGAAGTTGGCGAAACGGGCCAGGTTAGGAATCGGTGCTGAGGACCCAAGTGTCCTTGCTGCCTCCGCCTTGGGACGAGTTCACCACGAGCGAGCCTTTGCGAAGGGCGACGCGCGTCAGGCCGCCGGGGATGATCTCGGTGGTTTCGCCGCTGATGATGTAGGGGCGAAGATCGATGTGACGACCATCGAATCCGTCCTTGGTGAAGGTGGGGTGGCGGGAAAGGGAAATCGGGGTCTGGGCGATGAAGTCGCGCGGCTTCTCCTTCACCATGACTCGGAATTTCTCCACCTCCTCCTTGGTGGCGTGCGGGCCGATCAGCATGCCGTAGCCGCCCGCTTCGTTGGCCGCTTTGATCACCAGTTTCTCGGTGTTTTCCAAGGTGTACTTGAGATCGTCTTCGCGGTAGGGAAGCCAGGTCTGCACGTTGGGCAGGATCGGGTCCTGGTCGAGATAGTACTTTATCATGTCGGGCACGAAGCAGTACATGACCTTGTCGTCCGCCACCCCGGTTCCCAGAGCGTTGGCCAGGCCGAGATTGCCTTTGCGGTAGGCCCGCACCAGTCCCGGCACGCCGAGCAGGGAGTCCTTTCGGAAGACTTCGGGGTCGATGAAATCGTCATCGATGCGGCGATACAGCACATCGACTCGCTTGAGTCCGGTGGTGGTGCGCATGTAGACGCGATCGTCGTTGTTCACCACCAGGTCGCGGCCTTCCACGATCTCTACCCCCATTTGGCGGGCCAGGAAGCAATGCTCGAAGTAGGCGCTGTTGTATACGCCCGGGGTGAGCACCGCCACAGTCGGATTGTCGATGCCCTCCGGAGCGATGTGTTTGAGGGCGTTGAGCAGGTAGCGCGGGTATTCGAGAACGGAGCGAACCCCAGCGTCGCTGAAGAAGCGCGGGAACGCCCGCTTCATGGCCTGACGGTTCTCCAGCATGTAGGAAACGCCTGATGGGCAGCGTCCGTTGTCCTCCAGCACCAGGTAGTCGCCATTGTCGTCGCGAATCATGTCGGTGCCGCAGATGTGGATGTAGATGTCCTTCGGCACTTTCAGCCCCACCAGTTCCTTGCGGAAGTGCTTGGAGGAGTTGAGGATGTCGGCGGGCACCACGCCGTCCTTCACGATCTTCTGATCGCTGTAGACGTCCTTGAGGAAAAGATTCAGGGCGACCAGCCGCTGCTCCAGGCCAGCCGAAAGGTGGGACCATTCGCTAGCCGGGATGATGCGGGGTATGAGGTCGAAGGGAAAGATGCGCTCGGTGCTCTGCTCGTCGCCGTAGACGGTGAAGGTGATGCCTTGCTGGAGGAACGCCAAGTCGATGGCTTCTCGCTTCTGGTGAAAGGCGTCTTCGCTGAGCTCCGAAAGGCGCTGCAAAAAGGTTTGGTAGTGGGGACGGACCGAGCCGTCCTTCTCGAACATCTCGTCGAAAAATTCGCCGACGTCGTACTGAATATTCATAGAAGCGTTGGAGCCAGACTGTCGCTGACTCGGGAACTGGGGTGTTTGTTGAGAGAGTGAGTGAATGCCTGCATTTTAGCAAGGGGCGTGCCTACTGAATGACAGCAACCAAGGCTGGTGGAAAAAAAGCGAGGACAAGCTAGCGCAAGTCTCCATGAGATGCGATTTTTTGCCGGTTTGTAATGAAGTCTGCACGCGGCGCCCGTTTTTGATGTTTGGGAACGAGGAGTAAGCGCTCGGCCACGATCATGCGCTTCCCAGGCGGTCGAGGCTGCGGTACTGGATGGCTTCCAGCAGGTGGGAGCTCTGGATTGTTTCGCTCTCCGCGAGGTCGGCGATGGTGCGGCTGACCTTCAGGATGCGATCGTAGGCCCGAGCGGAAAGGCCCAGGCGCTCCATGGCCTGCTGCAGAAGGTCGCCCAGGTCGGGCGAGATCTGGCAATGCTGGCGAATGCTGCGGTGCGACATGTCCGCGTTGGAGCGAATGGTGGTGCCGGCGAAGCGCTTCCGCTGTCGGGCGCGGGCCGCTTCCACGCGCTGGCGGATGCTGGCGGAGGATTCGCCAGCGCTGGCGTCGCGCAGCTGCGATATGGTGAGAGCGGGGGCTTCGATGTGTATGTCGATGCGGTCCAGGAGCGGTCCGCTCACCCGCTGCCGGTAGCGGTGGATCTGATGGGGCGAGCAGCTGCACTCCTTTTGCTGGGAGCCGAGATAGCCACAAGGGCAGGGGTTCATGGCGCTGACTAGCATGAAGTTGCAAGGCAGCGTCACTTTTCCAGCGGAGCGAGAGATGGTGACGTTCGCATCCTCCAGCGGTTGTCGCATCACTTCCAGAGCGGAGCGTTTGAACTCCGGGAGCTCGTCCATGAAAAGCACCCCGTTGTGGGCGAGGGAGATCTCGCCCGGACCGGGAATGCTGCCGCCGCCCAGCAAGCCGACGTCGCTGATGGTGTGGTGCGGAGCTCGGTAGGGCCTCCGCCGTTGGATGCGTTCGCGGCGTGTGCTCCCGGCCGCCGATTCGATTTGCAGGATCTCCAGAAACTCGTCCAGGCTCGGCTCCGGCATGATGCCAGGGATGCGCTTGGCGATCATCGACTTGCCGGAGCCCGGCGGCCCGATCATGAGCAGGTTGTGCCGGCCGCTGACCGCGATCTCCACGGCTCGTTTCACGGCGGTCTGCCCCTTCACGTCGGAGAAATCGAGACCGTCGTCACTTGTTTCTTTGGCGTTTTCGAACGCGTTCGTTCCGGCGAGGTTTGGCAGGTCCGTTTTGCCTTCGATAAAACCAGCCGCTTGGGCTAGGCTCTCGACTCCGTAGACTTCGATTTCGTCCACCAGGCTTGCTTCGCGGGCGGACGCCATGGGAAGGAGCACTCCCCGCTTGCCGGCTGACCGGGCTTGCATGGCGAAGGCCAACCCTCCGCGGATGGGACGGGTGGCGCCGGAGAGGCTCAGCTCGCCCGCGATCAGAAACGCGTCGAGCCGCCGCTCGCCGGATAGCTGTCCGGTGGCCTGCAGAATGCCTAGGGCTATCGGCAGGTCGTACATGGGGCCCTCCTTTCGCAGGTCGCCGGGAGCGAGGTTGATAGTGGTGCGGGTTTGCGGCTTGCGATAGCCGCTGTTCGCCAGGGCGGAGAAGACGCGATCGTCCGATTCCTTCACCGCGGCGTCGGGCAGGCCGACGAGAATGAGTCGTGGGTCTCCGCTTTCGCCGGAGTTGACTTCTACCAGAACAGGCACGGCGTGGATGCCCTGAAGAGCCGCGCTTGATACGATGGCGAGCATGAGTGGGAGGAGGGTTGAGGTGGAGGTGCGCTTCGTGTAAGAGCTTGGGTAACAGTGGCTCGATGCTCGCGTGGCCTCTTTGGGGAGGCAAGGCAATTTCGGGGCTCGTTTCTCCAGGCCTGCGTCGCGTCCGCTCGGTTTGCCGGGTGGCGATGGTCGGCGCTTTGGGCTAGACCAGCGTCTAGTGGACGTTATGCGGTTGAGGGATGCAGATAGGTCTGACAGGCGGAATCGGTTGCGGGAAGTCCACGGTGGCGAAGCGCTTCGCCGAGCGCGGGTTTCAAACGCTGGACTGCGACCGGATCGTGCATGATCTGCTGGCCGAGGACGCGGATACCATCGCGGCTGTGGAAAGGCTGTTTGGTCCGGAGGTGCTGAAACCTGGAGGCGGGGTGGATCGCGCTGCCTTGGGCGAGCGCGTTTTCTCTGACAAGGCCCTGCTTGGAGAGCTGGAGTCGCTCCTCCATCCGCGGGTGCGCGAGCGCTGGTCCAAGGCTGCTTCGCAAGGGGGGGATTGGGTCATCGAGATCCCGCTGCTCTTCGAAAAAAACCTACAGAAAAACGTTGATATTACGATTTGCGTATTCTCTGATCTCGAGACGCAAGTCGAACGGCTTGAGAAGAGAGGCCTGAATCGTTCTCAAGCGTTGGCCCGCATGAATCGGCAGATGCCGCTGTCGGAGAAGGCAGAACTAGCGGATTTCGTCATCTTGAATGATGGATCCTTGACTGCCCTCGACGAACAACTGGATTGTCTGATCCCCCGCATAAAAAAACTCCACTAGTATAACTTATTGTTCTGCGCGAAAGCGCGACCGGCGTGGTCGTCTTTCCCACCTCTATACCGGCGGCCGACTTGGGCTGCTCGAAGTTTTATAATCGATATGTCTAGCGATCTCGAAGCAACCGATAAAGACGGCGACCTGCCCTTGGATTATGGCGAGGGAAAGCCCGCCAAGAAAGCGGCCAGGAAAGCCGCGAAGAAGGCAGCTAAAAAAGCGGCTAAGAAGACCGCTAGGAAAGCGGCCAAGAAGGTTGCCAGAAAGACCGCTAGACCCAGCGACGAAACCGGCTCCTCCTCCGAACTGAAGGTGGAAAGCGTGGCCCCCGCGGCCCGTCCGAAGCCGTCGGAGCACAGCGATTCCGATTTTCGCCCGACCGACTTCAAGAGCCGCGGCTCGCACAGCGACGATGGCAATCACGTGGAAGTGGTGGCCGACTCCAGCAGGAAGCAGGAGCCCTCCCGCGAGGAAACGCCCAAGCCGCAAGCCAACAGCTCCGCGTCGGACCGCGGTTCCTCCTCCAGCAAGGACGGAAACGATTCTCCCAAACAGCACCATCAGGGACAGAATCCGAATCACAACCAGCAGAACTCCAGCCACAACCAGCAGCGCCAGCAGAAGAAGCAGAAGTTCAAGCAGAAGAAAAAGGGCGGCGGAAACCCGAACCAGCAAGGCGGAGGCGGCGGGCAGTTCAACAAGAACAAGAACCGCGGCAAGCAAGGCGGCGGCTGGC
>NZ_JARXHY010000013.1 GCF_031127815.1 Pelagicoccus sp. SDUM812003 | reverse complement strand
CACATGATACAAGCCTCCAGCCCGCTCGAACCTGACTTTCCTAGCCATGCAAAAAAGCGTCCACCCAAACAGCCCATCCGTCAAGAGTATTGGATTGACCCCTTTTTTAACCCCTTTTTTAACCCTTCCTTTTTTAACCCTTTAGGCTGAATTGCCCGCACTCATCTGCAGATCCCGAACGCTCATGCGACTCCTATGTGAGAACAACCGCCAGATTCTCGGCCTTCGGTCCATACGCAGGCGCCCCCAATGCGCCATTTCCTAAATTTCCTTGTAAGGCCCTTCCGAGAAAGCCCATCCTTTCCGGGTGCCAAACCGTAGCGATCGCCAATCACTCCCCAATTCCGACAGATGAACGCCTTCGCCCTTTCCCTGCCCACTATGGCGGCACGGCTGCTTTTCGCCGCGTCCCTAGCCATAGCGACTCTCATTCCCGGTTACGCAAATACGCAACCGGAGAGCACTCTCCGCATGGTGGAGCGACTTGCCTCGCTCGATCGCGAAGTCGATCCCTCGGTCATCATGTTCGTCCCAGACCAGGCCATATCGTTCTTTCGCGAGAGGATCGAGCAAGCGCCCAACCAGAGAGTCGCCCTGAGCCTCAGGCCCCCGTACGCCATGGCGCTGCTCAATAGCGGCGACTCCCAAGGAGCTATCGCAGAGTTTCAGGCCTTCCGCGAAGCCGTTTCCGCGATGGGCATGAGGCCGAATCCCCAAATGGTCGCGGAAATCCTGAAGATTGAGGCCCTCTGCTACCTGCGGCTGGGGGAACAGGAGAACTGCCTGCACAACCACAACGCCGACTCATGCCTCTTTCCCATCAAAGACGGGGGCGTGCACAGTCGCGAGTTTGGCTCGCGCAAAGCGATCGAAAAACTCGAGCAGCTGCTCGAAATAGAGCCCACTCCCTACGCCATCTGGCTACTCAATATCGCCTACATGACGCTCGGAGAGTACCCCGACCAAGTGCCCGCATCCTGGCGTTTGCCTCCCGAAAAGATTCAGTCCGAACAGCAGATCGCTCGTTTTCCCGACGTGGCGGGTCCACTGGGGCTCGATGTGGACGACCTTTCCGGCGGCGTCGTCATGGAGGATTTCGACCAGGACGGCTACCTCGATCTGCTGGCCTCCTCCTGGGGCGAGGGCCGACAACTCCGCTACTTCCGCAACAACGGCGACGGCTCCTTCTCGGAACTGACCGATCAAGCATGGCTCTCCGGCCTCACAGGAGGTCTCAACATGACGCCGGGCGACTACGACAACGACGGCCTAGTAGACGTGCTCGTCTTGCGCGAAGGCTGGCTGGGAAAAGACGGGCGATTCCCCAACTCCCTCTTGCGCAACAACGGCGACAATACCTTCACCGACGTCACCGAGCAATCCGGCTTGCTCAGCTTCCACCCCACCCAAACCGCCACCTGGTTTGATTTCAACAACGACGGATGGCTCGATATCTTCATTGGAAACGAAACCGTGCCCGAATCAGGAGCGGCCGATCCATGCGAACTCTATCGCAACAACGGCGACGGCACCTTCACGGAATGCGCCGCCGAACACGGCCTGGACATCAAGGACTGGATAAAAGGCGTGGTCAGCGGAGACTTCAATAACGACGGACGCCCCGATCTCTACCTATCCTCTCTCGTCGGCCCAAACCGCCTCCTGCGCAACGATGGACCTGCCGACGGCTCCGCCGATCCTCTCGCCCCGTACACCTTCGCCGACGTGGCCGAACAAGCCGGCGTCACCGAGCCGAACAGCAGCTTTCCTTGCTGGTTCTTCGACTACAACAACGATGGATGGCTCGACATCTTCGTCACCGGCTACTCCATCACGGACGCCGGCGACGTGCTAGCGGACTACCTGGGAACCCCGCACGCCGGCGAACGCGCTCGCTTGTATCAGAACAATGGAGACGGTACCTTCAGCGACGTCACTCGAGCAAAAGGTCTCTACAAGGTTCTCCACGCTATGGGCTGCAACTTTGGCGACATCGACAGCGACGGCTGGCTCGATTTCTATGTAGGAACCGGCGATCCGCATCTCGGCACCATCATCCCAAATCGCATGTTCCGCAACGACGCCGCCCGCTCCTTCCTGGAGGTCACGACTTCCGGCGGCTTCGGGCAGCTGCAAAAAGGGCACGGCATCGCCTTCGGAGATCTCAACCAAGACGGAGCTCAAGACATCTACTCCGTCGTAGGAGGCGCCTTCTCGGGCGACAACTACCACAACCAGCTCTTCGCCAATCCCGGGCACCAGAACCATTGGCTGAAACTGAGACTGGAAGGCGTCACCTCCAACCGCATAGCCCTCGGAGCCCGCGTGAAAGCGGTGGTGGACACCCAGGACGGTCCTCGCGAAATCCATCGCGTCGTCAGTAGCGGAGGCAGTTTCGGGGCCTCCCCGTTCCTGCTAGATATCGGCCTCGGCGATGCTGCCTCGCTGCTTCGAATAGAAATCGACTGGCCCGCCAGCGGAAAGACCCAAGTCGTCAATTCACTCCAGCTAGACCGAGCCTATCATATCAGAGAGGACTCGCCCACGCCCCAAGTGCTTCCGCAAAAAAGCTTCTCCTGGCCCTCTCCCGCAGCTCACCAAAGCCACCACCATCACCACTAAGGCCCCTTTCTAGATTCCCTGTGAGCCGAACAAGAGCCCACCTTAGCCCCCTTGCGAACTTCCCATCCCAAGAAAAGCCACTTCGCGAATTCACCCTTCACCACTCAGAATCCACCATTCCCAAATGGCGGAGTACCGAGCCGCAAAAGGCGACACTCATGCAAAGCGGAGAGGAAAGGGATTGATACGCTGAGCTCAGTGCTTCGCCCCAACGCTTAAGTGTTGCCCATCTCCAGTCGCTTCGCTCCTTGCGTCGAACTCCCCTCCGGGTGCCCTCATCCCCGCCTCCACGTAAACACAAAAAACGCCACTACCACGGCGACGTCTTCACTCATGAATAAGAAAGGAGGAGGGATTCGAAGCCCTAATTTTCCGCTGTATTTCATTTCTAATTTCTCTTTATCTCTTTGTTTACGTGCAAGTTGAGAATTCTTCTAGCGAAATTCCCCATACCCATGTCTCCCCAAGGAAATTGGAGTCTGGGCATTTTTTTTGGCAAACGTAGACCTCCCAGCCTCACCCGAAGAGTCGTGAAACTTAAACTGACCCCTGCAACGAGACAGACACTACTTACGCCCTGAAAGCTCGATCTAGATGCTTTTTTTGTCGTGAACTTTCCAGTCCTCACAGTCTTGCTCATCCTGCTGCTCGCGCTTCAGCGCGGGAAGGACGATGCTGGGCGACGAGGATCGGCAGACTGGATATTGTTCTCGTTCCCATGATGTGATCAAAGTTTAAAGTGTGCTTGGGAAACGGCTCGCGCCCTCCCGTCGATTTCGTGAACTCGCCCATAATCCTCATTTCCCAATCTTAAAGGACATTCGAAATAATCATGCAGCTCTTTGAGGGCCCGTTCAATTCGCTTGGTTCCGGCCTCGCAAAGCTATTTGAACGCGTCGAGCTGATGTAGATCGGCGGCCTAGACACTGATTTAAGCAATCCCTCGATAGAGGACAACTGGTCCGCGAAGCCACGAGATCGTATTATCGGCACCGCAAATCCCGCCAATAGCGAGAGCGGTCGAACGCAGCTTGGTGAAGGGGTGCGAGGTCGAAAAGCCATCGGTACTCGCTTCAACGCAAGCCACCGCCGAACCCCTCAGCCAAAGATGAAGGAATCTTTTGTCTGACTCTGAGTCACACGGCGTTCACGGCGCCTCAGGCACAGTCATCCGTCGCCATGGCTAGTCGAGTAGCGTGGATCGTCTTCGTCGTACTCGTGCAGCTTGAGAAACCATTTCTCTGCGGCGAACACCATCGCTAAGCCGATCAGCGATACCCAAACGACCAAAATGTCCGATTGGGCTTTTACCCAGAGGAAAGCTCCCAAAACAACAAGATCGAGAATGATCGCCGAAATCAGAATCCAGCTCTTCGCGTCGACCTCGTCCCGCAAATGCCTGAAAACTCCCCAATGTATGCAAATATCCATTACGATGTAAAAAACAGCACCCAGTGACGCGATGCGACTGAGGTCGAAGAAGACGGTAAGCAGCATCGCCATCGCTACCGTGTAGATCAGAGTATGACGTTGCAGATTTCCAGGCAGGTTGAAATGCCGGTGCGGAACGAGCTGCATCGAGGTTAGCATGGCCAGCATGCGCGACACCGCGAATACGCTCGCGATTACGCCAGATACCGTAGCGACAATGGCAAAGCCCACGGTGGACCAGACCCCAACGTCGCCAAACGCGGGACGGGCCGCTTCCGCGAGCGAGTAGTCCTTCGCCGCGATGATTTCTTGCACCGAGAGATTCGATCCAACCGCCAGAGCGACGACCAGATAAAGAACGGCGCAGAGGGAAATCGAAATAGCGATCGCCCGGCCCACGTTCCTTTCGGCGTCCTTTAGCTCGCCACCGCTATTCGTAATGGTCGTGAACCCCTTATAGCCGAGGATTCCGAGCGCCACGGCTCCAAGAAAGCCAGCGATTCCCGAGCTGCCTTGCGAATCGCCAGCCAAGCTTTCAAACGACCAGCCCGTGGCCCAAAGTCCGCCGATTGCCAAAATCGCTAGGCCCGCGATTTTGACAAACGCTGCGGCGAAAGAAACCGTCTCAATGAACCGGTTACTCAGGATGTTAACAAGAAACGCGAACAAGAGCAGTCCGACCCCGAGCGCGGGAATCAGCCACTCCATCCCGGACGCGTCGAAGGCTCGCAACACGTAAGTTCCGAAGGTACGAGCGACAAGGCTCTCGTTGATGACCATAGAGAAGTACATTAGCAAAGCGCAGGCGCCCGTCATTAGGCCTCGTCCGTACGCCTTCTTCAGAAACATCGCGATCCCGCCCGCCGACGGGTACTTCTGAGCCATTTTCGCGTAGCTGTAGGCGCTGAAGCCCGCGATGACCGCTGCGACCAAGAAGGCCAAGGGGAACCAGCTCCCCGCCAACTCGGCGATCTGACCGGTCAGCGCGAAGATCCCCGCGCCAATCATCACGCCTGTCCCCATGGAGACCGCGCCCAAAAGGCTTAGAGAGCTTTTCCGCTCCCCCGAATCCTTGTTTCCATCGTCCATAAGTACGCTATCCGCTCAAGACCCCCCGATGAATCCGCAAAGTTCATCCGCAGAGCTCTTCCGTCTTCCTCAAAGCACTCAGACACCGACTCAGCGCCGACAAACGCTCAACTTTAGCCACAATAGCCATCAACCGTTCTCGACGATCAAAGTCCCGACCATGCCGCGATCAGCATGCTCCGGCGTGCCGCAAAAGATTTCGTACTCTCCAGGAGATTGCGGAGCCACGATCACCCTTCCCGACCTCTCGCCTGGCTCGACATGGACATGCGTTTCCGGGTGGTTTCGCAGTTGCCACATGTGCACCGTCTTTCCAGCGTTTTCGACTGCGATATACAACCTCTCTCCCGGTTCCGCTTTTACATCTGCCGGGGCGAACGCATAGTCCGTTGCCGTGATCTCGATGCGGCGAGCACCGTCAGGGCCTTGAGCTTCGGAGGTTCCGTGCGGGACCATCTCCTGGTCCCTGTGCCCACTATTCTGATACGCCATTTCACTCTGATGCGCATGCTCTCCACTGTCCGTTTCGCTGTCACGCTGCATGGGGTCGGCACCATCCATGTGACCGCCTTCGCGCATGTGTCCGTTCGAATGTTGCACGCCATGCTCGTGAGCGCTTTCCGAATCGTGGCCGTTGCAACCAGCAATCAGCAGCGACGTCGTTGCGGCTAAAGCAGACAAAGAAATCAGCTTCCAGTTGATCAAGTTCATACGCGCCCCTTTCTCTATTCGGTTTTGATTCAACAAAGCGTTGTCGCATGGGCTGCGCCACAATTCTATGTATCCGCGCAGAGAAGGTCCTAGTCCGAACCCCATGACTGAAGTTAAAGGGCACTGCAGCTCGTTCCCGGACTCGTGAAGTCTTGAGACAAACCAACCCTGCGTCCGCTTGGATGATAGTCTTCTTTGATCCCATTCCCATCGAAACCGCAATATGCAACGGTCCCAATGCACCCAGCAATTCAACGATTCGATCAAAACGATACACGTCGTAGCCGCAAGGCGTTGGAAACAACCGACACCGAGCTCAGCGCCATAGCCGCGCCCGCGATCATCGGGCTGAGCAACACTCCAAAGATTGGATACAGTATTCCCGCCGCTACGGGAACACCGACCGCGTTGTAGACAAAGGCGAAGAACAGATTCTGGCGGATGTTTCGCATAACGGCCCGGCTCAGCCGCAATCCGCCCACGATGCCTCGCAAATCGCCCTTAACGAGCGTCAAGCCAGCGCTCTCGATAGCCACGTCCGTTCCCGTGCCCATCGCTATCCCCACATCAGCGGCAGCGAGGGCGGGCGCGTCGTTGATGCCGTCGCCCGCCATGGCTACGCGATACCCCTTGGCTTGCAGTTCCGTTACGATGCGCTGCTTGTCTTCGGGGGAAACTTCCGCATGGACGGTATCGATGCCAAGCTCGGACGCGACCGCCTTGGCCGTTCGTGGGTTGTCTCCGGTGCACATGACGACCGAGATGCCGAGCTTGTGAAGCGACTCGATTGCCTCTTTGGAGGACTTCTTGATCGGATCCGCGATGGCGATCAAACCAAGCAGGCTGCCGCCCTTTGCCGCCCAGATGATGGTATTGGCTTTGGACTGCAGTTGCTCCGCTTTTTCCACGAGAGATTGAGGAATCTCGATTCCTTCGGCTTCGATGAACGCTCGCTTCCCAACTCGAATCAGATCTCCTTCTAACCGAGCCTGCACACCGCCGCCCGTGGTGCTTTCGAAGTCGTCGACTTTCGAAATATCCAAGCTCTTCGACTTGGCCTTTTCCACGACCGAGCGGGCTAGCGGGTGTTCCGATTGGGATTCAACCGCAGCAGCCAAGCGCAACAACTCGTTCCCTGAAACGTCACCATGCGCCAACAGTTCAACTACAGTGGGCTTTCCTTCCGTGAGCGTTCCAGTTTTGTCGGTAATCAGGTGTGTGACCTTCTCAGCCCGTTCGATCGCTTCCGCATTCTTGACGAGGATGCCGTTTTGGGCACCTTTCCCAACCCCGACCATTATGGACATAGGCGTCGCTAGACCAAGAGCGCACGGGCAAGCGATGATCAGTACTGAAACCGCCACTACAATGGCGTAGGCCATTGCGGGAGATGGGCCGAACAGCGCCCAAATGCCGAACGCGACAAGGGCCACTAGAACAACCGCCGGAACGAAATATCCAGCTACCAAATCCGCCAGCTTTTGGATCGGTGCCCGGCTACGCTGAGCATCCGCGACCATACCGACGATGCGTGAAAGCATCGTCTCTTCGCCCACCGCTTCGGCCTCCATCACAAAACTGCCAGTCTGGTTGACCGTCGCGCCGATCACTTTGTCACCTACAGTCTTTTCTACCGGAACCGGCTCGCCCGTGATCATCGACTCGTCGATAGAGCTTTTCCCCTCCAAGATCGAACCGTCCAACGGGATCTTCTCTCCAGGTCGCACTCGAAGATGATCCCCTTTTTGGATACGGTCGATTTCCACTTCCTCTTCGTCGCCGTCTTCCTTCAGACGGTGGGCGGTCTTCGCTGCGAGATCGAGCAGACTCTGGATCGCTTTCCCCGTCTGGCGACGCGCTCGCGCCTCCAGCCATTGACCGAAAAGGATCAAAACCGTGATCACCGCTCCAGCCTCGAAGTAGAGAGCGACCTCACCATGCATGCGGAAAGAGTCGGGGAAAAGTTGCGGAGCCAAGACCGCGGTCACACTGTAAAGATAGGCCGCGCCAACGCCCAGCATGATCAAGGTGAACATATTGAGGCTGCGATTGACCAGCGAACGCCATCCACGAGCGAAAAACATGCCACCTGCCCACAGAATGACTGGAGAGGCGAAAGCGAGTTCTAGCCACCCCTGTATCCGCGGAGACAGGACACTCTCAAAGGAGAACCCCGGAATCATGCTGTCGAAAGCAAGCAAGAGAACTGGAAGCGTCAGAATCGCAGCCCATACCGTCTTGCGCTTCAGATCGCGAATCTCGCTGTCGTCTTCCTCCTCATCGTCGCCCGGGATGCCCATCGGCTCCAAATCCATGCCGCACTTCGGGCATTCGCCCGGATGATCCTGCTGTACTTCCGGGTGCATCGGACATGTCCAGATCGTTTTTTTCCGAGCCTTATACGACGGATTCCGCTCCAAGCTCATGCCGCATTTCGGGCAGTCGCCTGGCTTGTCGGATTCGACGCCCGAACACATGGGGCAATAGTACTTGGCGCTCGCCGATGGCTTCACGTCTTCGCCATGTGTGTGCTCATGGTGGTGGCAGCAACTGTGATTCTCCGACGAGCTTCCTACCGCCTTGCTGTCTTGCGAGCTCGCGCCCTGCTCGTGTCCATGACTACCAGTTTCTTGGTGTTGCTGCTTTTCGGACACAGGTTCGTGATCATGATGGCAATGGTGGTGATTCGAATCCGCCTTTGGATGAGAGCGGCTTCCAGGATGGTGTTTCATAGACGTTAGACTATCAGTTTTGCCCTTTGCATTGCTTTCAAAGCGCCGGGAAAAACTTTCAAAATCATGGCATCTTCCGCGACTTCGCTGCGATTTTCCGAAATTCGCGTGGGGTCATCCCCGTCTCCTTCTTGAAGGTCGCCGAGAGATGAGCGGAGCTACTGAAGCCGAGCTCGCTGGCAATTTCTGTGATCGATTGCTCGTCGTAAGCAAGCAGCTCCTTAACTCGATCCAGTCTCTGCAAAGTGAAGAACCGTTCGATCGTCACCCCTTGAGACTTCGAGAATACTTTGCTCAAATGACCGTATTCATATTTCAACTCTCGCGACAGATAACTCGACAGATTCTCACCGAGACCGCTCCCGCGATTACTCGCTCGATCCAACAGCAGACGCTTGATCGCCTCCACTGTTTTCGACTGCCGCGTCTCGAGCAAATCGAATCCATGCTGTTTGATTCCCCTCAGGAATGCTGCTCGCTCCTGGGGAGTCAACTTCTTCGGGAAGGTCGCCTGGCCCATTCGAACGTTCTCGACCGTGAGCCCCAAATCAAGCGCAGTCGTTCGCACGACATCGATGCATCGGCGACAAACCATGTTCTTTAAGTGGATCGTTTCCAATGCCCCTTAGTCTCCTTTCCCGTGAGATTTCATTTCACCCGATCCTGTCACATCAGAGTCTTCATGTCCACCATGGGAATGACCGCCCATCATAAGTAGATGGCAAGCGAACATGATCACGAGAAACAGCGTGTAGGTCACTCCTGAACTGACGCCAAACGACGGCAGGACAAAGATCAGCGCTATCGGGACAAGACAGCCAAACAGATGTAATATTCCATGCTTCATAACTACTTAGGTCTTTGAAAACCCGGAACGAAAACGGATACATACTTTTTCCGATAGCATGTTACCTCTCTCAAAAGGGATTCTCACGTGGAGTCACTATCAAGAGTACGCAGAGCTAAGGATCTTCCGGCTAGCGGCATTTTCGTCTCAAGGAGCCAAGCTTCACCTGTTGTATCCCAAAACACATTGCTATCTCTTCAATCGCCGGAGCATGCGGCATCCAATACCATTTGCGCTACCCTGTTCTTGAGCTCGTCGGAACAAACGGCTTCGACCTTAACCTGCGCCTGGCAACCAACCAACCTAAACACGCCGCAGCTCCTTAGGGAGCCTGAGATAACGAATTCTCCGTTACCGGGGAATCAATGCCAGTGAACAAGGCATCCGGCAGCGAGCTGTTCGTCGGAACCATGAATTAGACCGCAAGCTTGCCCTATCGGACTACCCGAGCCGCCGCCATCATCTTCATCGCATTCTTAAGTACCGAGTGGATTTTCGGCAGGTGAGGCAGAGCTCACGCTGAAACGAGGAAACGATTAAATCTCGTGAGAATCGAAAACTAAATGCGATTGCTCCTGATTTCATCCACGGGCTCAGAACCGAAGCAGCGAATTGCCACGTAGCTACAATCACCGCTCGTACGTTTCCAATTAACTATTTAAAAATCAACGTCTTGTGTAAATATCCAAAAAATGGAGACACACAATCGAATCCTAATAAAAACCTGTTAATCAGCACGTTATGGCGGAGAAGGAGGGATTCACCCCTCTAATTTTCCGCTGTTTTTCGTTTCTGACTTCTCTGTATTTCGTTGTTTACGTGAAGGTTGCGAGTTTTGGAAGGGAAATTTAGCAAACCCAAAACTTCCCGAAAAATTGGAGGTCGGACACTTCGAAGGCAATCGAAATGCCTCAAACAATCTCATTTCAAAATTGTCTAAAGAGGATTGGGATGGGCTCGTAGTTCTCAAACTTCTCGAGGGAAAATTTGAAATGTCCAAGTGGGGAGACTCTCATGAACTCGTGCTATTGCAGCAACCGATAGCTATTCCTTGGATACGATTGATCATCATGGTTCGTGTTTTGGGTTTTCACAAATATTCCAATACGTTAAAACCTCAAAGAAATTAGGGATAGAGAACAGCCCCCAAGTCGCGATCAAAGCGCAATCTCAAGTAAAGGCCTTCCCTTCGCGAAAACCAGGCCTCTCTCATTTCTACATCCTCTCGTCCCTCAACCCCCTTTCATTCAACACCCAACACTCAGGCTTGAAACCAGAAGGTTTGAAACCAAAAGCAGGTTGGAATAGCGCCGCGAATGTCCTTGGCCAGCTTGCCGACGAGCGACTTCACCGCGTCAGACTTTGCCACGCAGCCGATCACCACCCCGCGATCGATTGTCGATACCGAGGTCTTCATGGCACGGGTCGATTTGTGGTTGAACAGCGAATACTTGACCTGCGCCGTTATCGAGGCGTCCTCCATGATGGCAGCTACCTTTTCGTCGTTTTCAAACTTTTCCTTAATCGCGATATCGTTCTGCACGGACTTCACCCAGTCGATCTCCTTGGCGTAAATGTCGGTCAGCTCCTTCTGGGCCTCGCTATCGCTCGGTGCCGCTCAATGTCACGACGCCATAGTGAACGGAAACGTCCGTCGAGGTCGCGCCAGATAGCGTTACGTCCCCTTCTTTCGCCCTGGCCACGACATGGTCGCTATCCGCCAAACATCCCTGCGGCCACGTCTTGTCGCGTTCCAAAGTCGGGAAAGACCCCATCGTCCACGCGTTGTAAATCGGCTACGATCCCCGATCGACTCGACGCAAGGCACGCTGAGTAAGCGCAGGCAGCGTCGCTCCATTACCTATGAAAATCCAAGTCAATACAGGTCACAACATCGATGGACGCGAGACCATGGCCGAGCATATTACCTCAGTTGTGGAATCGACGCTGGGGCACCTGACCGAGCATGTCACCCGCGTGGAGGTTCACCTCAGCGACGAAAACAGCGAGAAAGGCGGACAGGACAAGCGCTGCCTGATGGAAGCCCGTCTCGAACGCCACCGGCCCATCGCGGTCAGCGACGAGGCCGAAACAAGCCATCAGGCCATCGCCGGGGCCGCGGAAAAGCTGAAAAAAGCGATCGGCCATCTCATCGACCGTAGCCACCAACACTAGCGCGATGCAGATGCGAGCGAGCCAATCGCGCAATCCTTATAACGTATCCAATAAACTGCGACGCATCGCTTTCGTGGGAGGTTTCGAGCCTCGGCGATGCGGCATCGCGACCTTCACCCGCGACGCCTGCGAAGCCGTCAGCGCCGCCCTGCCGTCAGCGACCTGCTACGCGGGCGCGGTGAACGACCGCAGCGAACGCTACGACTATCCAGAGCGCGTCCGCTTCGAGATCTCGGAAAAGGATCTCGATTCCTATCGCCGGGCCGCCGACTACCTCAATTTCAACAACGCGGATATCCTCTGCGTGCAGCACGAGTTCGGCATCTACGGCGGACCGGCTGGCAGCCATCTGCTCGCCCTCCTGAAAGAGGTTCGCATGCCGGTGGTGAGCACCTTGCACACCATCCTCCAAACGCCGAACCCCGCCCAACGTAGAGTCATGGACGAGCTAGCAAAGCGCTCGGACCGGCTTGTTGTCATGGCGCAAATGGGCGCTCGGATCCTCAACGAAACGTATGGGATCTCCAACGACAAGATAGACATCATTCCACACGGGATTCCCGATACCCCGTTCGCCGATTCCGAAAGCTTCAAAGTGCAGTTCGGCGTCCAGGGCCGCCAGGTCTTGCTCACCTTCGGGCTTCTGGGACCGGGCAAAGGCATCGAGCACGCCATCAAGGCCTTGCCGGAGATCGCAAAGCGCCACCCAAATGTCGTGTATTTGATTCTTGGAGCCACCCATCCGCATTTGGTCGAGGCCGAAGGCGAAACCTACCGGCTCAGACTGGAACGATTGGCGGCCGATCTAGACATGAAGGAGCATGTCATCTTTTATAATCGCTTCGTTTCACCTGAGGATCTGGCGGAATTCATCGGCGCCGCCGACATCTACCTGACTCCCTATTCAAACATGGACCAGATAACCTCCGGCACTTTGGCCTATGTTTACGGAGCGGGAAAGGCGGTCGTGTCCACGCCCTATTGGCACGCTCAGGAACTGTTGGCCGACGGGCGGGGCGCATTGGTCCCGTTCGGCGACCCAAGCGCGATCGCAAAGGCGGCCTGCGACTATCTCGAGGATCCGGACCTCCATGAGAAGACACGCCGCGCCGCCTACCAGCAAGGGCGCTCCATGATTTGGCCCGCCGTCGCGGAACGCTACCTCGACTCGTTTCAGCACGCCCTCTCCGACCGCAAAACCAGCCCGCGGACCGCTTTCGCGGGCTGGACCCTGGCCAACCGGCAATACGATCTGCCGCCGTTGCGCCTCGACCACATCGACCGCATGAGCGACGGCACTGGGATCTTTCAGCACGCAACCTACAACGTGCCGAATTTCGACGAAGGCTATTGCGCCGACGATAACGCCCGCGCCTACATCCTGTGCAATCTGCTCGCCGAGCACGGAAACGAGACCACGCTCAAAACGACCAATAGACTGGCTACCGTGTATCTCGCCTTTTTGTCAGCTGCATTGGATACGAAGTCCGGCCGCTTCCGGAATTTCATGAGCCACACGCGGAATTGGCTCGAAAAGGCCGGAGCCGAGGACAGTCACGCCCGCAGCCTTTGGGCGATGGGAGTCGGAGCCAGCCGCTCCAAGGACCTCGGGCATCGTAGGCTTTGCGCCGAATGCTTCGAACGGGCCCTGCCGCCGACGCTGCAGTTCTCCTCCCCACGCGCCTGGGCATTCGCTCTCTTGGGTATCGAGGAGCTCTTGCCAACCCTAAGCGACGCGGACTACGCGCTGAACGCCAGAACGACTCTAACCGAAAAGCTGGTCGATATCTGGCAACGGTGCTCCACTCCGGATTGGCCTTGGTTCGAATCGAATGTCACCTACGACAACGCCCGGCTCGCCCAAGCCCTCATCCTAAGCGGATACTCGACTCCCGAACCACAGGCGCTCGAAATCGGTCTGAAGTCGCTCCGCTGGCTCGTATCCATTCAATCCACACCGGGTGGATATTTTCGCCCAATCGGCAGCAACGGCTTCTATAAAAAGGACGGAGCCCGGGCAGAATTTGACCAGCAACCCGTCGAAGCCCTTGCCATGATTTCCGCCACCCTCGTCGCCTATCGCGTCACCCAAGAGGAATCATGGTCCCGAGAAGCCCATCGAATCTTTGAGTGGTTTCTAGGCCGCAACGACCTTGGCCTCCCCTTGTACGACTCCGCCACCGGGGGTTGCTGCGATGGACTCCATCCAGACCGCGTGAACCACAACCAGGGCGCCGAATCCACCTTGGCGTTTCACCTAGCCCTAGCGGAAATGAACAACGCCCAACACTTCGTCACGCTCAGCCCCCATTTGTCCGTATGAACGCGCTCCCCGTCCGCCGACACCCCCTCACGCTCACTCCAGACAGTTTGCGCGTCATCATTCGCTCCTTCATTCCGAGCGCTCCTCAAAGCATTTCGAATATCATACGGCGTGTGCTCGCTCTCAGTGAAGACGAGGTTAAGCGCGAGAAGCACGAGTTTCACAACAACTTCGACGGTCGGCACTACGATATCGAAGCCTCCCTGCTCGAGGTCTTCAAGAAGGTGCAGCTACATATTCCCGAGAAACACCAAATCTCTTATGCGAGAAAGATTCTCATAGGAGCGTACTTCTCGGGAGAATACGCCCTCGAGTCCGCCGCTCTCTTCAATCCCTCGATCGTTCCCCATCCAAACCAGGAGGGCCTACCTGAAGGGTCACTGCATTTCGTCATGAGTCTACGAGCAACCGGCGAAGGTCACATCTCGTCCATTGAATTCCGGACCGGGACAATCAGCTCCGACTGTAAAATCAATTTGGATACAGCGTCGCGCTTCGTCGCCGCTTCGAAGATCTCCATCAATCCTCGCTATCTCAAAAACTGCTTCGTCCTCAAACTTCGCGAGATGGGCTACTACAACAGGCACGCCGAGTCGATCTTGGAACCGCTCGCGGACGAATTCACCTTGAGCGAACTGAACGAGATCGTCGGTACCGTCCGCCACGAAAACCAACCAAGCTCGCACGAACTGACGCGCACGCTCGAGTGCATCCAATGGCTAGCGGATTCCAACTACGAGCTGAGCTTCCCCAAGGAGCTCAGCATGAGCGAGCGCATCATATTCCCGTCCACCTCCAACGAAAGCAACGGCATCGAGGACGCGCGCTTCGTGCGCTTCGTCGAAGACGACGGTTCCGAAATGTACTACGCCACCTACACCGCCTTCAACGGACGGGCCATTCTGCCCATGCTGCTCGAGACCGAGGATTTCCTGAACTTCCGCGTCCTCACCCTCAACGGCAACGCCGTGCAGAACAAAGGCATGGCCCTCTTCCCGCGTCGTATCAACGGCCTCTACGCCATGCTTTCACGCCAGGACGACGAGAACATTCTCATCATGTTCTCCGACAATCTCCACTACTGGAACGACCCCGAAGTCCTTTTGCGCCCCGCCGAACCCTGGGAATCCGTCAAGATTGGCAACTGCGGCTCCCCGATCGAAACGGAGGACGGATGGCTGGTGATCACTCACGGCGTGGGGGCTATGCGGAAGTACTGCATCGGAGTCGCCCTTTTCGACCTCGACGATCCCACCATTATCATCGGCCGACTAACCCAACCCCTCCTCTGCGCCGAAGGCATGGAGCGCGAAGGCTACGTCCCGAACGTCGTCTACAGCTGCGGCTCGCTTGTCCACCAAGGCCATCTCATCGTCCCCTACGCTGCCAGCGACCGCAACACCGCCTTCGCCAGCGTGCCTCTCGACGCGCTGATAGCGGCCCTCCGCCAAGGCCATGTCCCGGAATAGCAGTCGAGTCGTCCCTTGAAAAATACCGCAGGCTTCGCCGTCCAGTCCCACTAAACGTTCGCGTCAGAAAGCGGTCTACAATCACACGGGTATCCAAAACAATGGAAACAGGAGAACGATTCAACAGCATCACTCATATCATCGGCGCCGCCCTGGCGCTGTGCGGCCTCGCCGTTTTGGTTACGTTCGCCTCCCTGCAAGGAGACCCTTGGAAGATCGTCAGTTTCAGTGTCTACGGCGTTACCTTGCTGCTTCTCTACACCGCTTCGGCGCTCTACCATAGCCTCAACGCCGGACCCGCCAAAAACCTGTTCCAAACCGTCGACCACATTTCGATCTACCTTCTAATCGCCGGCACCTACACCCCTTTCACGCTGGTGGCGCTGCGCGGCCCTTGGGGCTGGTCGCTCTTTGGCTCTGTCTGGTTACTTGCCCTAATTGGAATCGCCTTGGAACTTCGCCCAATTGCCAAAAGCCGCGCCCCATCCGTCGCCATCTATCTTTTCATGGGCTGGCTGATCCTCGTCGCCATCAATCCGCTACTCGCAGTTCTGCCCGGCGCTGGTGTTTTCTGGCTAATCCTAGGAGGTTCACTGTACTCCGTCGGCGTCATCTTCTACGTATTCTCTCATCGGATACGCCACTTCCATGGCATCTGGCATCTCTTCGTCCTCGCTGGCAGCATCAGTCACTTCTGGGCCATTATATTCTACGTCAATTCGCCCGTCAGCTTCGGAGCCGGAGGCGAGGCGGCAATATAGGCAGCCGAACTACGGTCCCCTAAGGAATCTAACACCGGCAGGCGGGTAAAACCCCATAGAGGTTTTTCTCTCGCTGGTCTAGATTCGGCTCCCGACGCACGGAATCCGAAATCCACTCTGCCAATGCAATTGGGAAAATCAAAAATAGAACGACCTTCGAGTCGCGCTGACGCGCTGCATTCGCTGCTGAAACTGGTGTGCGAGCTCACCGGCATGAACGCGGCGCTGATCGCCCGCAAAACCGAGAACGAATGGAGAGCCTACGCCGCGCACGAGTGCGAACAGATCGGCATATCTCCAGGCGACACCTTGAGACTAGGCCAGACGAGCTTCGGAACAAACGGTGATTCGTGGGCAACGGTTTTCGGCGAATCGATGCCAAGGGATATGCTGCCGTCTCACCTCACGGAACGTAGAAGCGAACGCCGCAGTTACCTGCTCGTTCCTCTCTTCCGAGCAAACGGAAGCGTTACCGAAGCCATCTGCGCTTTCGACGGCAATGCCGCCGCCCTCGAACCGCGCATCGACGCCTGCCTCACTGTCGTGGCGAATCTCGTCGCCCTCCAGCTCCGTGAGGAAAACACGTTTCTGACTTTGAAGACGACGCTAACGCGCGAGCGGGCCAACAGCCAATCGCGAGAGGAGTTCATCGCCGTTCTGGGCCACGATCTGCGAAGCCCGCTAAACGGGATCAAGGGCGCCACAGAAGTCATCGCTCAATCGGACACGACGCTCAGCCACTCCGACATGATCGAGGTGATACGCGACAGCTGCACACAAATATCGTGTCTCATCGAGGACGTGCTCGACTTCGCTCGAGGTCAGCTCGGCTCGGGAATTCCACTGTCAAAGGGACCCGCCTTAGACCTGTCGCTTTTGGTCGCTATATCCGTCTCCGAACTACGCGTTGCCTATCCGAACCGGCAAGTCGTTCTGCGCAGCGTCGGGAATCTCTCAGCCCGCGTCGACGAGGTTCGCTTTCGCCAATTGCTGTCCAACCTGATCGGCAACGCCCTGAAGCATAGCCCCCTCGAAACACCCGTAGAGGTGAAGCTCGACAGCGGGGGAAACACGATACGCATCACGATTACCAACCAAGGCCCACCGATGTCGCCCCAGACCCTGAAAGAACTGTTCACGCCCTTCGCTCGAGGCGGCCATAGCGGGTCCAAATCGGGCCTCGGGCTCGGCCTGTATATCGCGGCCGAAATCGCCCGGGCCCACGGCGGCAGCGTCGAGGCGCGTTGCGACGACGCCGGCACCACCTTCACCGCATATCTGCCCAACGCGCTCGACTCCTAGCGATCGGCGGAAGCGAAAACGCGATCGAGCAACAACCCCCAGCATACGAGCGATTGCCACGGCCAATACCACCGCAACCCCCGAGTTAGGCACCTCCCGGTCTGTTCAGCACGAGATTCTTGACGGATTGCCTCACTATTCGCCTGCCGCTCGCGCGTCGCGGTGCGATATGTGAGAGCGTCTATAGTTTGGTTTTCTGGATACACTATTTCACTTTTTCGCGACTGCTACTTTTGGTATTCGCGGTAGCCGAGCTGACGGATCATTTCCTGTCGCCCTATCTGGATCCGGCCTTGAGGTAGATGCTCGAGGTAGCGCAATGCCCCATAGCCAAGGGGCTGCAGACAAGGTATAATTTGGCCGAATGAGTGCGCCCCACGCCCAGATTTCAACGAAGCGTACCTATTACTCTAACTCGTATCCTTACGTTAACTACAGGCACTTCCAAGCTCCATCCAACTAAACTTATGAATACACACACGCACGAAGAAATCTCCCAGCAAGCCGAACAACTCTGGCGTAGCCAAGGATGCCCCGAAGGGCACGACACTGAAATCTGGCTCGAAGCAGAGCGGAACTTGAGCGAGGGCAAAAATCTGCCTTCAAGCCCCGAGCCGGATAAAACGGCCAACCAAGCGGCGGCAAAGAAGGAACGTGCCCGCGCCCCGCAGGTCGCGCAATACGAGGCCCCCAAGTCCAAGCCCGCCGAACTGGGCAAGCCCCTCTGGCCCCAGCCGCAATCGTCGTAAGGCTGACCCGCGTCGGGCCTAAACAAGTTCATCAAATTGAAATCCACCTCTTTTGATATGGAGCAAACCCATACTACAAACCGCCGTTTCGTTCTCGCGGAGCGACCGAAAGGAGAGCCGACGGAACGCACCTTGAAGCTCGAAACAGTAGACGTCCCTTCGCCTCGCGATGGCGAGATGCTATTGCGCACGGAATTCCTTTCCCTCGATCCCTACATGCGCGGCCGGATGAGCGACGTTCCGTCCTACGCCCCGCCGGTCGAAATTGGCGACGTCATGGTGGGAGGAACCGTTGCCCAGGTGGAGCTTTCCAGTCTCGATGGATTCAAGAAAGGGGATTGGGTTCTCAGCGCAAACGGCTGGCAAGACTACGCCTTATCAAACGGTGAAGGAGTCACTTCCCTTGGCAGTGATCCGGAGCATCCGTCCTGGGCCCTGGGCGTGTCTGGGATGCCGGGATTCACGGCGTGGGCCGGACTCACCAAAATTGGCCTGCCCAAAGCTGGGGAAACGCTAGTGGTGGCCGCCGCGACCGGACCTGTGGGGGCCACGGTCGGCCAGATTGGAAAAATTCTCGGATGCACGGTGGTCGGCATCGCAGGCGGGTCGGAGAAATGTGAATACGCGCTTAAGACGCTTGGGTTCGATGCTTGCCTGGACCACCACTCCGCTAACTTCAGCAAGGAGCTGGCTGCGGCGACACCCGATGGAATCGATATCTATTTCGAGAGCGTTGGTGGCAAGGTCTTCGACGCCGTTCTGCCGCAACTCAATACCGGCGCCCGCATCCCCGTTTGCGGCCTGGTCTCGCAATACAACGCCACCAGCCTTCCTGAAGGTCCGGATCGACTGAGCTACCTGATGGGTCAGATTCTACGCAAACGAATCACCCTGCGTGGCTTCATCATCTTCGAGGACTTCGGGCCATTGTATTCAGAATTCTCGGATGAAATGCGAGCATGGCTCAAGTCAGGTAAAATCCACTACCGCGAGGAAATCGTGGATGGATTGGAACAAGCGCCCGCCACTTTCATCGGTATGCTAAAGGGCGACAACTTCGGCAAATGCGTTATCCGCGTCGGCCCCTCCACCAGAACGAAATAATAACCACATGAAAGTTCTCATCATTCTCACTTCGCACGACAAGCTGGGCGACACCGGCAAAAAGACCGGCTTCTGGCTGGAGGAGTTTGCCGCTCCCTACTACGTTCTTCTCGATGCCGGCGCCGAAATCACCTTGGCATCCCCGGCCGGAGGGCAACCGCCGCTCGATCCGCAGAGCGACGTGCCCGATGCGCAAACCGAGGCCACCAAGCGCTTCAAAAAAGACGATGCGGCGCAGCGCGCGCTGGCAACCACGACGAAGCTTGCGAAGATCGATAGCAACGACTTTGACGCGGTCTTTTACCCAGGCGGGCATGGTCCGCTATGGGATCTGGCGGAGAACGCCGACAGCCAGCGCATCATCAAAGAATGCTTCGCAGCGGGTCGTCCTATCGCCGCGGTGTGCCACGCTCCGGCCATCTTTAAGCACACGAAAGCGGACGACGAAATGTCGTTGATCTCAGGCCGCCGCGTGACAGGATTTTCGAATACGGAGGAAGAGGCCGTTGGCCTTACGAAAGTCGTTCCCTTTCTCCTCGAGGACCTGCTCAAAGCCAATGGGGGGCTCTATGAAAAAGGTCCGGATTGGGGTTCCTATGTGGTCGTCGATGGCAATCTCGTAACCGGACAAAATCCCGCTTCCTCAGAAGCGGCCGCCAAGGCCCTGCTAAAGCTTCTAAACCGACAATATGATTAACAACCATCAAATCTCTATGAAACTCATTCCTAAGGATAAAGCGCCAAGTCTTACAGTTCCACGTATGGGAGGCGGCAATTGGTCACTCGCTAATCAGCGGCCGGAAACCTTTCTATTGCTGATCTTTTATCGCGGCCACCATTGCCCGATCTGCAAGACCTATCTAGAGAAGCTAAACGACCTTCTTGGCGATGCCTCGAAGCAGGGCATCACCGTCTTTGTCGCCTCCGGAGACACGGAAGAGCGTGCCCGCAAGAGTTGGGACGAATGGAAGATCGACGACATCGACCTGGGGTACGGTATGACCGTTGCTCAGATGGATGAATGGGGTCTTTATATATCGTCCGCGATCGCGGAGGAAGAGCCCTCTGTATTCGGAGAGCCAGGACTTTTCCTGATCAAGCCTGATCATACGATATATTACGGTGCCTACAACTCGATGCCGATGGGTCGTCCCAATATAAACGAAGTCATCGAGTTCGTGAAGTTCATACGCAAAGAGGACTATCCCGCAAGAGGGGAGAAATCAATTGAAACCAAACTCGAAGGGTCGCTGGCCATATCGAATTGAATAGGATCCTCGATAGGAGCAAAGGAAGCGCACTCGACCGACACGGCGAAAAATGAATCAGTTAAATCCGGCGAGCCGATTCCCCTGGTAAAGACAGGACGTCAGCTGTGTTTCTCCCTCCAAGCCATCACCGATCGAAACGAAAGAGCCGGGCATCGGGATGCTTCTTTCCCTGAATGGCGTCCCTGACGATTTCGGCGGCGATAACGCTATAGGAGATACCGTTACTCCCGAAACCGAGAGTGAAAAAGCAACGCGGCAATTCGGGAACAGAACCGATATAGGCCAAACCATCCTTTGTCTCCCCGAAGGTGCCCGCCCAGGCATAGGCGGGGTCAAAATCGATCGCCGGAAACATCTCGCGGAATCGTTTTTCCAGCTTCGCGGCCTTTTTTCTAACACTGGCATCCCGGCGAATGGGGTCCCGGTAGTTTGCGTCCTCACCGCCTACGATCGCCCGTCCATCCACCGTAGTCCGCATGTAGAAATAAGGACGCGCCGTCTCCCAGAGAAGGCACGTTTCCCACCAGCCAGTAAAGGCCTCGATGGGTTCGCTGACGAAGGCGAACGAGGAATTCAAGTTGACGATGTCACGCTTGAGAAGCTCCACGACTTCGTAACCGGTGGCGAAGACGATCCATTTCGCTCGCACGGTCTCAACGGTCTCCGTGGTTGCGGTCACGCCCTTTGGGCTTACCTTATAAGACTTCATCGCCGTGCGGTCGAAGATTCGGCTACCCATCTCCTGCGCGCGCTGAAGGAGGCGGTGCGTGAGCCGGTAAACATCGACTTCGGCCGCCACCATCGAGAGCAGAGCGGCGGGACGGGAAAAGGAAAAACGCGCCTCTACATCCGCCTGCGAGAGAAAGTCCAGCTCGATTCCCGCCGCCCGGCGAGCCGCATACTCCGCCTGCAGGTCTGGCACGTCTTTCTGCCGTGAAGCCAAATAGACACTCGATTTCCAGGTAAATCCGCACGGGTCGCCGATCTCGTCGCACAGGGTTGCGATCTTGCCGATGCTCTCCAGACATACCTGATAGGCCCGTTCGGCATCGGCTTTGCCCATGCGTTCGATCAATTCGGTCAGCGGCGTGTCGATCTCGTATTGAAGCATCGCCGTGCTCGCGCTGGTGCTGCCGCTGGCCACATCGCGCTTGTCCAAAACAGCAACATCCACTCCTGCTTTGGCCAGATGATAAGCGCACAGCGCTCCCGTGATTCCGGCTCCCAGGACAAGAACCTCACATTTCAGGTTCGTCTTGAGCGAGGGATAAGATCGAATGAGACCGCTATTGAGCGGCCAGAAAGGGTGGTCGGAAATCAGATCCATTGCAGTGGTTTTTCGATAGCGAACTCGGCAAGGACTGAGGTGGTGATTTTCCACTTGTCCTAGGTTCGTGGATACGTCGCTAAATCGCCATTGAGAGTTACCCTAGCGAGCGTTAAGCTCGGGATGAGAATAAATCCTCCGCAATCCTGACTCTCTTGGAGTGCGGACCTTTTAGGCCAATCAAGTCCAGCGGTGCCTCGCTATTCATCAGACTTCCCTTCTTCGATGGCCTTCGCGGCTTCCTTTTTATCACCGGCGTCCGGCTCGGGTTCTTCGTTCACAACGGAAGCGGCGGGATCATAGTCGAAAACCGCGAGCATGGGAAAATGGTCGGATCCGATGTCCGGAAGGCGCCGCAGCTCAACGAGGAGAAAATGCTCGGACGCGAACACGTGATCGAGAGGATAGCGCATGAGGCGGCTCCTGGTGTCAAAGGTGTTGAAGTAGCCCCGGCCCACCCGCGGGTCGATCAATCCTCCGATCCGCTGAAAAAGATGCGTGGTGTGCGACCAGGCCACGTCGTTGAAATCGCCTGCGACAATGACGGGTACGTTTCCGAGTTTGTTGATCTCTTTGCCTACCGTTATCAACTCGGCGTCACGCATATCGGAATCTTCGCGCTCGCCGTTTTCGTCCTCACCCGCTTGTTCTTCGGTTCCGTTGTCCTTCGCTTCGTCGGAACGTTTGAGACCGGGCGGGCGAGGATGCAAACAATAGAAGGTTATGACGGTTCCCGACCGGAGCCGTACTTGCGCGCGAATCGACGGAATCTCCGGCTCGATCAAAAACCGGATCTCCTGATTTTCCATTTCCAGTCTGGAGTAAAGCAACATCCCGTATTGATTCTCCTGAGGCTGAAGTAGCGTGTAAGGATAATCCTTTTCCAAGCCGTCGAGCTGTTCAAGCCACCACTGGGTCGGTTCGTTTAGCAAGATAACGTCGGGATCATTGTCGCGAATGATATCGCGCAGCGCGTCCACTTGGCGGTTATCGGAGAGCACGTTGAAGACTAGGAGTGATATGCGATTAGAGTCCTTCTCGGCAAGGCTTCCAGCCATTTCGCGGGGATAAAGCGCCGTGTAAGGAATAATGCAATACAGCTGCCAGACCAAGCCCAATCCAAGCAACGCGGGAAGCGTGTATTCCCAAGGGTGCATTGACCCAAAAAATCGCAGCGCAACGTATCCAGCCAACGTCAACCCCATCAGTACGGCAATCTGGATACGTGGAAAATCCAAAATGCGTATCCACCAGGAGTCGCTACGAATCAATGGTATAACGGTCGCGATGACCAACACCAATGAGAGCAAGCCCGCAATGAGGCGGCAAAAATACAGGAGGGCGTTCACTACTTCAAAGGAGTTCATCTGACAGGTTCACTGGGCGGCGGCGTCCGTTGAGCACCCGATGGAGGAGAGCGAGAAGGCTAGCCCGATAATCGAGGCTTTCCATCCCGCCGATTCTCCCACCGCGCGCCAAGAAACCTCAACGCCCTGCGCCTGCCGGTTCGCTAATTGCCTCAGCGTTGCACTTGGAGTGCGCGAGTTCGTTGAGTGACTTGTTTGCGGCTTTTTCCTCTTTCAGAATGCTCTTGAGTAGAGAGGCGGCTTTCTTGCTGCCAAGCAATTCGGCCCATTCGTGCAGGCAGCCGTAGGTGGCTATCTCGTAATGTTCCACCTTTTGAGTAGCCGCAATGAGGGCGGCATTGACGGCTGGCGAGCCTTTGTATTCCGCCGCGATGTCGTCGCATTCCTTCAACAGACCGACGGTGGCCTCGCACGTTTTTCCCCGCGCCTTTTTGTCGAAGCAGGCGAAGACCTCTTCGAGTTTCTCCACGTGGCCTTCGGTTTCCTTCAAATGCGTTTGAAAGGCACCACGAAGATGTTCGCAAGTGGTAGCCTTGGTCACTTTGGGCAGTGCTTTCACAATGCGTTTTTCGGCGTCATAGATGTCGGCTAGTTCGTCCAGAAATAGATTCTCAAGTGTTTTCATGATTTCTTTTATTAGTCATTGAAGTGTTTGAAAAATCCCCCTCGGCCGGGCTTACCGACTAGGAGGGGGATGTTTTGGTCAACTGTACTTGGGCGCGGTAGAGACGCTTGGCTCGGGCGAACTCGAGGACTGGGCGACGTCAGATCCGTCCGGTTCGTCGTGCCCGGGCACGGACGATTCGCCGGTGGTGGATATGTCTTCGGCCCCGGCGGATTTGAAGATATCTTTGGCTCGGTCAATTTCATCCGAGTCTTCAGTGTGAACGGAGAGCAAGATATTGCCGGCCTTGACCTTGCCCTCATATTGCTTGGCCTCCAGCTCGGGGATGCCCAAGCCAATCAGTCCGCCGGTGATTCCACCTGCTGTCGCGCCGAGGGCCGCGCCACCGAGGGCGGCCATGATCGGACCCTGCGGCAATGAAGGGCCCGACCCCCGGAATGGCCAGGGCGCCTATGCCCACGATCCAACCCAACGCGCCGCCCACGACGCCGCCTGCGCCGGCTCCGGCAGCGGCGCCTTCTGGGGCCTTAGTGTTTTTCTCGTGCGCGAAATCGCGGGTGGTCCCCTTGTCGGGAAACAACACGGAGATGTCGTTGTTCGAGAAGTTCGCCGACCTGAGTTGATCGACAATACGATCCGCCTGCTGGCGGGAGGTGGCGATACAGAATACTGACTTTTTAGACATGCAATTTTCTTTGGTTAAATTGATTTGGTTTCTTTGCGGATTTTTCGATTTAGATACTGCTGGTGGCTACTGCCACTTCCAGTTGGTTGTCCACATTCGCGGCGCGGGCAATCCGGTTGGCGATCTCTCCGATCAACCGTTTCTCTTCAGCGCTGTTAACGGGTCCCCGCAAAGTGACTTTGCCGTCCTTGGTGATGACTTTCACGTTTTTGCCATTTATAGATGGGTTTTGGGTCGCGTTGATCTCTTTGCGGATGGAAGCCGTAGTGGCGGTATCCGCCTTGCTGTTGCCCTGATCCATTGGGGTGAGGGTCCGGTCGTTCCGGTCGCGTAAATTGCGGTCGGTGTTGTCCGCATCCGACGTCACAGCGTTGGCTTTCTCCCCGTTGTTCAATCGGTCCGTCCGTTGATTCCGGGTTAATTCATCACGCCCAAAATTCGACCGATCGGTACGAGAATAGGTGGAACGCTCGCGATCATACTCGTAGTCACTAGCGTCGAAATCCCCCGCTTCCTGTTCTGCGATAGCTACAATGTTTTCTTTTGAGTATCCTTGAAGGACTAAATGGTCCTTGTCTTCAGCGCTACGCGTCAGGCTGCTCATGGGCACACGGACTACATCGTCGCCAATTCCCATCAGTCCACCAACGGAAATAAATACATAGGAGCCAGGTCTGTTATTGGCATTCTCGTTGGTGGCATAACGGGAGTTGCTGTCTTCTAGGTGGTTCTTGTTGCTATCGATGGCACTATCGGAAGAACGCTTGCCCGACTTGTCATTGCCTTGGAGACCAGCCACGGAATGGAGTTTATACCCCAGACTGATATCTTTAACATCGCCAATCTTTTCTCCTGCCCCGTCGTAAACGGAAGAACCAAGAATATTTTTTGCGGTCGAAATTTGATCCAAATAATCCTCAGAGACTCTGGCTACATCTCCCCCGGATCCGGAGGACCACGATTGATCACCGGGAACAGCGGACGTTTTATCGCCGGCCATGATCGGATTGATGGCTATCGCCAGCGATGCGATGGCCAGCGTTTGTATTGTATATTTTATTTTCATCTTATATGTTATATGTTGGATTTATTATGACAATCTCATAGGTCACGCGGCGAAGTGAAATGCCCGTTTTGGTTCCATATTGGATAACCAGATCTTTACGGAACCTGTTCACTACCGGCTTCCACTCTAACATGAGAAATCCACATAAAATATGGGTTATAACCCCCCAAAAAAACATGAGCCTGTCCTAGCTAAGGAATAATATTAGGATGGAGGAATGTATAAAAGAAGCAGTCGAACCAGCCCTCGCAAGCAAGGGGAGCTGATCAAGCTCTTCGTTGCGGGATCCACAGCCAGGGCGGCTGCGGAGATCGTCGGCGTTCACAGGAACCCGCCGCCTCCACTGGGTAATACCCCATTTCGCTCACTGACGGCACGGCGTATATTCTGACGAATATATGACAACCGCACTATCCACTCCACAAAAAGCATCAAACGCACCCAACGCAAAAAAGAAGAGCAAGGCTTATCAAAGCGTGAATCCCTATGACGGGAAAGTCTTCAGGACGTTTGAAGAAATGACCGACCCGCAGCTCGAAACCGCTATCCAAACCGCCGCAGACTGTTTCGAGACCTGGCGGAATACATCCTTTGCCGAACGTGCGACTATCGTCGCCAAAGCCGCCGCTCTCATGCGGGAGCAAGCGGATAATTTCGCCAACCCGGTGACGCTCGAAATGGGCAAGCTCATCGCCGAATCGCACGGTGAAGCCGCCTTGAGCGCGGACATCATCGAGTACTACGCGAAAAACGCGGAAGGCTTTCTCGCCACGGAAAAACTGAAGCCGGCTTCCGGCGAAGCGGAAATCGTCAGCAGTCCAATCGGCGTGCTCTTTGGCGTGCAGCCGTGGAATTTCCCCTACTATCAGCTCGCCCGCTTTGTCGCCCCCAATCTGATGGCGGGTAATGTGGTGATGGTGAAACACGCCGGCTGCGTGCCGCAGTGCGCCATCGCGTTCGAAAAACTGTGGCGGGATGCCGGGGCGCCCGCTGGCGCATACACCAATCTTCAGATTTCGCACGAGCAGGTTAACCAAGTGATTGACGATCCGCGCATCAAGGGCGTCGCCTTGACCGGCAGCGTAGAGGCCGGAAAAATCGTGGCCGAGCGAGCTGGCAAAAACCTAAAGAAGTCCACCATGGAACTGGGCGGCAGCGACGCCTTCATCGTGCTCGACGACGCCGATCTCGCGAAGACTGTGAAATGGGCGGTCTGGGCAAAGATGAACAACATGGGCCAATGCTGCGTCGCCGGCAAACGATTCATCGTGGTCGACTCTTTGGCCGACAAATTCCTCGAAAAATTTCAAGCCGCCCTCGCCGCCCTGAAGCCAGGCAACCCGATGGACAAGGAAACGACCCTCGGTCCGCTTTCCACAGAAGGCGCGCTCTTGAAATTGCTCGATCAGGTCAAAGAAGCCGTCGCCAAAGGAGCCACGCTGGTGATGGGCGGCAAACGAATTGATCGCCCCGGTTCCTACATGCAGCCGACGATTCTTACCAATATCAAACCGGAGAACCCCGCGTTCCGCGACGAGTTTTTCGGACCGGTCGCCCTCATCTTCCGCGTCAAAGACGAAGACGAAGCCATCGCGCTAGCCAACGATTCGGACTTCGGCCTTGGCGGCTCGGTCTTCACCAAGGACATCGCCCGTGGCAAACCGTATCGAAACCGGAATGGTATTCATCAACCACCCGACCTGGACGGCGGCGGATCTCCCCTTCGGCGGCATCAAGAACTCCGGCTATGGACGCGAACTTTCCAGCCTAGGCATCCAGGAATTCGTAAACAAAAAGTTGATACGCGTCGCTTCAATCGACGCGGCTAGTTGATTGCGAACGTCTCGTATACTTTTGCCCGCTTAAGATTGGGAAAGCAGAACGTTTCTCCTACTATGCGCGTGGGCGACTCCGCGGTTGGACTAGAGGCGTGCACCCGATTACTCGAATGCCTGCCGGCCGATAGCGGAGCCGCGATTGCAATCGTCAGTCACGTGAGAAACATGACTACCCAACTTCACGAGATCCTCCCAAGCTTCTTCTCCATGCCGGTGGAGCTGATCACAGAGAAATTCGATATCCAGCCCCGATCGCGTCTAAATCCTTCCGACCCAGCGTGACTTGAATACGCTCGATGGAGAATTTCGGCTTCGACCTGTATCCAAAACTCGGGGATGTCGCGACGTGATCACCGTCTTCCTGCGATCTCTCACCAGTCACTAGGAAGGCAAGCTGATCGCCGTCATCGTCCGGATACGATGGCGACGGGGCCGACGCTCGATGCGGCGTAGAAGAAGCGGGGGCATTCCCATCTCGCAAACCCACGATACAGCAGCGCAGGCCGACATGCCTGAGATGGCATCGCAAGCGGGTACATCGACTTCGTCCACTCACGCGAAGATATTGACGCCAAAATAGTCCAAATCGCTCAGGTAGCACAAACGCATCCGCGACGAGAGCGCGCGCATTCGGGCAATGAGCGACGATCCCATATTCCTCTTCGCCAGCGGGTTATGCCCCATAGCCAATTCCGCGAGAACTCGCTAGTATGCTTCGACGACTAAACCAACAGACGCGCATATTCGTTGTTAGAGCGCATTTTGAACTTTTGCAGTTTCTGGAGCCAAATATGAGGAATCCAGAAAGGGAGGAAAGCCCGGGTGAATGGGGATTCGCCCGGGCTTGTTCGCGGAACCAAGCGCGACGGCCGAGATCGTGTCCCGAGCGTCCTTGAGCAACCGTACGGTTGCTTGGAGATGGTGATTCTGGGCTGGCTGCCCGCGAGAAGGCATCGTTAGCAAACGGGCGTACGGGAGGGACGGCGACTCGGGCGAAGATGCGTGAAGCGATCCGGCACGGTACGTTTTAAACCGAGGAGGACAGAGTTTCCCAAACTGATATCCCAAGCACCGAGCACAGTGGGTTATACCCCATGTGCTCGCGGCGCCCTTTAGCATAGGATGCTCCCACCGGACGTCCCCGCAGTATCCACTTTCGAGGAGGCTTCCTCTTCGCGAAACGACGCCGTCGGCGGTTCCGGTAATTCCTTCATTCTGATGCGAACTTTGCTAGGTAGCGCGAAACAGTCAAACGTGTGGCTCGCCACGAAGCGGGCCTGGGCACGATGGGTGGAAGAGGATGGAGACCAACGCGCCGCCGCCTTTTCCTACTACCTACTGCTCTCGCTCCTGCCTTTGGCCATTCTGCTCGTGACGGCGGGTTCGCTGTTCGTCGGGCGAGAAGAGGCGACGCAAGCGATCGTGAAGTTGGTAGAGCACTACACGCCACTGACCAGCGAGCAGAAGAGCGGGGCCGAGGCGGGTATTCACAAATGGCTGCAGGAACGCGGCAAGATCAGCCTAACGGCGCTACCACTGTTGCTTTGGGGTGCGCTGAAATTCCAGCGCACCCTGATTCGGACCACCAACCGTATTTGAAATCTGGAGCCGTACAACTGGTGGCGCCTGCCTTTTAAAAGTCTCGTCTTGCTCGGCATCACGACCAGCGCGGCGCTAATCGGAGTCCTGCTGCCCAGCCTAGCGCGGCTCGTACAGGAATGGCTCAACGGCTATCTCGAATTTCCCCGGTGGGCCTTCGGACTGTTGTTTTATCTGCTCCCGTGGCTCGTTCTATATTACGGGTTGGTCATGATCTACAAAATGGCCCCGAGTCGCCCCACTCGATTTTCCGAAGTGTGGCTCGAAGCCTTGGGCGCGACGGTCCTAATCCGGCTTGGCGAGCTGCTGTTTCTGGCTTACGCGGTCAGCTTCTCCAACTTCAACATGCTCTACGGCGCCTTGGGCGGCATGGTAGCGCTTCTGATTTGGGTCTATCTCTCTGGCTGCGTGGTCGTGCTAGGCATTTGCGTTATCGCAACGCGAGCGGAGGCACAGAGCGCAAGCGAGGTCGTTCAATCCGATCTAAAACCAGAGTAACCCAATCCTGCCCCATGAACCAAACTACTCGGAAGAGAAGAAGGAACTCGTAAACAGAAAACTGATACAGGTCGATCGGGCCGGAGCGGAGGCCTGATCGCGGCGCGTCCCACTTCCTCAAACGAGCAACCGCCATGACCCCTACCGGTGAAGATATGAAGACCGAATCTCCAGCCAACGACTTTCCCATCGTCTGCGTGGGCGGTTCGGCGGGGGGTCTCGATGCGTACATCCGTTTGTTGAAATGCCTACCAGCAGATATGGGGGTCGCGATTGTTATCGTTAATCACGTGCGGAACGTGGCGACTCAGCTTCACGAAATCCTGCCCCGTTTCACGACCATGCCGGTGGAACTGATCACGGATAAATTGGAAATCCGCCCTGATCATGTGTTCATCATTCCGACCCAGCGCGATCTCCATGTGCTCGACGGGGAATTTCGGCTGCGGCCGGTATCCAAACCGCGAGGCTGGTCCGACGTGATCACCGTCTTTCTGCGTTCCCTAACCAAGCGCTGGAACGGGAAACTGATGGCGGTGATCGTCTCGGGATACGATGGCGACGGGGCCGACGCCCTGTGCGGCATCAAGGAAACGGGAGGCATAACCATCGCCCAGAAACTCGACACCGCCGCCCAGCCGGACATGCCCGAAAGCGCCATCGCCAGCGGGTGCATCGACTTCGTTCTTTCTCCCGAAGATATCGCTGCGAAAATTGCCCAAATCGCTCACGTGGCGACTGAGTAACGGTGAGGCGTATTCGGAATTTTAGTCAGAACTCCCTCCTTAAACGACAACAGCCTATCGAATCGCGACGCCTTATTTTCCCACGTTCGCAAAGAGATGGAGCGTGGCTCAGTCAGCTCCGGAATCCGAGAAGACCATTTGCCCACTATAGCATTGCGGCCTCCGGTAGTCGCCAATACCGTCAAGGGAGCATTTGGGCTCGTATCTTAGTGAACTGCTTAGGCCCCCCATGCTCTCTCACTTGCCGACGGTTGTATGAGCCGTACGTCAGTCCAACCGTCACGGACACCCTCAAATAATGGGAAAAAAGACCCCTTCGAATCCACCGAAAAAAAACACTGCCCGTCCGCGCAAAGCGATCGCCAAGAAAGCGAAGGAACCTTCGCTTGGCTCCAGCCTCGATTTCCCCATCGTGGGCATCGGCGCCTCCGCGGGAGGGCTGGAGGCCTTGGAGCAATTTGTGCAGCACGTGCCGCGCGGCTGCGGCATGGCCTTCGTGGTCATTCAGCACCTCGATCCCACGCGAAAAGGGCTCATGCCCGAGCTGCTTCAGAAGGCGACATCCATGGACGTCATCCAGGTCCAGGATCGAACGAAAATCCATCCCGACTGCGTCTACGTGATCCCGCCAAACAAGGACATGTCCATCCTGCATGGCGTGCTCCATTTGTTCGAGTCCACCGTCTCCCGCGGCTTGCGCTTGCCTATCGACTACTTCCTCCGCTCGCTCGCGCAAGACCGGCAGCAGTCCAGTATCGGGGTCATCCTCTCCGGCATGGGCTCGGACGGAACGCTGGGGATGCGCGAGATCAAGGACAAGGCAGGCCTTACCTTCGCCCAGGATCCGGCCAGCGCTCGCTTCGATAGCATGCCGCGTAGCGTCATTGATGCGGGATTGGCCGACGTGGTGGACGCTGCCGATAAGCTGCCTGCTCGAATTCTATCCTGCCTCAAACGCCCCCCGATTGCCAGCCCGGCCGACGAAAGGGTTGATCCCAAGACCCAAAGCGCCCTCGATAAGATTCTCATCCTCCTGCGTTCCCGCAGCAGCCACGACTTCTCCGGCTACAAGAAAAACACGCTCTACCGCCGGATCGAGCGTCGTATGGCGATCCACCAAATTGAGAAGATCGCCACCTATGTGAGCTACCTGCAGGAAAATCCTCAGGAACTGGACCTGCTCTTCAAGGAGCTGCTCATTGGCGTTACCAGTTTCTTTCGTGACCCCGCGGCTTGGGAAACGCTGCGCTCTAAGATCCTCCCGGAACTGATCAAGGCCCGCTCCCATGGTCCGTTTCGCGCCTGGGTGACCGGATGCTCGACCGGAGAGGAGGCCTATTCCCTCGCCATCGCTATCCGCGAGGCCATGGACGAGGTCGACCCGCACAAGAAAGACTTCAAGTGCCAGATCTTCGCGAGCGATCTCGACAGCGACGCCATTGCCAAGGCCCGCGAAGGGGTCTTTGTCGAGAACATCGCGGCGGACATGTCCCCGGAACGCCTCCGCCGCTTTTTCGTCAAGGTGGAACGCGGCTATCGAATCCGTCCGGAGATCCGCAAGATGGTGGTCTTCTCGCCGCACAACCTCATCATGGATCCGCCCTTTACCAAGCTGGACTTCCTCAGCTGTCGTAACCTCTTGATCTACCTCACTCCGGAGATGCAGAAGCGGCTGTTTCCAATTTTCCACTACAGCCTCAAGCCGGGGGGCGTTCTCATGCTGGGCAGCGCGGAAACCGTGGGCTCCCAAACCGGACTGTTCACCGCCCGCGACAGCAAGTCGCGCATCTTTCAGCGAACGGAATCGGCCGTTCGACCCGAGCCCATCGACTTTCCGTCCAAGTCGTCTTCTTTGAGCGGGGATACATGGAACGATTCACCTGCGCCGTCCAAGGGCCATCACAGCCTGCAAAGCTTGGCCGAGCAGCTGATCCTGCAGCGCTACGCCCCGGCGACCGTCCTGACCGATGAAAAGGGCAATGTCGTCCACATCAGTGGGCGGACGGGAAAGTACCTCGAGCCCGCCGCGGGCAAGGCCAACTGGAACCTCTTCGCCATGGCTCGCCAAGGCCTCCGCTACGAGCTAACCCGGGCCTTCCAGAAAACCTTGCACGACGAGGGCCGCGTTGTCGTGAAGGCCGTTAAAATCGAGGAAAGCGATTCCCCGCAGTACGCCGACCTAACCGTCGAGAAAATCGATTCCCAGGAGCCGCTGGCCGGGATGGTGATGGTGGTGTTCAGCGAAACTGCTGCCGCTCCGACCCGGTCGAAACGCCGCTCCAAGAAATCCGATGCCGAGAACCCGCAGGTCAAGGAACTGGAGCAGGATTTGCAGCGAGCTCACGCGGAGCTTCAGAGCAGTCGCGAGGAGATGCAGTCCTCTCAGGAGGAACTTCGGTCCGCCAACGAGGAGATGCAGTCCACCAACGAGGAGATGCAGTCCACCAACGAGGAGCTTACCACCTCCAAGGAGGAAATGCAGTCGCTCAACGAAGAGCTGCAAACCGTCAATGCCGAGCTGCAGGGCAAACTGGACGAGCTCTCCCGCTCCAACAACGACATGAAGAACCTGCTCAACAGCACCGAAGTCGCCACCCTCTTCCTCGACAACGACCTCAGCGTCCGCCGTTTTACCAGTCCCGCTGCCAAGATCATCAAGCTCATTCCCAGCGATGTAGGACGCCCCATTACCGACCTCGCTTCCGAGCTGCTCTACCCGGAACTGGCCGACGACGTCAACGAGGTGCTGCGCAAGCTTGGCTCCATAGAGAAATCGGTGCGGGCCAGCGACGACCGCTGGTTCACCGCCCGCATCATGCCCTACCGAACGCTGGACAATCGAATTGAGGGGGTGGTCATTACCTTCTGGGACATCACCGACGCCAAAAGGCTGGAGGCGGAATTGCGTCGCATCCAGGGCGAGCTGGAAAGCCGGCTGGCCGACAAGACCTTGGAGACCGACCAAGCCAAGGGCGAACTGAAAGCCTCCCGCGCACGCGAGAGCAAGCGAGATCGGGAACCGTCGCGGTCAAAAAAAGCTCCCTAGCCCCGAACTGCCATGACCAGAAAAAAGAAAGCTGCCGCTCAGACGCCTGGGCCTGAGGCGAAACGTCCAGGGCAAGACAGCGATGCGCGATCGGAGAGCGACGTGCAGAAGCTGTTGCACGAGCTCGAAGTCCATCAGATCGAGCTGGAAATTCAGAACGACGAGCTAAGGCTCGCTCGCGACGAAGCGGAAGACGCCAGAGCGAAATACGCCGATCTCTATGATTTCGCTCCCGTCGGCTTCCTCACGCTTGACCAGAGCTCCCTCATCAAAATGGTGAACCTTTCAGGCGCCAGTCTCCTCGGTATGGAGCGGTCTCGCCTCGTTGGCCGCTCCTTCGCCCTGCATCTCGCCTCGCCCTTCCGCTCGGATTTTCTCGCGTTTCTGGAACGCGTGTTCGCCACAGAGGAAAAGCTATCAATCGATCTCGAACTACTCGTCGAAGGCCAGGAGAACCGTCCGGTGACCGTCGAGGCCCGCCGCGCCCCCGAAGCGGCCTCCGAATGCCAGTTGACCGTGGCCGACATTACCGAGCGAAAGCGGGCAGAGGCGGCGCTTCAACGCAACGTCGCTCTTTTCACCAACCTTTTCGAGCAAGCACCTATTTGCGTCCTTTTCATCGACTCCGCCTTCCGGCTCCAGCAGGCGAATAAAATGGCAGAGCCGAACTTCGGAGACTTGGTTTCTTGTCTCGGTCAGGACTTTCGCGAAATCCTTGGGCAGCTTTGGCCCAAGCGCGTTGCGGACCGCCTCGCCGCCCGCTTCCGGCATACCCTCGAGACAGGCGAGCTCTACATCGCTCCCGAATTTCGCGAGCGGCGCAAGGACACGAAGGAAATGGAGGACTACGAATGGCAGATCCAAAGGCTGACACTCCCGGATGGCGACTATGGCGTGGTGGCATTTTTCAACAACATCACCGAACGCCGAAAGGCGCAAAGCGCTCAGCTGAAGCTCAACCTGCTCACCGCCTCGAATTTGAAGCTCAAGGAGGCAATCGCGCGCCGCAAGGCCATCGAGAAAACCCTTCGCAAAGCGAAGCGGAAGTTAGCCGAACTCCTGAAGCAATCGGACTGCCAGCAGATTCAACTGCGCGACCTCTCCCACCGCATCATCGAAGCGCAGGAGCAGGAACGGAAACGCATCAGCCGCGAGCTGCACGACGTCGTGCTGCAATCGCTGGCCGGCATCAATTTTCAACTGGTGGTCGTTGGCAAATACTTGGCGGAAGATCCACAGAAGTTGCAGCAAAAGGTCGAACGGGCCCAGGGCTTGGTGCAGGACTCCATGGACCTCGTGCACACCTTCGCCCGCGAGTTGCGACCGTCCGTCCTAGACGACCTTGGGCTGATGCCCGCCCTCAATGCCCTCATCAAAAACTATTTGGAAGACAGTGGATTGCGCATCGATCTCAAGGTCTTCGAAGGCGTCGAATGTATCGAAGGTGTCGAACGCATCACGCTATACCGCGTGGTTCAGGAAGCGCTCGCCAACGTCGCCCGCCATGCCCAAACAGACCGTGCGGAAGTCAGCATCCAACGCCACCGCGACACCATCCGCTTGGAAATCACCGACTATGGAGAGGGCTTCGACACACGGGCCGAACGCCTTGCCCGCAAGAAAGGCCGACTGGGCATGCTCGGGATGAAGGAGCGCGTGGAAATGGTCGGCGGCGTCTTCACCGCGCGCTCGACCCTTGGAAAATCAACCACCATTCGCGTCGAGCTTCCCCTTCCCAGTCAAGACGTTGTGTCCAGCAAGCCTTGAGGAGGCTCGGTCGCGGCGCGAAGCCGTCCCCCGCAACATCCGTCGATTCAACAACGGGCGCGGCAATCCCAAGTCGGGCAGACGGTACGAATTGGCCGTGCCACGATGCTCAATATCCGGCGAAAACTCGTCTGCGCCTTACTCTAAAACGCCTTGGGATTTCCCGCAGGCGCCGGAGACCTGTATCCATTTTTCGGATTCACGCTCAGCTCGATGATCGCCGTCGTCGCAATGAGCCTGCGGAAAGTCACTTTGTTGAGAAAGGCCACTGATAGCTCCCAACGCCATGGGCGCAAGGCCCCATCGTGCAGAGCGTACCGAAGCGCTATCATTAGCCCATGAATATGCTACTACTCATTCTCGTTCTCTTGCTTCTTTTCGGCGGCGGTGGTTTCTACTTCGGCGGCGCCACTATCGGCGGCGTTAGCATCGGCGCCATCCTCCTCGTCTGTCTCGTCATCTACCTCATGGGTGGTTTCCGTACACGGCTCTAACATGCCGAGACGGTTATCAAAAACCAACTACGTCAACGCATGAACAATCCACCCGCGGCGCTTTGGGCGGCATGATCGACCTCTGCATTGGGAGTCTGGTCGCTCATCGCAATTCTCGTCGTGGTCGTCTTCCTCTTTGCCCTGAGCAAAAAGCGGCGCAGGGAATCGTTTCCAGCAGATCCAGCCTCCTATCCGCTCGTATCCAATTCCATCGTTGCCCAGCAAAAGGGTTTCGGCGGGAACCTCTTGCGGGCGCCTCCCTTCTCGGGTCAGGGACGAGCCAATGCTATCCTTCTGCTCTCCTTCCAATCCAATCCGATCAACCAAGGTGACATAAAACGGAGCGTCGAACCATCGACCGTTCGATCACACGGTTTGCGTTTGCTATAGGAGTCCTCTGCCCGACGCACTTTTGCCTAGTCCAGACTGAACAGAGGCAAGAACGACCAAACCCGCTCGGGCAAGCGCGGCATAGCTCCGGAATCGCGGACTCTCCTTGCGTGGAAAAACGAGGCCCAAGGCAATCACCCACGGCGCATAGGGCAGAAAGGGTCGAAGCATGCCCTGCAGAATTCCAGCCTTGCGTATCCAAAGCAATGGCCGCGCGCCACGCTCAATTGTTTCCACACAAGCGCGACGACGGCGCTCGATGGTTTCGAGGCGCCTCGCTTTGTGAAGGGCAAGCCGAGCTAACTCGCGTCGCGAGTACATTTCCGATCCCCTTTCGATTTCCTCGATCGTGCCGGCAAACGATTGCGACTGCCCAGTCAGGTAGCGACGAAAGGCTATGATGATGGCAATGAAAACCGCACTGAAAAAGCAGCCCATCCCTCAAGCGCTGCGAGTCGGGCGCTTTCCCAAAAGAAGTAGACAATTGTGAGACTGACGAAGGACAAGGCCATGGCCGCCGCGAATACAGCCGTGCTGATCCAGACGAAAATTTGGACCAGTCGAAAAACTCCCCTTGCACCTCGATCGAAAACAGCTCGACCCGCGCTCGAAGAATACCGAACAAGTTATCCCCTAGTTGGCGCAACGCTCCGAAAAGCCCCGTTGCATTCGAAAAAGTATCCATCCTCGTGGAGCAAGCGCCCTTTATTTGGAGTTGCCACGTCCTGTCACTGCACCCACGAGAAGACCAATGCCGGCGGCAATGGCAAGCGACTGGTATGGATTCGCCCGCACGCTAGCATCTGCGCTCTTCGCGACCGAAGCTACACGAGTCTTCGTATCCGTATACAGTTCTTCGATACGAAGCTGCGTGCGATCGAAGCGATCGCGCAAGCTTTCATGATCGCCATGGATCGACGCTTTCGACGAAGCCTTGTGGATAAGCTTTTCCGCTTCCGACACAAGGGCGCGCAAATCGTCCAGCAGTTTTGTAGGGGAATCTTGAGTTGTTTTATCGTTTTTTTTCATTGGTGTAATGTTGTCGAACAAGGGTGTTTGGTTCGCTCCCCCTAATGTGGCGCAACGCAGAACGGCAAGCGCCGATCCTACGATTGCCTTGAGTTGCCCCGGAACAGGCCAGCAAGACCTATCGCGAGAAGCGTCACGCCCCCAACCATCATCCAGATCGCTTCATCCGTTGGCGAACCCGTAAAGAAACGGGAGAACGACGAACCGATGGAATCGGCGGCGCTCAAGCCGTAAACAATGAGAGCGCCGCCACAGACCGAAAGGCCAATTGAAAATATTCTATTCATACGTCTATATTCCCCATGCAGGCTTCTTCTTCAAAACGGCCAGCATATACGAGGAACAGCATCCCCGCCATGGGGCCTAACCCGCATGGAGTCGATAAGGCCCGCTGCGCTACCCTTCGATCAGAAGGCTCATCGCACCCCTTCCGACCTTCGCTCCTCGAGGAGTTCCTGAAACGTCGAGGTCAACGAAAACCCGAGTAGGCGAAGACCCCGTAGCCTGAGAAACCGCGAGCCTATATAATGCCCTCCTACCGAGAAAAACGAAACCGATGCTGACAGACACGAAAACACTCTCCCCAAAGCCCATCCAGTCTTCCCAAGGGAAGATGGGCCGCGTCGCCGACTTCTACGTCGACGACAGAATCTGGAGAATACCGTATTTGGTCATGGAAACGGATTCGTGGCTACGCGGACGCCTGGCCCTTCTCGCCCCGGTCGCCTTCGACCCGAACGCGTTTGCCAGCCTGGATGCCTTTCGCGTCAATCTAAGCAAGGACCAAGCGGAAAACTGCCCGCCGTTCGATAGCTTCCCGGCAGTTCCTCGCTCCTACCTGCAAAGGGTCCAGCAGCACTATCAGTGGGAGGACTGCTCTTCGGATGTGGACAAAGGAAACACAAGCATCGGGGGAATGGACGCTCCCGTTCAACCGAGCCAGCTATCAGGCGACGAGAGTCACGTGCGAACCTTAAAATCGTTCTCGGGCCTTCGCCTCCATGCGAGCGATGGCCCTATCGGCAGGCTCGTCTCAATGACTATGGACACCCGAACATGGGAGATCGCCGAACTCGTGATCGAGATCGGACATTGGTTATCGGTGAAAAGGATCCCGATTCTTCCAGATTCAGTGAATCGCATCGACTACGATGACGCTACCATTCACGTCACATTGACTAAAGATGAAATTCGGGAAACGCGAGACACCGACGTTGCCCAACATGCTGTAGTCTTTTAACAAATACAACAAGCCCATCCTAAACAGGAACACGAACCAATCGCATTTATGAAATCAATTCCGTCAACCATTCTCCTCATCTCTTTGGTCGCTATGGCAAGCGGCTGCTCATCTTTGGGCTACAAAAAAGCCCAAGACACCTCGTCCTCCTTGCGAGAAACTGCGCAAAGCATCGAAGATAGCATACCGCCGCTCGACGCGGTCATAGTCGCTCTCGGGGACCTTGCGCAGACGCCGAACGAAAACATCGTCAACCAATACCAAAGCTACCGGTCCGCCCTAAGCGAGCTGGAATCTTCCATTGGACTGATCAACTCCAGGGCGCAAGACATGCAGCTTCTCGGAGATGCCTACTTTCTCAACTGGGAGGGCGAACTCGCGAAAATCCGGAGCTACGATATTGCGACGGACAGTCGCGATCGTAAGGCGATTGTATCCAAGAAATTCAACTCGCTGAGCAAGAGCTATGTATCACTGAACCAATCGCTTGTCCCCTTTATGTCAGACCTGGCCGACATTCGTACCGTCCTTGGCACCGACCTGACGAAAAACGGGCTGAAGTCCGTCGAAGACTCTCTCAAGAAGGCGAACCGCGATGGCGCTCGTATTCGCAACTCCCTCTCTGGTCTCTCCGAGGGCTTTCGCGATCTGGGCATCGAAATGGGGACCTCCTCATCCGCTACAGCCTACGCTCAATAGGCCCGACTGGCTCTCAAACCGAAAAACACCAGCTCCCTCGCCCCGCATATTCGCCCCCTTTATTAAGTCGTCTTTTATAGGAAATAGAATCCGAGAAACCTCGCAGGCTTACCTTCGGATATCCGTCCCCTGAAGCTTGGCTCCAAGGCATACCTCTGTCCCTCCCTGCAGCCTATAGGTTGGACCCTGCCGCAAGCGCCCGCCAACGAAACAATCCCGTTAAGGAAAATGCCTATCGCCATGCCAGCGCTCGTCGTCGCTTCATGGCGACGGAGCAGCATCCAGAAAACGGGGCAAGCGGCAGGTCGGCGCCCTACTCCAGCCTTCTCGCAGGCGAGAGCTTGGTCGCGTTCTCCTGTATCCAACTCTCCAACACGCGAAGGATAAAGCAGCGCAAACCCTGAGGTTGCCACGTTTCCGCGGAGCGGTTCGATTCGGAACCGTATCTTCGAAATGCGGAACCATCGTTGAGAATCAAGAATAGCGCCTTCTTGTCGGAGCCACGATCCGGGAGAGAAGATAGGCAACCAACGGGATCCCGGCCAGGACTACGAGCAAGAGCTTGTCCTGAAAAAGCTCATAGAATAAGAGGGAAAGAATCGCGGCGAAGGAATCCTCACGGCTCAGCCCGAAGGCGATCAATGCGAAGCCTATTGCAAAACCGCTTATTATTAAGAAAGGTTTCATAAAAAAGATTTGGGAGGCAGGTCTCTGGCAAGAACCATCCAGGCGTCGTTATCGACAGACCCAACCGAAGCTCGAAACGCAAAGATTAACCGTTGGTCATCGGTTTGGAAATAGGGCGCAACCCGCTCCCCTTGATCGCGGCCTCGCATTCAGGCGCGTCGATTCTTCCTGACATCCCGAAATCCGACTAGTCGCCTGGCCTCTTCGTCCCACAGGCGCAGCCGCAAGGCGCCCAGACTCGACCGAAGGGTCACCGGCTTAACCGAACGAAAGAGCGGGTCGGACCGATGACAGGCTTCCAGCCGATAGTTCGGGACGCGGGCGCTCAAATGATGAACGTGATGGTATCCAATATTCCCCGACAACCATTGCAGCGCTTTCGGCAGGCGATAGAAGGAGCTTCCTTTCAACGCAGCGTCGACAAAGCTCCATTCGTCGCCACGTTCCCAATACACGTCTTCAAATTGATGCTGCACATAGAAAAGCCAGACGCCCGCCGCCCCGCTCACCGCGAGAATCACAAGCTGAATAAAAACGTAGGCCTGCCAGCCAAACAACCAGCTCAGCACGACGGCCAGAGCCACCAGACAAACATTCGTCCAGAGAACGGAACGCCGTTCCGGCTGGCCCGCTCCGGACGACGAGAAACGCTGCTTGATCAAAAAAAGAAACAAGGGCGCGAATACGAATAGCGTGATCGGATTGCGCGTCATTCGATAGCGAACCCGTTCCCAGGTCGACGCCTTCACATATTCATCGACCGTCATCGTTCCGACATCGCCCACGCCCCGCCGGTCGAGGTCCCCAGAGGTCGCGTGGTGCCGCGCGTGCTCCCAACGCCAGTGGGCGAAAGGAGTGAAGGTCAGGACTCCGGCAACGAAGCCCACCCAGGAATTAGCGTGTTTGGATGCGAAAAACGATCCGTGCGTACAGTCGTGGAAAATGATGAAAACGCGCACGAGAAACCCTGCTGCCAGAATGGCCAGACCAAGCGTTAGCCAAATCGACACCCCAAGCGTCAGATACATAAGCAGCCAGAGCGCTGCATAGGGCGTTAACGTATTGACGATCTGCCAATTCGCCCGCAAGGCCGCAGGCCGCTGAAATCTGGCCACCACACGTTTCCAAGCGTGAGGATCTTCTAACGAATCGGACGACTCGTCATTGATTCGATGGTCTTCTCTTCTATCCATTCGATCAGATTGTACCCGAATCGCCACTCCCGTATATGGAGTCTTACCCGCGCTCGGAGCTTCATATCCCTATCGATGGCAGGAACTCTCGAAAACGTTTTGCCCAAACCTGCAAAGCCCGTCCTGCAGCGGCAACGTTAGTCGGGTTGCGCCACATAGGCGCGGCCTCGCGGACAGCGTATTCTCCCTAAACAAGCAAGCTCCGGCCAACGCCTCGAGCGACAGCAACACTATCCCAAAACACCTTGGTTATGCCGAAACAAAAACCGCGTTCGCTCGATCTGCAGACGTAGTCACCAATCTCAAAGAAGTACTCGTCGATCAGGTTGAAGTCGCGGACCTTCTCGGTCGCTTTGCGCTGACGCTCCGAGCTCATAGGCTTATTTCCTTGGCAATTGCTAGGGCTTTGGACTTTAGCGCTATTCAGCCAGCAACTTCTTCAGCTCTGCGTTCTCCTTATCGATGTCCCGCAGACGCTGAGCCGCCTTGATTTCCATGCCTCCATACTTGCTTCTCCAGCTCTAGTAGCTCGAGCGCTTATGTTGCGCTTGCGACAGATATCCTCGGTCTTCAGCTCGGTATCCGCATCCCTGAGGATGCGAATGATCTCCTCTACGGTCCTTCTCGTCTTCTTCATGGATGTCTTCCTTTCGTATTCCACAGAAATAATCTCATCAGAAGTTGGCTAGTCTAACAGGGTCCTACCAACTCCGCGAGGGCCGATACCAAGCGACAGACTTCCTAGAAGCTTCGCATTTTTCAGAAGCCTATCCACTTGAAAATCTTCTCGCCAACTGGTCTGCCAAGACGACCGGTGCCTGAGCGCTGAGCCTATAGCTCGATACCATAAGGGCTACGAAATCGCGTCATATCACAATGGCGGCCGGCAGAAAATCGAATAGGTCCGCTCCTCTATATAGTATCTTGAAATAGACGACATTTGCAGCGACTTCCAAATCTCCGAGAGAATGCCAAGAAAACGCATCTACGGAATTAGAATCGAAACAGCAAAGGATCACCTAACAACGAGCATCACTCCGCACCCATCCAAGTTAGCCACTCATCTCCAGCAACTTATAATAAGCACAACCTTATGGAAACACACTTTAAAACCGTTAAGAGGTTGCCTATCAGCATGTTATGGCGGAGAAGGAGGGATTCGAACCCCCGGACGAGTTGCCCCGTCACCTGATTTCGAGTCAGGCCCATTCGACCACTCTGGCACTTCTCCATGAAAGGCTTAGGAAAAAGAGGGAAGATCTCCCTCTAGGCAATGATTTTCGACGAAGAAAACGACGCAGGTAAAGCGACCGCTCGCCTCGGCCCGAAATGGAGCCGCTTCCTCCGAGTCAACTCTACTGCGATAGCCGCCAGACGCCGCCCTTGTCCGAGGGTATCGAGTGAGTCGTAACCTCTCCGCTCGGCCATCTCACTCTGGCTTCGACCAAGGCGCGAGTATCTGTGACTGCGACCCAAAGCGCCGCTTCGCCTTGGGCGAGCCATCCGCCCCCCGAACTGACTTCATGGGTTGAGACGCTGCCGTCCGTGTAGCTCAGCTCGATGCGGGCTCCGATGCCATCGGGGTTGGCGGAAGGCCCGCGGAGCTCAATCTTCGTCCATAGCGCCGAATCTGACGCACTTTGCAGGAAACGGGTAGAACCTCCCTGCTGCGTCATAAACAGGCCCGGTCGCGACTGTCCTGCAGGATCCAACAGAGTCAGGGCCATTGCCGGGCCGGAAATCGCTAAACCCGATCGATCTGGGGGCAGAACCTGAAAACCTCCCTGACCATCTCCTATTAGAAAAACGCCGAGGGCTCCCTCGAAGGCTGGATAGGAGACGTCGGAGTTCTGCACGGCGCACAGGTCGATGCTCCCGTCGCCGTTCAGGTCGCTCACGACCAGCCCTTGCATGGGTCCTGCCTGCGCCAGATGAGGGAAGGCCTGAAATGCGAAGGAGCCGTCGGATTTGCTCAGGAAAACGCCAGACTGGAAGGAGTCGGCCTCGAGCAGGTCGGCCTGCTCCATCTGTTCCACGCCAAATACGTCTTCCATGCTTGCGACCGAGTAGTCGTTGTTTCGTGGATACGACCGGTAGATCTCCGACAGTGTCGAGCCGAGATCTCCTCGGGAGCGAAGCGGATACCATTTCCCATCTTCGTAATGCGCCTCGATCATCACCTTGGTGGATCTCCTTCCAAAGACGCCATAATAGAGACGAGCTGGATGCTCGCGAGACGCTTGGTAGCTCGTATTCAACCCCAGGTTGCCAGCGACAACGTCGAGTCGGCCATCGCCATTGAAATCACCGCTTGCCAGACTGTTCCACCAGCCCCGTCCTCCCGATTCGAATCCCCACGAAGCGGTGACGTCCTCGTACACGCCTGCTCCCACGTTTCGGTAGCAACGGATGAAATCCCATTCCAAGGCCAGCAGAAGGTCGGGTTGCCCGTCGCCATCGAGATCGCGAAACAGGGCGTCCTTGACAAGGCCGCATTCGCTGAGACCGGTCGAGCTTTGGGTTATATCGACGAATCGGCCGGCGTCATTTCGAAACAGATAGCTGCGCGGCGTTTCGGGATAGCTTCCAGGAATGGAACGTGCGCCGATGAACAAGTCTAGATCGCCATCCGCGTCGACATCAGCCAGGCAGGCGGCGCCGGCGTTTATTTCCACCGCGGGGAAGCGCTCCGTGGCAACCAGCTTGCCGTCCTCGTTGACTGAATACAGAACAGGGATGAATCCCTGAGGCCATCGGGAACGATTGGCGCTCGATCGAGTCACCAGCAGATCAAGTTGACCGTCGCCTTCGGCATCGAAGAACAAGGATGGTCCGTGCTCGACCGAGGGCGGCTCGGACCCGAGAGGGAGCGTTGTCCTGTATCGCCCCTTTTCTGCAATCAGCAACTTCGCGGGAGAACCTGTGGTCGCGGTGAGAAAGAGTTCTTGCATCCTGTCGCCATTCACGTCGGCGACGGCGATTCCTGGCCCTCGCCTATCGGTTCGAAACGGGAGCAGAGCCTGCTCGCTCTCAGGTAAAGCAGGCCGCGACTTGTCCTCCATCTGAAGACCATAGGCTTCGGTTCGATCTTCGAAAAGCGGCTTCTCCGCTTCCACCACGATTTCGCTCCCAGACGGCTCCTCGGTGATCAGGTAAGAATAGTCGCTTTCAAGATTTTCGAAAACCTGTTCCGCTCCGGAAGGCCAGCGAACCGTCAGCTTGCGCACCAGTTGGCTGTCGCCCAGACCGAAGTGAGCGACGAGTTCGCTACCGGAAGCGTACCCTCTAGCAGGAGTGAGCGAACGCAGCTGCTGCCCCATCTCGGTCTCAGCCACGATCACCGCGTCCACACCGAAGCGATTGGATCGGGTGCCTTTCAGCCGCACCTGTATTCGACGATTCCCTACATTGTCGTTTCGATGAACCGTCACACCACCATCGTGATTGAGATAGACTAGGTCCAAATCCCCATCCTTGTCGAAATCAGCCGTTGCCGCCCCGAACGAAACGCCTACCTGATCGAGTCCCCAACTTTCCGATACATCAGTAAACTTCACTCCTCCTAGATTTCGGTAGGCGAGATTGGACTCCTCCAGCTTTGGCGCTCTTTTCATCACCGCCACCCGCTGACTTTCGGAACGCGCGCGCATCATCTGGGTAAGAATGTCGCTATTGTTGGCTTCCCGCAGCATACCGTTAGTGACGTGCAAGTCCTGCCAGCCGTCGTTGTCAAAATCCTCGAAACGCAGCGACCAGGTCCAATCCGTGGCCTCGAGTCCGGCTAGGCAGGCAACCTCCATGAAGACCCCGTTTCCGGCGTTTAGAAACAAGGTGTTTCGCGCATACTGGCTCACCATACCGCTTTGAGCCGCCATAGCGAGGGCCGACTCGGTAGAAGCAGCTGGCTGACGGCGGCGTTCCGTGATTCGAGAGGTCGCCGCCATGTCCGCGACCAGAAAATCGACTTTCCCATCGTTGTTGATATCCGCGCGGTCCGATCCCATGGAGGAGTAGGAAATATGGGGCAGCATCTGGCTCAGGACGTTCTCGAAACTTCCGTCGCCACGATTTCGATACAGGTAATCCGGCCCGGCGTAGTCGTTAGCGATGTAGAAATCCTGCCAGCCGTCCAGATCGAAATCGAACCAGAATGCGGAATGCCCGAAACTCACCGCAGAAATTCCCGCCTGAAGCGTCACCTCCTCGTAATATCCATCCCCAAGATTTCGATACAGGCGATCGGCGCGGCCGCTGGGCTCCGAGCCGTCGACTTGATTGGTCAGAATCAGCACATCCAGCCAACCATCCCGATCGTAGTCGGCGAAGGCTCCAATCACGCTCCCATCCGCCAAAGCCAGTCCCCGATCTTCCGCCTCCTCCTCAAAGGTTCCGTCGCCTTGGTTCATGTAAAGAAGATTCGGGGCGTCATTTCGGCAAACGAAGAGATCGAGCAGACCGTCGTTGTCCACATCAGCAAACACGGAACCATGCCGCCAGATCACGCTCTCGTCCGATGAAAAGGCTCTGGAGACCCAGTCCAAAATCGAGCCCTTCTCCGACAAGCCAGCCTCTTCCGTGACATCCTCGAAACGCCAGTCTCCAAGGTTTCGATACAGCCGCCCAGGCTTGGTCTTGAGCGTGACGTACAGATCGACCCAGCCATCGCCATCGTAGTCTCCAGCAGCCACGCCCGAGCCCATGCTGCCACCCATGTACTCGCGGTAGCGATTTCCCCACATGGAAGGATCGTCATAGAGGTTCTGCGCCACGATGCCGGTTCGATCGGAAGAAAGTTCACTGAACAATCGTTTCCCATCGCCCTGCGACGCATCGAGAAAGGGTTGCTTGCTGATCGCACCGTCGTTTTCAGCGGCCTGCAGCATGGAGGCGCCGAAGCACAGAATGGCGGGGACGAATCGAAGAGGAACGTCGAAAAGCATGGTCGGGGTAGAAGATTAGGCGGCGGTCTTCGGGAAAAGCGGATACCTGTGATCCGAAGTTAAAATACAACAAATGTTCGCTGACCGCGCAATTCCTATGTGAGAGGAAGCGCTTTCAACGCGCACCGGCTTGAGGTTTCGGCAAGGAGCGAGGCGGAGACGCAAACCGTTCGAAAAGGGCATGCAAGCGACGAAACTCCTGGAGCGCCCACTCGCTGAGCCAATCGGAGCGGCTGCGAATACCGCTGCCCCTTGAGCCAGGTCAGATACCGCTCTCGAGCCCGAGCCCGCAGGCGGCGATTTTAAGCTTATCGTAAAAACCGGGGGGGCGCTTGCGAAAAGCCTGCGCGAAGCTCCATTCCCGTTGGATGGAAGCCTGCACCCGCTTCGCCACCGTTCCCAACTCTCGAATCCAACCACGCAAAAAGCTAAACGTCAACGAACCCCGCTATTCCCATGGTCAAATCCCTAGCGAAACCCAACGACCCGAACGGCGACAGCAACGGCTCTTCGCCTCGCAAGCGACCGGCAAGAAAAACCGCCAGGATCTCTCGCAGCGAAAACGAGCAGCGACTGCAATCCATCGTAAGCACGCTCCTCAACGCCACCGAAGAGGTCACGAACAGCATCACCGACGCCACCGACGCGGTCCGCACCCTGGAGAGCAACATGGCGAAGGTGAGCTCCGCTTCCAGCCGCACCGCCGACGCCGCCGACCAGGCCCGAGTCGCTATCGAATCCATCGAAAAAACGGCCACCCGCTCCAGCGCCAAAGCCAAGAACGCCATGGATCAGGCCAGGGATCTGAAGAACCGCTCCGCCGACACCTCGGAGATGATTCAGCGACTGATCCTCGGAGTGAACAACACCGCTCGGGCCAACATGGAATCCGCCGGAAAGATCGCCGAGCTGGAACGTCAGTCCGACGAGATCGGCAACATCGTGAACGCGGTGGCCCGCATCGCCGACCAGACAAACCTGCTCGCCCTCAACGCGGCCATCGAAGCGGCTCGGGCCGGAGAGCACGGAAAAGGCTTCGCGGTGGTCGCGGACGAAGTAAGAAACCTGGCGGAGCTCTCCGAAAAAAGCGCCCGCGCCATCCAGGACGTCGTCCAGCAAATTCAGCATCAGGTCAAAACCGTCACAGCCGACACCGAAACCGCCGCCGCCAAGGCCGAGGAAGAAATCGGCAAAGCCGAAGTCATCACCGGCGACCTGAGCTCAATCTCGACCAATTTCAATGGCATCTTCGACACTGCCCAACGCATCGCGAACTCCGCCGAGCTCACCAACGCCGCGGCGCTCGACTACTTGCGAAACGCCGAGGAGATCGCCAGCGCCGCAGAGCAAGCCAGCTCATCGGCCGAAGAATCCTCCAAAGCGGTGCAGGAGGAAAGCCGGGCCTTCGCGGAAATGGCCGGAGCCGCCCGCGCCATGACCCGTCTGGCACAGTCTCTCAGCGACTCGGACGACTCCGAAAAAAGCTCCGAGGAGCTCGCGGCGGCAGCCGAGCAGATGTCCGCCAACGCTGAAGAGATCCGAGCGTCCGCAGCGGAGATCTCCGTGGCCATTTCGGAAATCAATCGGGCCATCCTGAGACAGACCCAAGCCTCCAAAGACTCCATCACGGTCGGCGCCCAGCTCGACGAGCAAGCGAGAGAAATGAGCGAAGTCGCCAGAGAAAGCAGCGCCCTCGCCGATGACACCTGCGAACTGCTCTCGAAAAACAACCAGAACATCGCCGACCTCATTCGAGACATCGAGGAATCCGCTTCCGTCGGAAACCGCTCGGCCAAAAACATTGAGGAGCTGCGCAACCGCATGCGCCAGATCGACAAGATCGTCGATACCATCGTCACCATCACCATCCAAGTGAACATGCTGGCGGTCAATGGAAACGTCGAAGCGGCCCGAGCGGGTGAATTCGGAAAAGGCTTCAGCGTAGTTGCAGCGGACATACGCTCGCTGGCCAACGAATCCTCGGAAAACGCCGACAAGATCAAGGATATGGTGCGCAGCATCTCCGACCAGATTTCAGAGGTTTCCTACGAGATCCATCGCGCCGCGAAGACCTCCAGCGAAGAGGCCGGGCGGGCCTCCGCCACGCTCAGCAGCCTGAACCAGCTGGTCAGCGAAACCTCGCGCATTTCCGATAGCATCAAGGAGATCGAATCCGAAAGCTCGTCGACCGTGAACCTGCTCGACGAAGCCCTGGCTTCCTCCAAGGCGATCAGCCAATCAGCGGAGGACGTATCCAAGGAAACGGAAGCCGCCGCTCGCGCCGCCAGCGAAGGAGCCAACTCCGCAGCCGAAATCGCCAACGCGGTCGAGGACATCGCTCACCAGGCGGACGAATTGCAGCACCTCAGCTAGTCGTTGCTACGTGTCGTACCATGAAAACCGATACAGGCAGCGATTCGCGCGACGCCCATGCTGAGCGACACGCCTCGCAAGAGGAGGAGACCTCTTCGCAAGTCGTCACCTTTCAGGTCGGGGCGGAAGAATACGGCTTCGACATCCTTGACGTTCGGGAAATCGTTCGCCCCATCCGCGCCACGCGCATTCCACTCGCTCCCGCCCACGTAAAAGGAGTCGCCAACCTGCGCGGCGAGATTCTTCCCATCGTCGACCTGAGAAAGAAATTTGGCGCAGCCGTCAGCGACCTCGGCGACAAGTCGCGCATCCTCGTCATCGACCGAGCCAAGCGACAGACCGGGTTGATCGTCGATGCGGTGCACTCGGTGCGAAGGATAGATCGCCAGCACATCGAGGACGCGCCGCAATCCATCAGCTCCGCAAACGGTCGATACTTGCGAAACGTGGCTCGTCTGGACGATGGAAGCCGCATCGTGATGAACCTCGACACGGACAAGATATGCGAGATCGAGATCGATCCTACGCTCTTCGAGCGGGCACCTTCGGAAACCGTGAAACAGACCAGCGGAAAACCTAAATACGTATCCGAAGAGACGCGACAGGTTGTCCTATTCGAAATCGACTCGACGGAATACTGTCTGCCCATCGAGCAAATCCAAGAGGTCATTCGTATCCGCGATCCCAGGCGCCCCTCGAACGCGCCTGCCTTCCTAAGCGGTTTTCTCTCGCTGAGAGGAAATGTCCTGCCCGTTATCGATCTCAGAAAGATCCTGGGACGCCAGAGCATAGAGAAGCAGCGTCAGAGGGAGCTCAGTCTCCTGAAGCTCTCCTTCGAGAGTTGGAGCGATCGACTGATTGAAGACATGGCCAAAGGCTCGCTTTCCGATGACCACCTTCTGTCAGGGCTCGAAATCGCCGATTCAAACGATCTAAGATCGTCGAACGATTCGCTCAACCAGGCTTACGATCAGCTGCGACTCTCCATGCTTGCCTGCCTCTCGGAAGCGAGGACGCTGTCGGAAAAAACCTGCGAAAAGCAGGAGCAACGGTTCCGCGAAAGCATCTCCGCCACCTCGCAGGCCTTCGACAAATGCTCTCGGCTGATTCAAACCGGAGCGAAAGCGGACCAGCGAATCGTCGTCGCGCGCTCCGGATCCATGGAGGTCGGACTGCAAGTCGATCGCGTGCGCGAGATCAAGGCGATCCCCTTGTCCTGCTTCGAAGAGGCCCCCTCGCTCTCGAAGAAGTCCGGCATCGAGCTGGCGGGAGTCGCCAAGATGGAAGCCGGGAAACGCATGGCTCTCATGCTCGACCCAGAACGCATCATTCCCGCCCGCGAACGAGCCGAACTGGAAGCTTCCATCAGCGAAGCGCAAACCAAGAAGGAAAAAACGCCAACCAAAGAGATGAACGCTAAGTCAAGTGTAACCGCAGAAGAACTACAGCTAGTCTGCTTCAAGTTGGGAGACGACGAGTTCGGAGCGTTGATCCAGCATGTGCGCGAGATCGATCGCCTCACGCGCATCACCCCCGTCCCCGATGCGCCGGACTACATCGACGGAATCGCCAACCTCCGTGGCGAGGTCCTCTCCGTGGTAAACCTCCGAAAGCGCCTGCAGCTCGAAGACAAGGAAAACGATGACAAGTCACGCATCATCGTGGCGGACGTGGAAGGGCAAAAGACGGGTCTGCTGGTCGACAGCGTCAGCCACGTGCTTCGCGTCCCGGCCGATGTCGTCACCGGCCCTCCCAAAGAAACCTCCGGGGCCCCGATCACACGCTTCGTCTCAGGGATAGCGAAAGCGAACGGCGGGAAGCGCATCATCGTGGCGCTGGACTTGAAGAAACTGTTAAGCGAGACCGAAACCGAAGCCGCCGAGTGACGTTTTCAACGCGTTTTACACTAAACTGAAATCTCCCGGCGAACTTCGCGCGATATCTCCCGATAACGAAAACGAACGAATCCATACCTCGTCCATGCCCATCCCAAGGAAAATCCGAGCCATCGTCGCGGACGACTCCACTCTGACTCGCAGAGCCATTTGCCGCTTGCTCGAATCGGATCCGCAAATCGAGGTGGTGGCGATCGCCCGCGACGGCGCGGACGCGGTCAACATGGCTCGCGAATACCGCCCTGACGTTATCACGCTGGATATCAACATGCCGCGACTGGACGGGCTCTCGGCCCTCAAGCAAATCCTCACGGAAGGCTATTGCCAGGCCATCGTCGTTTCGACCCACACCCCCAGAAACGCCGACGCAACCATCGAAGCCCTCTCGCTGGGCGCCTTCGACTGCGTCGCAAAACCGGATGGTGACGACTCCCGCGACTTGCAAGCGATTGCCCACGAGCTAATCGAAAAAATAAAGGCCGCTGCCCAAGCCGATCTCAAGCAGCAAAGCGACGATGCCAGCGCTCGTAAGCCGGAGGCCATCTTCGAGCCCGACTTTTCGGCCGAGCAGGAACCGATCGATCGAGGAACGCCTGCTCCGACGCGCGCGATCGCGATTGGCATTTCAACTGGCGGTCCGACGAGTATCCAGAAAGTGCTGCCACGCTTTCCTGCCGATCTTGATGCAGCGATATTTCTAGTGCAGCACATGCCCGCAAACTTCACCTCATCGTTTAGCAAAAGGCTCGCATCCAAATGTTCGATACAGGTAGAGGAAGCCAGAGCGCGGCAGAGCATACGCTCTGGCGTATGCTACGTTGGACAAGGCGGTCGCCACATGGTGCCGCATCGCCGGTCTGACAGCTCGATCACCATGCGGTGCCCTACGCAACCGCAGAGCCTATTCGTACCCTCGGTCGATGTCATGTTCCGAGCTGTCGGAAAGGCGTTCGGACCGCAAAACACCATCGCCATCCTGATGACCGGCATCGGTCACGACGGAGCGGAGTCCATGCTGGAACTGAAGAATGGCGGAGCCTACACCATCGCCGAAAGCGAAGAAACCGCAGTGGTCTACGGGATGCCGCGCGCCGCCTACGAACGCGGTGGCGTCTGCGAAGCGCTGCCTCTGCACTGCATCGCCGACGCGGCGCTCAACCACTTCGCAACCCGTTAAGGACATGGAGGCGCTCGATCTGAACACCCTTCTAAAAGGCCTCAAGCACGAGGACGAAACAGAGCGCATCTACGCAGCCGAGGATCTCGCGCACCTACAAGACGACACGGCCATCGACCCGCTCATCAAGCAGTTCGAGCGCGACGATTCGATCGCGGTTCGCGAGGCCATCAACCAAGCGTTGCTGACTTTCGACTCCCCTCTTCTGGTGGAAAGAGTCTGCGACTGGCTCTACAGCGGCGCCGCTGCCACCCGCAACGCCGCAGTCCGCTTGCTCCAGAGCAAGGGCGAGCGAAACTGCTCGTTTCTCGAAAGCCTGTATTCGTCAGAGCGCGACGCGGACATCCGTAAGTTCATCGTCGATGCCGCGATGATGTTTTCTCCTCAAAACTGCTGCCGTTTCATGGCTATGGGACTGGAAGACGAGGATATCAACGTACGCATCGCAGCGGTGGAATACGCGGGACAACGCCAGCTGCTCGAACTAGAGGATCACATTCTTCGTTTGCTGAAGGCCGAACAGGAACCCATGCTCGTATCCAGCATCCTGGAATCCCTTTCTAACTTCGACTCGCCAAAGGCTTTCGAAGCGATCAAAGCTCGATTCAGCGAACTGCGTGAAGAGGAAGGTTTCTACCTGCCATGGATCGCTCGTCTCTACGGAGCCCACGGCCAAGAGAAAGATCTCGACTACTTGATCGCCCTGCTCGAAACCTGCCCTGGCCAGGTGGACGGCGTGCTGTCCGAGGGCATATCGCGCTTGCTGCAGCGCTTTCCAGACCTCCCCCTGCCCGACTGCCTGCATCCCTGGTACGAGGCGCTGTTCGAGCAAAGCCTCGACGACTGCGCCATCGACAACGCTCTCGACTTGCTCGTCAAGCGATCCCAAACTCCGCAGGCTCGTCAGCTTCTGACCGGAGCTCTGAACAGCTCCAGCAGCCGCGTTCGCACTTTGGCAACCGAAGCGATCGATGGCTCGGCAGCGAAAAGCGCGCTCCTCTCTGAACTGGAGAAACGACTTCGCATCGAACGCGACCCCGAAACCAAGGAGGCCCTGGAAAATGCAATCGGCTAGCCAGACCATCCCTTTCGAAGTCTTCACGCGACTGCGCGACTTCATACGCGAGAAACTGGGCATTCACTTCGGAGACAACAAGGCTGCCTTTCTCGAAAAGCGGGTGCTGCAACGTCTCCAGTTTCTGGATATATCTAGCTTCAAGGAATACTACCACCACCTACGCTACGCGGACAGAGACGGCTTCGAACTGCAGGCTCTCACCGATCTCATCACGACCAACGAAACCTACATGTTTCGCGAGTTCGAGCAGCTGGAAGCGTTCGCGAACAGCTGCCTTCCCGAAGTTTACGAAAAGAAACGGAAGCAAGGCGACGCCACGCTGCGCATTTGGTCGGCGGGTTGCTCGACCGGAGAAGAGCCGTATACGCTCGCCATCATCCTGATGGAGGTGCTCGACGACTATCGCGAGTTCGAGATCGAGATCGTCGCTACCGATGTCGATACGCGAGCGCTCGAGCGGGCCAAGACCGGCTACTACCTCGATCGCTCCGTCAAGCATGTTCCGAAGGACTACTACGGGCGTCACCTCCAGTTCAACGGCAAGGAACACACGGTGCTGCCCGACACCCGCAAGCTGGTTCGCTTCGAACACCTCAACCTTTCCGATCGACGAGCCATGCGCCGCCACCGTGGCTACGATTTCATCTTCTGCCGCAATGTGCTCATCTACTTCGACGAGCTCGCTCGCAAGAACGTGGTGGACCACTTCTATGTCGCGCTGAACCGAGATGGCTACGTTTTCCTCGGTCACTCCGAGTCAATCGGGCGAATCTCCAACGCATTCCATCTCAAGAAAATGAACAACCATCTCGTGTATTCGAAATCCTGATCCGCTATGAATAAAGTACTCGTAGTCGATGATTCCCTGACCGCCCGCAACTACCACCGTAGCATCTTGCAGAGCGCCGGATTCACCGTAGGCACAGCGGAAGATGGCGCCCAGGGATTGGAGCTGCTTTTCAAGACGCCCTACGATGTCATCCTGACCGATATCAACATGATAGGGATGAACGGATACGACTTCATCCGCCGCGTTCGAGCGGAAGAGGAATACCAGGAGATCCCTATCGCGATCATCTCCACCGAAAAGGAGGACGAGGACATGCGTCTCGGCTACGAGGCCGGAGCCAACGTCTACATCACCAAACCCTGCAATCCTATGACGCTGCTGGAAAACGTCAAAATGCTCGGTCGCTAGAGATTATGCCTATCACCGTTTCACAATCCGAAAACGTCACCACTCTCGTCTTCGCCGAACGCTGCGCCATGGACGACGTGGCGCACGCCCTGCCGCAGCTGAAAGCAGCCCTTCAAGACTGCACCGACCTACGCTTCGACACCGCGGAGGCCCAAAGCGTCGACACCGCGGTCGTGCAGTTCGCCCTATCGGCCGCCCAATCCGCCTCCACATTTCACAGTCACGACGATCCATTTTTCAACGACGCGCTCAAGCGTTGGGGAATACCAGCCCTTACAAAACCATAACCGAAAAACAACTACAATGTCTCGTAAAGCGATCACCATAGACGACTCAGCTAGCATGCGCCAGATGGTGCGGCTCACCCTGAAGCAATGCGGGTTTGAAGTGCTAGAAGCGGAGAACGGACAATCAGCGCTCAACCAGCTGAAGTCCACGCAAGTGGATCTCGTCATCTGCGACGTGAACATGCCGATCATGAACGGCATCGAAACGACGCGTCAGCTGCGGGCCATGCCAAACTACCGCCGCACGCCTATCGTTCTGCTGACCACCGAGTCGGAGGAGAGCAAGAAGATGGCCGGACGCCAAGCAGGCGCCACCGGCTGGATCATCAAGCCATTCCAACCGGCCCAGCTGCAGAAGGTCGTGCAACGCGTGTTGCCCAACTGAAGCGGCAGTTGACCGGTCAGAGCCGAAACCGTCAACCTCATCACTTCCCCAGAATATGGATACAGACGCCATCATGCGCGAGATGCAGGCTTCGTTTCGCATCGAAGCCGAGGAGCTCGTGACGGATCTCGAAGAGAGCCTGCTCCAACTCGAGTCCGACGAAGGCAACTCGGAACTGATCGATCGGGTCTTCCGCAGTTTGCACACGCTCAAGGGTTCTGGCTCCAGCGCTGGCTTTCTCAAGCTGGCAGCCTTCCTCCACGTTTTTGAGGACGCGTTCAATCTCGCTCGCGAAGGCAAGCTCCAGGTTTCGCACGCGTTGATCGAACTCTCGCTCAAAACGGTCGACCAAATAACGGCTTTCGTATCCGAAGAGCCATCCGATGCCTTCGATAAAGCCGCGGTCGAAGACGACCCGATCTTGAGGGAGCTTCGCCGCCTGCTGCCCGCTCAGCAAGCGTCCACCACCAGAGGGACGCCTTCCGAAGCAGATTCTCCTGCCAGGGAAATCGGAATCTATTCCATCACCTTCTGCCCTCACGAATCCTTCATGGAGTTCGGAAACGACCCGGTAAGCGTGCTTGACGAACTCAGGGAGATCGGTCACGCGAGCTTCTCCACGCGCTGCGCTATCCCAAATCTGGATACATTCGACCACGAGAAGACCTACCTGTCCTGGCAGATCGAGCTCGTGAGCGAAGCATCCGAAGAGGACGTGCGTGAAGTGTTTTCCTTCGTCGAAATGGATGCCGACATTTCGATCGAACGCGACACCCGCCTGATGGACGAAGAATCGAACGCCCCGGGTCTTTTCGATGCGAACACGCTCGAGGATTTCGAAGGCGAAAGCCAGGAGCTGCTCGACACGATCAACGAAGCGATCCGCGCCTGCCGCGACAGCTTCGACACGGAGGAGCCCTGGACCCGCATCGAGCGCGCCCTGCACTCCTTCAAGGGGAACGCCGGCATTCTGCTCAGTTCGGCAGGCCAAACGACGAGGGAATCCCACCCTCTGCGCCGCATCAACGCTTTGGCGCGAGCGGGCGAGCGATACGCCCACCAAACGCTTTGCCAGGGTGAGCTTCAGACGGCTCCGGAACGCGTCGCGACCATGCAAGCCCTCGCCCGAACGATCCGCGAACTCTATCGATCCTTCATCCTTCGCTATCAGCCCGCAGAGACGCAGCCCGATCTTTTGTCGGCCCTCGGACTTCCTCCAGCCGAGCTCGCCGACGCTCCGATCACCCGCGCCGTCGAAAATCGGCCCCCACAGGAAGAGGCGTTTCACAATATCTTTGAACAGAGCATCGCCATGCTCGCCGACTGCAAGTCGCGCCTCTCCCAGGAGACTCTGTCGAATGAGCTTCCGATCATAAAGCGAGGCGTCGCCAATATTCTCAGAGCCTCGAAAGCCGTGGACCAATCCGAAGTCGCCGAAGTTTGCGCGGTCTTCGCGAACGAGTGCGACTCCGTATCCAAAAACGCTGACATGCTGTCGTCCCTCATCGAAGGGACTTTGGAAAAGCTGGATTCGGCAGCCCGTTCCAACAGGGAACAATCAGGTCAGACCAATGCCACTCCGCGGTCCGCAAGCGAAACCGCCGCCAACTCGAACGCGACTGCAGATCAAAAGGGCAAGTCATCGCTCAGAGTCGACGAAGACAAGATCGATCGACTAATGAGAGCGGTTGGAGAGCTGCTCGTCGCTCGCGGAGCCTTCCCCCTCATCGCCAAATCCGTGCTCGACGACCATGGCCTCACCTCCGTGGCTCAGGAGCTGCGCGAAGCCGGGGGAAACGTTTCCCGATTGGCCGACGAGCTGCAAAGCGCCGTGATGTCCATTCGCATGCGATCGCTGAGGGGCCTTTTCCAACGCTTTCCTCGCATGGTTCGCGACGTATCCAAATCGTTGGGAAAGGAAATCGCATTCGTAGTCAAGGGCGAGGAGACGGAACTCGACAAGTCTATGGTGGAACAGCTCGGCGACCCCCTCGTTCACATCTTGAGAAACGCCCTCGATCATGGCATCGAGACCGCGGAGGAACGCTCCCGAACCAGCAAGCCACCGGTGGCCACCATCTCCCTCTCCGCAGCGACCGAGGGCAGCGCCGTAGCAATCAGGATTCGAGACGATGGCCGCGGCCTCGACCCTGAAAAGCTCAAGAAAAAGGCCATCGAAAAAGGCCTGATCAGCAGGGAGGAAGCCTCCATCATGCAGGACAACGCCGCCTACGAACTGATCATGCGGGCGGGCTTCTCCACCGCAGAGGCCATCACCGACCTCTCCGGTCGCGGCGTTGGCATGGATGTAGTTGCAAATAACATACGAAAGCTGCACGGAAGCATCGAGATCGACAGCGCCCTCGGCGTCGGCACCACCTTCACCCTTCGTCTTCCCACCAGCCTCCTGGTCTCCGAAGCGATTCTCCTGCGAAGCGGCGCCGAGGAATACCTGCTACCGACGGAAAATGTCGCCTCGCTGGAAAAAGTCTTCACTCGAAACATCCGCTCCCATGGAGGTTCCCGCATGACAAGCATTCGCAACGAAGTGGTCGATCTCGTGGATCTGCAAGAGCTGCTCGGAACGCCTCGCGAGCCGGACGAGATGCCCGCATTGCTCAACGTGGCGCTCGTGGACAGCCAAGAGGGAAAACTGGGCCTGATCGTCGACAAGTTCGTGGGTCAGGAGGAAATCGTCGTCAAACCGCTCTCCGGCGAACTTGCGAACGTGAAGCTCTTCTCCGGCGTGAGCATCATGGGCGACGGTCGCGTGGTGCCCGTTTTCAACGCCCACGAAGTGCGCAACTTCTACCTCAAGAAAGCCAGCGAAGCAGCCGAAGCAGCCCTTCGCTCCTGATGAAGCGGACCTCGATGCATCGATTGGAGGTTTAGGGAAATCGATGCGGCAAGGCCTGCCCCCTTCGGGAGAAACACCGAAACGGACTCGCTCGACGCCTCTACCCGCCTCGCTTCAAGGCATCGCTCGCCGCGATGGGCAGCTCTCCAACCGCATCTCCCTGCGCCAAGAGGCCGAGCCCGCCCGAGAAGCGGGACAAAAAAAAGGCTCCCCGCAAAGGGAGCCGATTTGATAAAAGCAAAGCGCGTCGAACGATCTACTTCTGCTCTTCGCCGATCTGGTAGCGCACGAAGCGGTTGATCTGCATGTTCTCGCCGAGCTTGGAGATCTTTTCGGTCAAAACGTCCTGAACGGTCTGGTCCGAGTTCTTCACGAAAGGCTGCTCCAGCAAGCAAACCGAAGCGTAGTACTTGTTGAGCTTGCCCTCGATGATCTTCTGGATGGCGGCGGGAGGCTTGCCCTCAGCTTGAGCGGTAGCGACTTCGCGCTCCTTCTCGATGAGCTCAGCAGGCACCTGCTCGCGGCTGACGCATACCGGGCTCGCCGCGGCGATGTGCAGGCAGAGGTCCTTGACAAAGGCCTTGAAGTCATCGGTCTTGGCCACGAAATCGGTCTCGCAGTTGACTTCGATCAATACGCCGACCTTGCCACCCAAGTGGATGTAGGACTCGATCAATCCTTCGGAAGTGGCGCGGCCAGCCTTCTTGCCAGCGGAAGCGATGCCCTTCTTGCGCAGGATCGTAGCTGCGACTTCCAGGTCGCCGTCGGCTTCAGTCAAAGCCTTCTTGCAGTCCATGAGACCAGCGCCGGTCTGGCCACGGAGTTCGCCTACTAGTTTAGCGGTGATTTGTACGCTCATTTCTTTTCGAAGTGGATGGATTTGAAACGGGGCTTCGATCAGCGCCCGCGAATTGGTTGAATAGAAATTCTAGTTGAGAAAACGAAGGCGGCGTTGACCTAGCAACGCCGCGTTCGTGACAAATGGGAAAAGGCTTAGCTGTCCGCCTTCTCGCTCGCTTCAGTCTCGGCCGGGGCCGCTTCCGCTGGAGCTGCAGCCGCTTCCGGAGCCGGAGCTTCAGGAGCTGCCTCCGTCGCAGGAGCCGCTTCCTCGCTGGCCGCAACCATCTCGGCGCCGGCAGCTGCCGCTTCGCCCTTGGCGCCGCCCTTAGCCATGCGAGAGGCGCGCTTGGCGCGACCAGCCTCGATCGCGTCCGCCACCGTCTCCATGATGATGCGGATAGACTTCACCGCGTCGTCGTTGCCAGGGATGGCGTAGTCGACGGTCGTCGGGTCGGAGTTGGTGTCCACGATCGCCGCTACAGGGATCTTGGTGCGACGCGCCTCGGCGACCGCGATGTCCTCGTAGTTGACGTCGACCACGAACATGGCCGCCGGAAGCTTCTCCATCTTCACGATGCCTTCGAAATTGCGGTGCATACGCGCCATCTCGCGGCGGATGGCCGAACCTTCCTTCTTTGGCAGCTTGGCCAAGCTGCCGTCCGCCTCCATCTTCTGATACTTCTTGTACTTGGAGATGGAGCTGGTGATGGTCTTCCAATTGGTCAGCGTGCCGCCCATCCAGCGATTCACGCAGAACGGCATGCCAGTGTTGGCCGCCGTTTCACGAATGATTTCCTGAGCCTGACGCTTGGTGCCCACGAGCAGGATCTCGCCGCCCTTGGAAACGACTTCCTCGATGAAATCGTAGGCCTTCTGCAAGCCCTCGTAGGTCTTGGCGAGGTCGATCACGGAGATGCCCTGGCGGTGATCGAAAACGAAAGCCTTGGACTTCGGGTTCCAGCGCTTCACCTGGTGGCCGAAGTGCACTCCAGCGTCGAGTAGATCAGTTAGTTCAATATTCATAATAAAAAAACACCCTTTCGCGAGGGCGAGGCGTCACGAATGCCGCCTTACATGCTAGTATTTGATGTTATCGGTTGATGGTTCTGTTTTGAGAAAAGCGAGAAAGGTACCCCCCGGCCCACTCATGGCAAGCGGGAATTTCCCCGTTTTCCTCACCTTTTTCAGAAAATTCATTGACACATGGTTTTGAATCTCACTTTGTACGCCTCCTCCGAGCACCAGAGCGGAGATTAACAGTTTAGCAACTGCAGATGCAGGGTGGAGCAGTCTGGTAGCTCGTCAGGCTCATAACCTGAAGGTCGCTGGTTCAAATCCAGCCCCTGCACCCAATGGAAGCCGATCTCGAAAGAGGTCGGCTTCCTCCATGTTCGGGTGGAGTTGAACCAGAGACCGGTTCCTCACGAGGGGAGCGAGATGCCTGACTATCGAGCCCCTGCTCCCTTTTAAGCCCGATATGCAAAGCGTTGGACCTGAGCTTTTTTTCGAGGCGAATTTGAACCAAAGGTGCGGCTCCACCCAAGGGCGTCGACGTGTCGCATCCTGCAAGTCCCAACGTTAGCCTCGTCCCTTCGATTCGCCCCAAGGGATCGCTCATCGGCGTTTGCCTTGCGGCACCACCATTGCCAGACAGTGCAGCGCCCCGCCTTGGAGGGCCATCGCGTCGGTTGGAATCCAATGAATCTTCGCGTTCGGGTACACGAGTCGGTAGGCTCGCTCAACTTGCATTTCCCACCCTCTAAACGCTGCGCTCGATTCTCCCTCCTGCGCCCGATAGCGCGGCAGAAGCGCGACGGTCGGGCCGTTCTCCACCTGGATCAACAGCGCATTCGCATAAGTCCGGTACACGGTGCTTCCCGCAACCCTGCTGTCGATCAGCGTATCCAGGTCTTCCTTTAGGTAATGCAAGGTCAGCCGGTTGAGGTCGCTTCGATTTGATAGTCGCGCCGGATGCCCGACCAGCGAAGCTAGGCGAGTATCCACTTTCTCCTTCACTTCCGCATGATCAGGACCTGGCTTTTCGACGTACCAATAGCTGTCGAAATCAACGTCCAACTCCTTGCAGACGAGCTGCAGCACTTGGGCGCTCAGGACCAGCATCGCTTCTTCCACCGACTCCTCCCAAATCGGAGGTGTTGGAATAGGGACGAGAGTGACGTCCGAGCAGCGCTCCCGCAAATAGGCGATGTTGGATTCGAGAGAACGAGTCGCCAGCGTCTCCAGCTGACGGGACGAGCGGCTGCCTCCCTTTCGCGTCTTCGGCGGTTCCGCGTACAATAGCACGTTCGGGCTGATGAACTTCAAGTTCATGTCGAGATGCTTCACGGCGTTTCCAGGCAGGGCCGACAGGACATGCATTTCCTTCGCCCCGAAATAATATCGAAAGGTTTCCGCTAGAGCAGATTCTCGGCCTCCGTTGGAGATCAAGGTGTCTTCCGAAATGAATACCCGATTTTTGCCATCAGTCAGAAAATCGCCTCCTTGCAGGTAGAGCTTTGGTCGCACGCAATCAACAGTGTATCCAAAGTATTGACGCAGCACGTTTGCCAATCGCAAGGGAGCCAGCTCAGCTCGTCTCCCGTTGGAGCGAAAGGCTTGAAACAGCAAAGCGTTTCTCGAGGGGCTATATCCCTCGAGCTCGTTTAGGGACGAAGCGAAAAGATCCATTTCGTCCTCTAGTCCTCGATACATGGAATCCACCAGAATAAGAGAGTCGTCGGCAGCCCTCGCGAATCCAGGTCCGTAGTCTCTTGTCCAATACGAGTTGCATCTCGAATCGAAGAAATGCGTATTTCCCCTCTTCGCCGCGGCATCGCTCACAAGTTCCTCCCTCAATCGAGGCCAACTCCACGCTGACTGGAAGTCGAGCCCGACCACGACCGGCAGATATTGCGAAACGACCTCGATGAACTCTCGATAGAAAGCCAGGACCTCGGGCTGCTTGCAGACGCTGGGAAGCGACAGATTTATCCAGACAAAGCTGGCCGCTTCCCATTCGCCCACCGGCCGCTCCGCCGCAAGCGGAGCTGTGGGTTCGGTCTGACGGTTGAACAATGGATAGGACTTAGCCCCTATCGAGGACGTCTCTACGCGCTCATCCCCGAACACGTCTCCGAGAGTCGACCTCGTTTGAGCGAGGAAGAAGACCAAGACCATCAAGCAGGTGCCGCGAAGCAGGAGCGCTCTGGCGCTTTTCACCTCCAGTGTAACCGCCCCGCGGCCGGTCCTTGCCAAGTGAATCATGAGCGCTCCCTCCCTCGAGGGAGAGCGAGCAATGCACGATGCAAGGTGCCTCCGCGAACGGTCAAGGGGTCGGCATCCACCCAATGGATCATCGCGTCGGGATAAGCGAGGCGATAGGCGCGCTCAACCTCCCTCTCCGTTTGCAGGATCAACCCTGCAGCATCGTCCTTCTGCGCAGCGTATCGGGGCAGCAGCACTACGGTTGGCCGTCCTTGAAGTCCCAATACAAACGAGCTGGTGTAGGAACGAAAAGGCGACCGATTCTGTCGCTCCTCTGCAACCAATCGCCATAGCGAACGTCCCAGCACCGCAGGAACGGTTTCCGCCAAATAATCGTCATCGCTAAACTGACCGAGATACCCGACCTTCTCCTTTAGGTAAGCATAGATCCTTTGATCGTACGCTAGTCGTTTCTCGTCGACAGCGGGCAGCGACCGATAGAGGTCGAAGTCGATTTGAGCATTTTGGCAAATCGCTTTGAGCAGACGAACCCGAACATGGTAAAGCAAGGGCTGATTCGAGACTTCCGCAATGGGCAATGTCGGGAGCTCCACCCGACGCAATCTCGGCTCGAACTTCTCTAGGTACTGCCAGTTGGATCGAAAAACGGCTTCCGCTCGCTCGCGTTCGAACGATGCCGCCGCTTGACTGAGGGGCGCTGAAAACTGAGGGCGCGTAACGAAAACATAACCGCCTCCCGCTAGCTTAACCTGGCTATCCAATCGTAGCGATCCCCACTCGCGCAATGTATCCAAAAGGTGAATCTCCTCCGCCCCAAAGTAGTCTCGCGTGAGTCCTTCGAACAAAGCGACCCGTCCCCCGTTTAGGAACGCGGCCTCCTCAGCGACGAAGAAGAGCCCCTCCCCATCCGTCTGCATTTCACTACCTGGAAGGACCAAAGGAGGCCGGGTCGTTTCGCTCGACAGACGAAAGCTCTGTCTCAGGATTTTCATGACAGCCAAGGGAGAAGTGTCGCTTTTCAAACGCTTTGTTCGAAACTGCAGACGCTTCTCCAGCTCGACGCCTATTCCCGGTCCGGTGAGATCGCCCGTTTGCTCGAAAGCGTCGATCTCCTCCCTCCAATCTCTATAAATCGTATCGACCAGAACCAGACGGTTCGAGGCGCTCATGCAAAAGATCGGGCCGTAGTCGCGTATCCAATACTCGTTTGTTTTAGAATCCGCTGTTTCGACGGGAAACCGATCCTTAGCATCAGAATTGGCGGGCCTCAGAGCGTCTTCCAAACGCAAGGCGAATCGGCTGTCCTCGCCATCGTATCCCACCACCACCGGCACGTAGCGCGTGAGCGCCTCCACGATCTGCCGGTAGCACGCCAGTAGATCAGGCGTTTCCAGCACCTCCTGCGGGGAGACGTTGATCATGACCGCCCCTGCCGGCTCCCAGTCCGCCAAAGCTCGAGAGCCTGCTATCGGCGCGGTCGGCTCGGTCAACCCGCCAAAACCTTCGCTGGCCAACGGTGGCGGGAGATCGGCTACCGATGCCGCGCCGAGCGTTGCAAGGGTACTAGCGTCGAAAACCCAAATCGATGTTATCCAAGCGATGCCGAGCCTCAGCGCCTGCCATTTCCCCCGCAAACGGTTTGTAGGTCCCACTCCCATTTCCCACTCCCTTTTTTTGATCGAGACAGCAATTTGATTTCGAACGAACTTGCAAGTGAATATCCACCAGCCGGCGAATCGAACCCGCTGCGAATCGCCCCTTACCCTCAAGGCCCATTGCCGACCCCATGCCACGCCGAGCGGCGAAACCGAACTCCGCTGCATTGACGAGACCTCATTGTTGGATCACCTTAAGGGCGTGATTGGAATCCGCCCCTTGTGTACCGCCGCCATCTTGCTCGCAGGTAGCGCCCGCCTTTTCGGCGTGGAGATCGAGGTCCAGTTTTCCATCCTCGAAAGCTCTCGAACAAACTCCATCGCCTATTCCACTGGGGATAGCTCTGAGCAGGACATTCGCCAAAGCGGGGTCATGGACGCGATACTGAGCTTCGACCCGGCGACGCAGCGTCCTGTTGCCATTCGTTTCACCGGCGGCTCGATCCACGAAACGCCTTGGACGCTGAAGAACACAGCGAAAATCAGCTTTGATGGCTTCGGCGTGAAACAGGTTTCGGTGGAGCAAAGCAGCTCCGGCCTTGAGCTCGAAGTAACCACTATCGGAGCGCCGCAATCGATCGATACGGACGGCAGGTTGCTGGATCTGTATCGCCTCCGGTCCTTTCCTCTTTCAGGCAGGCTCACCGCAAAACTCACCATCGACGGGCAAACCCAGACTCAGACGATCGACGTGGCGACCAATCCACCGGACTACGTGGAGCCGCCGTATAGCGCCGACATCCGTCTGCAGGTGGTGGAACTGCGAAACGTAGGCAGCACAAGCGACTACCAGATCACCTTCCACAGTTCGGTGAACAACAAGCTCACCGAGAAGATGCCAAACACGGACACGACTGTGACCAGATCCACGTCGGGATCCACCATCGCCACGGCCGAGTTCTCAGCTCCGAACGCGTTTGGGCAATGGCTATGGGACAATGGATACAGTCTTGACGACGACCGCGCCTCGAATCGAAACGGCGTGCCCTTAGCGGTCCTCTTCGCGTTCAATAGAGCCGCGGCCGATGCTCGTTCGCTACCCTGGAGTTTCTCCACCGAAAACGGATCCCTCATCCTAACCCTGCAACTCCCTGAAAGCGGGATCGCGAAGGCCCTAAGAGTCGAAAGGCGAGACGATCTGTCTACCGGAGTGTGGCAAGCGCTCACCGAGGCGGACTTCCTCGAGAACGATTCAAGCCTGGATAGTGGCGCTTCCGGAGCGAGACGCATTCAGTTTTCCGGGTCCGGCTCTCGGTTCTATCGTGTGGTACCAGACGACGAACGAATCTCGAACTAGCAAAAACCGATACCCATCGCTGCCGCTCGCTTGTACCGGCGGGCCGATGGAGAGCGTACCAAGCAAGCAGCATCGAAGTAGAGCTCTCTTTGTTATCCAATCTTGGATACGCTTCCACACGATAGGCTCAATAGCGTCTACGCTCCATTGACCGGCATGCGTCACGATCACTATTAGCGGCTCCTGCTTTCCGAAAACGATCGGCATCCGCGCGTCCGTCCCGCGTTGGACTCAGCCCTGTGCGCATGCACGACAACTCTTCGTCTCACAAGATCAACCACACACTTTTGTATTCTTTTTCTTTATACTCTCACAACAAGCCGCCCCACTTTTGTTCGTCCTCATGCGCTTAGCGAAACTTGAAGGCGGCTACAGTGACTTCGCCCATCACTGTAGTTACGCTCAACTTGAATGATTTTGAGCGCTCTCGCTACTGGGAATCTACAATGACATTCATAGCATAGGGCGTTTGCCCGGAGGAACGCTCAAGTCCATATGCCCTTCCTTGAAAAGGAATCAAGTCGAGGCTAAAGCAAGAATCCCGACGGGGGTTGGCACCGCAGTTGCTGAACAAGCATCTAACCACACGAACCTAACCCAGAGATCTCTTCGGTATTGAGATCTCGAATACTTAGCTATGAACAACCACCTAAGGACCCTCATCGGAGGGACTGCAACCCTCTGTGCCTTAATCGGGCTTAACGCGACAGCCGCTGAACTCGATGACACTCGCTCCACTTTTATCGAGTGGTCAAAAGTACAGTCGCAGATATCCAAGGAATCAACGGATTGGAAAAACGAAGAAGCTCTTCTAAACGACATGATCGACGCTTCGAAAGCGGAGCTTGAGTCCATCAGCAAGCGAATAGAGGAACTCGAAAACTCGTCAACAGAAGCGGATGAAAAACGGGCGGAGCTTTCCGAGAAGATCGAAGAGGCGAAAGCGACCGCTGCTCTACTAGAGGAGGCTGCAACGAGCTATGAAGGGGTTGCTCGCAGTGTGGTTCCCTTGCTTCCGGAGCCGCTCAAGATGGACATCCAGCCCCTCATCCAGCGTCTTCCCAAGGATGCAGAAGCCGCTAAGAAAGCGCCCCTTTCCCAACGGATTCAAACTGTAGTTGGAATTCTGACACAAGTTGAAAAATTCCATTCGCAGATCTCCATGGTATCGGAAATCAAGGAAGTCGAGCCGGGAGTATCGAAGGAGGTGAAGACGATCTATTTCGGTCTATCGGTCGCCTACTACGCCGACGCCAACGCGGAGAACGCTGGATATGGACATCCCACTCCAGAGGGGTGGACCTGGACCACCGTCGCGGGCGATGAGGCCATGAGTATCGCCGACGCCATCGCCATCCACTCCAACGACGCGCCGCCAGCGTTTGTCACTCTCCCAATCGAAATCCTTTAGCTCCCTTCCCTATTTATGATCACCTTCACCACCATTGGTCTAAGGCGCGTCCTCGCGGCGACGCTTGCTGCCTCGCTCCCCGCTTTCTCGTTTGGCCAGTCCGATCTCGGCGCCATATCCGGGAAAGCTGAAAAACGACTGGAAACCGCTATCCAGGAGCTCGCCGAACTCCGGGAATCCATCGCCGAAAAGAAGATCCCTCTAGCGACCGAGCTGAGAGAGATCGAGCAGATCGTCGAGGAAAAGCGCTCCGAACAACGGTCCCTTCAGCGGCAACGCGACAACTCCGGTTTGGAATTGAGTTCGCTGGAGACCCAACTCAGCGCTCGCGAGGACGAGATTTCCTACATTTCCAACCTTCTGCTCGACTACTCCAACCGGCTCAACGCCTCGATTCATCCAAGCGAGGTGCAGCTCTACGGGGACGATCTGCTCGAGATCCTGAACGCTAGCGAAAAGTCGGGAATCAGTCGCGACGACCTGATAGAAAAGCGCCTTTCGGCCATCGGAATGGGACTGGAACGCGTAAAAGACAATGCCGCCGGCCATTCCTTTGGCGGGAAAGCGATCCTTGCGGACGGTAGCTTCGTCGACGGGCAGTTCGCCTTCCTCGGCCCGATCGCCTTCTTCGCGTCCTCCGACGGCAAGTCCGCTGGGCTGGCGGAGCGTGGCTCCTCCTTGGAGCCGAGACTTCTGGTCTTCGACCCCGAAGCGACGCCGGCGATCGCGGAATTCGTGAAACAAGGCGAAGGGAGCGTGCCTCTGGATACCTCGGGCGGCCGAGCCACGGCGATTTCCGCAACCAAGGAATCGCTCATCGAGCACATCGGAAAAGGCGGGCTTTGGATGTATCCAATTCTTGGTTTCGCATTTCTGTCGCTCGCTATTGCAGCGTTCAAGTTCCTCGAGCTCAGCAAGTACAAGCTGCTTCCCAAGGAAGTGGTGTTCGAAGTGCTCTCGAAACTCTACAAGGGCGACAAGGCAGGAGCCGAGCGGGTAGCGAAGGAGAATGGTGGCGCCGAATCCAAAATGCTGGTCGTCGGAATCAAGAACAGCCACCTGCCGAAGGAACTGCTGGACGAAATCATGTTCGAAAACCTCCTCGAGGAAAAACCCAAGCTCGAGCGCGGGCTGTCCTTCATCAGCGTGACCGCGGCGGTGGCGCCCCTGCTAGGGCTGCTGGGCACGGTCACCGGCATGATCAACACCTTCAAACTGATCACGCTCTTCGGCACCGGCGATGCGAAGTCGCTCTCCTCTGGAATCTCGGAGGCCCTCATCACCACCGAGTTCGGACTGGTGGTAGCCATCCCTTCCCTGCTTCTCTCCGCCTTCCTGAGCCGCAAGGCGAACTCCATGATCGCAAAGATGGAGAAGACCTCCATCACCTTCGTGAACGGGATCGCCGCCCATGCCGCCCCTAACGTAGTGGAGTTCGAAAAACGCATGGCGGGAGGAGCAAAGGCATGATCGAATTCTTCAAAGAAGATGCGCTCGGCCTCTGGATCGAAGGCGGCTGGCTCATGGGTCCGCTCTTCATCCTGGGCATGTTGATCTACTACTCCGTATTCGAAATTTACTTTCGACTGCAGTCGAAGGACTACACCCGCGTGGGTCAAAACGAATGGCGGCACTGGATCGACCGGCCGCAGGAAGCGCGGGGCGACATCGGAAAGATCCTCAAGTTCGTGCTGGCGGACAAGAAGACGCCCGGCGCGGTACGGCTTAGGTTCCAAGAGGTGCGCGACACCTTGATCGAACGACTCAAGCGCCGCATCAAGTTCGTCACCATCATCGTCAGCTCTGCTCCCCTCACCGGCCTGCTCGGCACGGTAGGCGGCATGCTCACTACCTTTAGCGGGCTTTCCTCCAGCGAAGGCTCGAACACAGTGGGGCTGATCGCTGGCGGCATCTCCGAGGCTCTGATCACCACCGAAACAGGCCTCGTGCTCGCCATCCCGGCCCTTGTAATGATCTCTTCAATACGTCGAAAGCTCGACGCTCTCGAGCTCTTTCTCACCAAGCTGGAAACCTCCACCTTCCAACGCCTACTCGATCCAAAGCGCGGACACGCATAAACGAAACGAACATGCCAAGAGCCCGTACACTTTCCCAATCATCCTCCGGCAGCGACGAAATAAACATCTCGCCGCTCATCGACATGGTATTCATTTTGTTGATATTCTTCATCGTCACCACGGTTTTCGTGGAAGAGACCGGTGTGGAAGTCAGCAAACCGCAGGCGTCCTCCGCGGTCGACCTGGAAAAAAACAGCATCCTCGTCGCCATCACTTCAAATGGACAGGTCGTCTATGGAGGCCGCGACGTCGGCGTCGGCGGCATTCGCTCCACGGTGCAGCGACTGACCGCCGAGGAAGACATGCCGGTCATCATCCAAGCGGACCGCACCGTGCCCACCGATCTGCTGGTTCGCGTGATCGACGAAGCCAAACTGGGCGGAGCGAACTCCGTGAGCATCTCCACCGACGACATCAAATAAAGACCGATGATCGAACAAGCTGACTACGAAACTCCACGCTTCGAGGAGGAGGAGTCGTCGGGTGGACCCAAGACTGTTATCGCGATGGTCATCTGCGCCGCGGGGGTCTTCCTGATCCTCCCATTCACCCAGTACATCAGCGGGGGCGGAGATGACAAAAGCGATGTGGTCACGGTGGACGTGGCGCTTCCGCCGCCTCCGCCGCCTCCGCCGGAACCGCCGCCGCCCGAAAACGAAAAGGTCGAAGAGCCTCCGCCGGAAATGCAGCGCAATGTCCAGCAACTGTCGCTCAGCCAGATGGACCTCGCGCTCAACCCCGGATTCGGCGATGCCATGGCAGGCGCCTTCGCCTTCGAGGGCTTCGGGGTCGAACCGGACACAGTGGGCGATCTGCAAATCTTCGACGTGTCCGACCTGGACCAGCCGCCCAGACGCGTGAAGACGGTTCTGCCCGTGTATCCGGCCGAGCTGCGCCGCATGCGAATCAATGGCATGGTCTCTCTCATCCTCATCATCGACACCAACGGTACCGCTACAGTGGAAAAGGTCGTCAGCTCGACTGCTCGCGAATTCACCCAGCCCGCCATCGACGCCATCGAACAATGCCTTTTCGAAACGCCAACCAAAAACGGTGAGCCCGTGCGTGCCCGTTACAAAATCGATGTTCCCTTCCGTATCCAATAAGCTGATCAAAGTCCGAATCACCATGAACAAACTTCTTTCCAAACTAGTGGCCGCCGGCCTGTTTTCCTTCGCTCTCAACGCCCAATCAGCCGTCTACGAGCTGGAAGAAATCAGCTGGGACAATCCCAGCTTCGTCAAAGCCTTCACCGGTTCATACGCCTTCGACACCGAGAAGACCCCGAGCATCAACAGCGAGGAGAAAGCCCTGTTCGAAACGCTCACTCCCTTGATCGCGAACAACCCGCAGGAGGCCATCGCCACCCTCACAACCGCCATCACTCCAGAATCCAGCGGAGCGCTCGACTACACCTTGGCGAACCTGCACTTCCAGGCCGGCAACACCGCGGAAGCGATCAGCGCCTACAAGGCGGCGCTCGACAAGTTTCCCGGATTCGCTCGGGCCTACAAGAACCTCGGCATTCTCTACGTGCAATCGGGAGACTTCGAAAACGCCCTCTCGGCCCTGCTCAAAACGGCCTCGCTCGGCACCATGGATGGTTCCCTGCTGGGGTTGATCGGTTTCGTTTATCTGAACACGGGCGAAACGGCCAGCGCCTTGGACGCCTACCGACTCGCCCTCATTTTCGAGCCTGACAGTCGCGACTGGAAACTCGGAAAAGCGCAATGTCTGATCAACATTGGCGAGAACAAGGAAGCGATCAGCCTGCTGGACGAACTCATCTCGGCCAACCCGAACGACACCAGCCTTCTCATGCTTCAAGCTAACGCCTTCATAGGCGAAGGCGAGGAAATGAAAGCCGCCGCGAACCTCCAGATCGTGAACGAGCTCGGCAAATCCACCGGCACCAGCCTCACGCTGCTGGGAGACATCTTCATCAATCGGGACGCCCCCGACCTCGCGGTCGACTACTACATCGCCTCCCTGAGCCTGGACGACCTGAGCAAGGACCGCCTCATGCGCACGATCCGCGCCTTGGCAATCCGACAAGCCTGGAGCGAGCTTGATCAGCTGATCGCCGCGACCCGGTCCGCTATCGGTGAGCGACTCAGCCCCGAGGAGGAAACCACCCTGCTCAACTACGAAGCTCAAGTCGCCATGGGCACGAACGACGACGATCGAGCCGCATCGATTCTGACCGAAGTCGTGAAGTCCGATCCCTTGAACGGACAGGCTCTGCTCCTTCTGGCCGACTACTACAGCAAGCAAAACGAGCGCGAAAAGGCGGTCCTCTACTACGAACGCGCTCAAGACGTGGAAGAGACTGAAGTGGAGGCCTTGATACAGCACGCTCGCATGCTGGTGCGCGAACGAGACTTCGCCGAGGCAGCGCGACTCCTAGGACGCGCCCAGTCGATCCAGCCTCAGAACAACGTGGAAGCGTTTCTCGTAAAGGTCGAATCCGCCGCGCGTAGTATGAGATAGCGGATACAAATCCCCATCCCCGCCCTCCTCTAAAAGCTCAACCTGAACCGGTCAGTTTCCTCATTCTTCAAACCGAGTCGTAGCGCCCGCGCGACGACCGTTTGGGCAGCGTTGCTATACCACTACAATGAAAGCCTTCCTCTCGCTAGCCTGCGTATTCACGCTTTCAGGGCAGCTTTCCATGGGCCAAGCGATAGAGGGGGCCGAGTCCCTACGAGACCGGAGCCGAATCTTGCAGAAAAAGAACCCAGTTTCTTCCGAAACCTCCGGTTTCTCCAGCTTCGATGGACTCACCTCCAACGGCGATGCGGAAGGCGTCTCCCAGTTCGGCTACCTCTGGGCCACTTCGATTTCGTCGTCGCCATCCGGCTCTATCAACCTGCTCTCCCGCTACAACGCCATGACTGAGAATTTTGGATACGGCGCTCGAGCTCGGTACGAGCACCCCTTCGACGAAAACGGCAGGTACGGCATCTCCATCGACATCGGTACGAATCGCTTCGACCGCCGCTTCGACTCGCTGCAGTATCTTTGGGATGAGGAACCGGACAGTTCGGTGGGCCTCACCCTGCCCAATACAGCTCGCTTCGACGTACGCACCCTGGAAACGGAATCGAAACACGCTCGCCTGTTCGGACAAGCGACTTTTGGAAAGACGCGCGTCTACGCAGTGGGCAGCCATAGCGTGATCGACGACATGGACGAGCGCCTTCGTCTTGAGTACAAGACCAGCGGAGACACGAGTAGCGACGACTCGCTCGTAACATTTCAGAAGAACCGCAAGCGAAACAGCCTGCGCAGAAGCCCGGATCAACGGACCGAAAACGTCTATGGCGTGGGCGCTGAGCTCGCCCTAGAAAACACTCAGTTTCGGGCGGGAGCCGTGACCCGTTCCTGGAAACGTCTCAGACCTGGTACCTACACCGTTCAATTCGAGGACGGCATTCGCGATCAGCTCACCTTGGACTTGAGCGACCCTACCCGCCCTGTAGCGGTCGAGCCTCTGGTTCAGGAGAATCTTTCCACTTTCGAATTTCTTGAAATCCGCTTCGAAGACAAAACCACCCACGACAGCGATGACATCGTCTACTTCGACACGGACATCACGGGTACGACTCCAAACTTCAACTACAAGATCTCCACCGGAGCCCTCTATCGAGAGAAGAATAGAGACAACTTCGAACTCCGCCGAAACTACGACGGCTACGAAGGCGTTTACGGAATGGAAACGACGCTCAACGACCAGCCTGTCGGCGACTTTCTAGAGGGCGACTACACTCTGGGCTATTTCCCCGCAGAACGCCCGGTCCTCGAGCACTTCGAGACTCACCTCGACGGATACCTCTACAACGCAAGTTCCTCAGAACAGGATTCGCTTTCGCAAAACTACGATTCCTACGAGCGCGTTTTGGGCGGCTACCTAAACGCGCTATTCGAGTTCGGAGAGTGGAGCCTTTCGACCGGAGCGCGCTACGAGGACACCAAAATCGAGACCTTTGGGTACGAGGTGATCGCAAACGTAGACGACTCGATAGAAGTGTCGCCTGAATACGGATCGCAAACCTATCAAAACGGCTTCCCGACTCTTTCGATCGCTTATCGGAAATCCGAAAGCTCTTTGTTTCAGTTCAGTTGGCAAACCACCATCGCTCGTCCCGACTATTACGACCTGATCCCCTACCAGATCATCGCCCGCAGCAGCGAAGTCGTCAGATCGGGCAACCCGAACCTACGTCCTACTTTGCTGGATACGGCGACGCTCTCTTGGGCTAAGCAGCTCGGCGACGACTCATCGCTCACACTCGGCATCTCATCGGTAGATATTCAAGACTTCATCTACTCCACCGAAGAGACCATTGTCGACGGGACCTACGAGGGATTCAAATTTCGATCTAAATTCAACGGCTCCTCCGCTCGCATCCACGGCATCGATTTCTCGCTCTCTCGCGTATTCGAACCATCGATACTGAAAGGCAAGGGCATCACAGCGCGCGTGCTTCACCAATACAAGGAATCCACCGCCGACACCGACAACGTCGCCTTTTCGGAAACGCCTCTTCCCATGGTCGCGCGAAACAAATCGCGCCTATCCATCGAGCAAACCATAGGTCGACTGTACTGGCTGCTGCAAATGGACTACACCGACCAGGCCCTCGATCAGTTCGGACCAAGTTTGAGCACCTTCGAATACCTTGATCAAAGGTTAACCACCAACGCCCGAATCGTGTATAAAATCGATCAAAGTTGGGTGGCTCGCTTCGATTTCCTGAATATCGGCAACGCTCCCCTCGACGAATCCATCGGACGTCTAAATCGAATGGGAAAAACGACTATCGATTCCTGGCAATGCCGGGTCGATATCGGCCGAAAATGGTAGAATTATAAACAAATGAAACCGCTCCTTGTAATTTCATTCAATTTCCTAACCCGCCCTTCGACTAATATTCAACTGGGGTGAGGAATGGGCAGTTGGTATACCAACTGCTCTCGATATCGTAACCACACGAACACAAAAACAGATATGAACGAATACCAACACCCAATCCTCGGGAGTACGGTAGGTCGACTGGTTAAGCTGTCAAGCTTGGCTTTGCTAGCAACGTCTTCCACTGTATATCTTTACTCCCAAACCCTGTCGGACGATGTAGAGGGATCTCTGGAGGATCTCGTCACCTATGGCGGCGAAGACCCGAACTTCGTCCTGCCCAACCAGCCGATTGAGGGCGTGCTCGGATTCTCGAAATCCATTCTTGAAACGCCGCGCTCCGCCACCGTCGTCAGCTCCGAGATGATCTCGGACTTGTCCATCAGCGAAGTCTCCGACCTTTCCCGTATCGCTCCTAGCACCAACACCGTAACCCGTTGGGGTGTACAGGGTAACATCGATATCCGAGCCATGACTGCGGATACCTACTTCCGCGGTATGAAGCGCATCGAGCCTCAGGGCAACTCGCGTACCGTCCTTGGCGCCAACGACCAGATAGAAGTGGTGAGAGGCCCGGCGCCCGCCTACTTCGGTTCGGGCAAGATTGGTGGATACACCAACATGACCCCAAAATCAGGACGTTCACGCCAAGGAGCCTATCTTGAGGACGACGAAGGCTTCGTACAGATGATATTTGGCTCCTATAGCAAACAGGAAGTATCACTTGGCATGGGCGGCCCTATCAACTTTACAGGCAATTCGGATCGCCGGGGTGGTTATTATATATACGCCCTGAGCGAGGACTCTGATTCATACTATAAAAATATTCCGATCGGTCAGAAAATTCTGCAAGGAGCTATATCACAGGAACTCACTGACAAGTGGCGTGTGGAAGCAGGCTTCAACTTGCAGGAAACGCGATCCGCTGGCGGCTTTCTAACGCGTCTGACGCAAGACCTGATCGACAACGGCGACTACTGGGGAGGCACCTTCCTCGTCGATCTCGACTTGGACAACAGTGGCAAGATCGGACACATGGAAATGGAGCAGGCATCGCCGGTGATCATCGGCAACACCTCCTCCTCCGGAAACAATGCGCTGCGTCAGCGCTTCGACTCGCGCTACCAGGACGCCCTTGCTGGCCCGGTCCCCACAGTGGCGAATGAAAACAGCGCTTTGGACGCCTTGCAGACCATGAGACCCGAGTTCGCCGCTCTGCTCAGCGACGACAACATGAAGCTGCTCAACGTACTGCCTCAAGGCTTCGTCATGGACCCGGACACCGTCGAGCTCACCAAGATCGACTACAGCCACGTCTCCTTAGAGAAGGAGCTCCTCGCGAAGCTCGGCCTCTTCTACCTCGACTTCGTAAACGACGGCGGAGATGTGAAGATGAAGAACCAGATTCTCTTCGACACTCAGGACCAGTTCAAGGATTCCGAATTGCCCTTCTACCAGAAGCAGGACATCTGGGTCGTGGAGGACAAGTTCTCAGTCGAAACCGAGCTCATAAACTCGGAACGCTTCACCGTGAATTCCATCTCCGCTGTCAGCTTTCGCCACACCAACGCCCAGCGGCATAGCAACTCCGGCGACTACGACAACCGTCCAAACCTGGCCCTGCCTCAGAACGAACGCACGCCAAAGGACCTCTTCATCACTCCTCGGGAAAATTCGGACTACTACAATGGCGGCGCGCCCTACACGAACTGGCGTCATAGCAAGTACGACGAATTCGGGCTCGGCTCCATGTTGGATATCGCAATCGGCGACAAGACCAACATCATCCTTGGCGCTCGCTACGATACGATCTCAATGGAGACTACCGACTACGCGGATCTCGTTTCCGAAGGCGGCGAAGGCATCTACATCTTCGGATCCGGAGCAGACGGCGTTGATCCTCGCTTCCGCACCGCTGACAATACGCAGACCGGTAGCGACGACGGATTCTCCTACACTGGCAGCTTCTTCTACCGCCTCCCCGCGAACCTGAATGTCTACTACACCTACGGCATTCAAACCGCCCTCGCGGACAGCTCCGACCTGACGCTGCCACGAAACCTCGTGGAAGGCGGTCCCTACGCGGAAGCTAAGATCGAGGAAGTCGGCATCAAGGGCTCGCACTTGGATGGCAAGCTCTACTGGGCCCTCGCTGGATACAAGCAGTCACGCAACACGGTGAACGAAGATCCCAACGGCAACCCGCTGCTCGGAAGTCTCGGCCTTCTCTCCGGCGAAGGCATCGAGCTGGAAGTGCGTTGGGTGCCGAGCGAGAAGTTCTACCTCAGCGCCTTCAGCGTAACGCAGAAGACGGTCGATCTTTCCAACGATGGTGGCTGGCTCCGCCTGCACGGCGAAACCCATGGATTCGAGGATGTGCTTGATCCGGAGACGGGCGAAGTCATCTTCCCCGCTCAAGCCTTCACATGGGGCGGTCAAGCCGCTCATCGAGTTGAACCGGGCGAAAAGATCGAAATGCCTGCGTATCCAAATACCAGTCACGGTATCGCCATGGGATACAAAGCGCCTTACGGCCTCTCGTTGACCCTTAGCGGAAACTACATTTCCGAAGTGCAATCAGGCCGCTACGGGGTCATCATGCTGCCGGAAGCCACCACTGCTAATCTTGCCATCGGTTGGAAGAAAGAGAGCTTCTCCGCCAAGCTCGATATCTTCAACCTAACAGACGAGCTCTACTACACAGGACGAAGTGGTAGCACTTCGGGAGACGAGCTTATATCCGTGAAGCCTCCACGTCGCTGGCAGATCACGGTATCAAAGGAATTCTAATTACATAGGAAGTTAGAATAGTAGACTAGACATCCTTGCAGAGCGGGGACGCCCGCTCTGCTTGGAGTCTACCCCAAGCCCACCACCGCCGCAGCGGTTTCCCCTATCCATTTCCTGCCCGCCACGGGCCTAGGCGTAGCCGAGCTATGCCTACATGCACCCGGATTTCGAAGCTCTCACGACTTCGGCACGCCTGATCCCAAGCCTTTCCCATGAACCTGACCCGACTTTCCCTTACGACCGCCATTGGTCTCCTGTCCCTGTGCATCGCAGGAACGACAAGCCTCGCGAAAACCTTTTCCCTCGAAACAGCGACCATCGAGGATATCAACGAAGCCCTCGACTCCGGAGCCCTCACTATCGAGAAGCTCGTATCCATGTATTTGGCACGCATCGACGCGTACAACAAATCGGGTCCGGAGATCAATGCCATCATCACCTTGCAGCCAAACGCCCTCGAGATCGCTCGGGCACTCGACAAGGAACGCGCCGAAAGCGGACCACGCAGCAAGCTTCATGGCATCCCTGTCGTACTCAAGGACCTCTTCGATACTTACGACATGCCGACCTCCGCCGGTTTTCTTCCTCTCAAGGACTCCCAGCCTCTCTACGACGCCACCGTGGTAAAGCGCTTGCGCGACGCTGGGGCCATCATTTTCGCGAAGGTCAACATGAGCGACTGGTTTGGTCGCCCGAAGGATCGCAAGGATCAAAGTACCGTGCTCGGCCGCACCAACAATCCCTACAATCCCGAGCTCACGCCAGGCGGATCCAGCGGCGGCACCGGAGCAGCCCTCGCAGCCATGTTCGGCCAAATCGGTCTCGGTACCGAAACGGGCGTATCCATCCGCAACCCGACTTCCAACAACAGCCTCGTCGGCCTGGCCCCAACGCGCGGATTAATCCCGCGTACTGGTCAAGTCATGACATCCTTCACGCAAGAACGTTGCGGTCCCATGGGACGAAGCGTCTACGACGTCGCTGCAATGACGGATGTGGTGCAGGGCTTCGACGCGGAAGACCTGCTGACCATCATTTCGCCGGGTATGACGCCTGAGGCCTCCTACACAACCTTCCTCGAAAAGGACGGCCTGCGTGGAGCCCGCATTGGCGTATTCAGAGACCTGTTTCGCGAAGGCGAGATGCACGAGGAAGGCGTGGCCTTAGTCGAAGCCGCTATCGAGAAAATGCACGACGCGGGAGCCGTGATCGTGGACGACTTGAGCATCGGCATGGATCTCTTCACCCTCCTCTCTGAAACCCGCACCAACTACTACGAAGCTCAATTCTCCTACGATCTCTACTTTCGCAGACTGGGTCCCGACGCGGTCATCCACAACGTGGATGAACTGATCGAAAAAGGGGGCGACTTGACCAAAGACAGCATCATCAAAGGGCGCGAGGAAATCGACTCCCTTATGCACAACAAGGAATTCCTAGCCCGCCGCGACAGCCAGGAAACGCTCAAGCAGGCCGCCATCGATCTGATGGACAAGTACCGCCTCGACGCATTGGTCTACCCTTTCAAGTCGGTCCCTCCCGAACCGCATGGCACACGCCATTCGGAAAAGGACAACCCGTTTAGCTCCGTCACCGGTCTCCCTGCTTTGCTCGTTCCCGCGGGTTACACCGAGAAGGAAAACGGTCCGATCTCGGTGGAGTTTCTTGGTCGCCCATTCAGCGAAGCGACGCTCTTCAAGCTTGGCTACGCCTACGAACAGCTGGAGCCGGTTCGCAAGACTCCTGAGACGACGCCTCCACTCAAAGGCGAAACGATCAAGTATTAATCGTTCAACTACAATCGAAATACGATGAGGCACCTTATTCAAACAAGCGTTGTCGGCGCTACGTTGGCTCTCTTGACGCCGCTCCAAGCCCAGCTTGATCTCACCACAGCCGACATTAGCGAAATTCAAGACGCGGTGGCGGATGGTTCGCTCACCTACGAAGACCTGTGTGAACGCTTTCTTGAGCGCATCGTTGCCTACGAGTTGAACGGTCCGAGCATTCACTCCGTCATCTCCATCAATCCGCACTGGCGCCAGGAAGCTAAAGCTTTGGATGAGGAGCGCCAGACGAGCGGCCCACGAGGCCCGCTGCACGGCATCCCTATCGCGGTGAAGGACAATGTGGATACGGTTGGAATTCCTAACTCTGGCGGGGCGATCGGTCTCGAGCGCAACTATGCTCCCAATGACGCCTTCGTGATTGAACAACTGAAAAAGGGCGGCGCGATCATCTTTCTGAAAACGAACCTGAGCGAATTCGCTTCGGGTTCGCGTGGCCTGCCTGGCGCCAGCACCTTGGGAGGCCAGCCACGCAATCCCTACAATCTTAGACGACACAGCGACGGATCTAGCTCCGGCACCGGCTCGGCCCTCGCCGCTGTATTCGCGGTTTCAGGACTGGGTACCGAAACCGGATCCTCAGTTCGCGGACCTTCTAGCGCCAACAACCTTGTTGGCCTCGCCCCAACTGAGGGGCTGATCAGTCGCGACGGAGTCATCCCCCTCTCTCCCACCCTCGATCGGGTCGGTGTCATGGCTCGCCACGTCTACGATGTGGCAGCGACGCTTAACTATACCACCGGCGTCGATGACAAGGACCAGGTCACCGCCCGAAGCGAAGGAAAGCTTCCGCCTCAGCCCTACGAATCCTATCTCGACGAATCTTCGCTTGATGGCGCCCGCTTAGGCGTAGTAAACGAACTCTTCGAAGAAGACGATCCCACCTGCGCTGAGGCGATCGCAATCGTCAAAAAAGCCATTGCGGACTGCGAGTCCATCGGAGCTACCTTAGTTCCAGTCTCCACCGGATACGACGACCTGATGGAACAGCTTTCGTTGAGCAACATCACGCCTACGGAAATTGGACCAGCGCTCGAGGACTATTTTGCCTCGCTCGACGCATCGTCCGGTATCCAAAGTTTGGAGGATTTCTACGATACGGGAGGCTTCATCATTGGAAAGTGGGAACGGTATGAAGAAGCTCTGACTTCGGAACCGGATTTCGACGCTCCTGGCTACAAGGAACACCTTGCCCGCCGTTCCGAGATGAGAGCTAGATTGCTGGGACTTCTCAACGACAACGATTTGGACGCTCTGGTCTATATCCACAACAATTACCCGTCGGAATACGTCAACCAGCCATCCACTTACACAAAGGTGCGACTCAGCTCCGTTTCCGGCCTGCCGGCCATCGTCGTCCCCGCTGGCATCACCTCTCACGGCCAGCCGGTCGCGGTGGAGTTCCTTGGCCGTGCGTTCGACGAAGCTACTCTTCTCTCTCTGGCCTACTCGTACGAGCAAGCTACCGGCCACCGTATCCTTCCTCCCAATACACCGACGTTACCAACGGACTATGTTTCCAAATAAACTAAAAACCGCTCTCGTATTTTCTCTCGTCTTTGCCGCAGCCCACGCGTTGCCAGCGAAGGAGTTCAATCTGCAGACCGCAACCGTGGCGGATATCAACGAAGCCTTTGACGCGGGAGCGCTCACCGCGGAGCGGTTGGTCGAACTTTGCACCGCTCGTATTGAAGCCTACGACCAGAAGGGCCCGAAACTAAATGCCGTCATTGCAATCAATCCGAAGGCTCTGGAAATCGCTCGAGCGCTCGACGAAGAGCGAAAGACTTACGGTCCCCGCAGCCCGATCCACGGAATTCCAGTGTTGTTGAAAGATAACTACGACACTTATGACATGCCCACCACCGGCGCCTCCAAGGCCCTCGTTGGCAGCATGGCTCCTGACGACGCCTTTACCGTGAAACAGCTTCGCGACGCGGGAGCTATCATTTTCGCTAAAGTAAACCTCAGCGAGCTCGCCCGCAGCGGCGTATCCATCAGCTCGCTCATGGGGCAGACTCTCAACGCTTTTGATCAGAGTAGAACCCCCGGCGGCTCTAGTGGAGGCACTGGAGCCGCCATCGCTGCTACCTTCGGGATTCTGGGAACGGGCTCCGATACTGGTCAATCCACTCGCTCTCCCTCTTCCGCCAACAATCTCGTGGGCATCCGTCCCACCTTCGGCTTGATCAGTCGCGACGGCATCATACCGATTTCCTACACTCAGGACACCGCTGGCCCCATCACTCGATACGTGGCCGACGCCGCGGTCATGATGGACTATCTAGTCGGCTTCGATCCGATGGACAAGTCGACCTGGGAAGGCGTCGACAAGTATCCAGAATCCTATACGGACTATCTTGACGCGGATTCCCTGAAAGACGCTCGCATCGGATTCGTGCCACAGCTGTTGGGAGACGGCAGCCATTCAGAGCATGCGATCGTGACCGAGGTCACCTTGAAAGCGATCGAGGACATGAAAGCTGCAGGAGCTACCGTATTTCCCGTTCATATTCCCATCCTAGACGAAATCGCAAATGACCGGTTCGACCTTAGCGTTAGCGGTTTCGAATCGAAGTGGACCATGGATGAGTACTTCGCCAGCCTCGGACCCGACGCGAAATACAAGAACCTCAAGGAGTACGTCGCCGCAGGGTTGACCTACGAGCCGATTCTCAACCGGCTCAGGCAGAACGCGGAGATGGAAGACGCGTTACAAGATCCTGAATACGCGAAACGCCTTACTAATCAGTCGCGATTCCAGGATGCTCTCGTTGCCACCATGGATGAATACGGATTGGACGCCCTTCTCTACACCCACCAGAAGCGCCTCGTGGTCCCGGCTACCAAGAACCCTGACCAAGTCGAACGCAACGGTTTCATGGGGTCGAGCTCCGGCCTTCCCGCCATCACGTTTCCAGGCGGCTTTTCTCCCGTAACCAAAGACGCCCCCAAGGGAGTACCCATCGGCATCGAATTCTTAGGACGGCCCTTCAGCGAAGCTCAGTTGATCCGTCTGGCTTACGGCTACGAGCAAGCGACCAAGCACCGTACCACACCACCCAAAACGCCCTCACTCCCGGGCGAATCCTTCTCCTACTAAGCCTGTATCTCCGCCTCCCATCCTCGACATGAATCCTTCCTGTAAAAAACTTCTGAATACCGTTGTAGTTGGTTTCTCTCTACAGGCGCTCGCCACGACCTCATTGCAATCCGAAACCTTCACGCTCACCACCGCGGGAATTCAGGACATTCAGGACGCCATGGCAGCTGGAGCGCTGACCGCGGAAAAACTCATCGAGCTTTCCATCGCCCGTATCGAAGCCTACGATCAAACGGGCCCGGAAATCAAAGCGGTCCTCACCCTCAACGAGGAAGCCCTCGAAACGGCTCGCGCCCTGGACGAAGAGTACAAAACGTCCGGACCGCGCTCTCCTCTGCACGGCATCCCGGTCCTCGCAAAGGATGTATTCGATACGTATGACATGCCGACAACGGGCGGCTACTCTCCCTTGAAAGATGTCACCCCCGCTCGCGACAGCACCATCGTTGCTCGACTGCGCGACGCGGGAGCGATCATCCTAGCGAAAGTTAACCAGAGCGATTGGTATACCCGGCCTGAAATGGTCGCCTCTTCCACCTTGGGCGGCAACACCAAGAACCCCTTCGCTCTCGACCGCACGCCTGGCTGGTCGAGCAGCGGCACCTCGGGTGGGCTCGCCGCAAGATTCGGTACGGTTGGCTTGGGAAGTGAAACCGGATTTTCAATACGCACCCCGACTTCCGATGGAAACTTGTTCGGACTCTCCACGACCTCCGGCCTCATTAGTCGAGCTGGACAAATGTGGAGCTACATCACTGGCGAGCGCGGCGGTCCCATGGCTCGGAGCGTCTACGACGTGTGCGTCACGCTTGATGCGATCGCCGGCTTCGACTCCGAAGATCTTTGGACCGCAAACAGCCTCGGAAAGATGCCTCTCGAGCCGTACGTTAGCTTCATCGATCCCAACGGACTGGAGGGAGCTCGCGTGGGCGTGCTTGCGGAAGCCTGGGACTTCACTCCCGTAGACGAGCAAGTGATCGACCTAGCAAAGGCGTCCATCGAGGTCTTCAAGGAGAATGGTGCCTACGTCTTCGATCCTGTCTCCCTCGGCCTCGACCTACCCGATTACCTGTCTGCCAATCCCTCGCCAAGCCGCTTCGAGCGCATTGCCGCCATCAATCAGTACCTGATTCGTCAAGGCCCCGACTACCCTTACAAAAACGCTGAAGAACTTTTGCTCAGCCATCAGGACCTTCCCATTCGGGATTCCGATGTCCGGGCCATGGAGGATCCGATCGATCTTGATCGCGACCTCGCCTATCGGGCGACGCTGCGGGGCAAGGAAACGCTTCGCCAGGCGGTTCTCGACCTCATGGATAAATACGATTTGGACGCCCTTATCTACCCTCACAAGTTGCACGGTCCCCTAAAACTGGGTCCACGCAACGATCCAGAACGTGAATACACTCCCAACCAGCTCAGCCCGGTCACCGGTCTGCCGGCATTCATTGTGCCGATGGGACTCACGGAAGACGGTTTGCCCGTAGGGCTTGAAATCCTCGGCCGTCCCTGGAGCGAGCCGACGTTGATCAAACTCGCCTCTGGTTTCGAGGCCGTGACTGACAACGTGAAGGTCCCTAGCGCCACTCCTTCTCTACCTGGCGAAACGATTTCCTACTAATTTTCGGATTCGTATTCAGAATATGAAACATCACTTCCTTCCCAAACTCGCGCTCCTCTTCATCGCATTTCTTAGCGGGGCCGCTTACGCTCAAGATCTTCCAACCGTCGCTCTCTTCACCACCGGCGGTACCATTCAGAGCAAGGGCGCCCATCGTCAGAAACTTATGGAATACGGCGAGGGACGCGTCACTCCCGCCGAACTCCTAGCGGACCTTCCGGAGCTGAAGGATATCGCCATCATGGAGGTACACGAAATCAGCAACGTCGGCAGTGGCAGCATCGGAGCAGACCATCATCTTCGCCTCGCAAAGCAGATCACCGAAACCCTTGCTAGAGACGATATTTCAGGAGCGGTCGTAACCCACGGCACTACCACCCTTGAGGAGACGGCCTACTTCCTCCAGCTCACGGTGAAGTCCGAAAAACCGGTTATCGTCGTCGGAGCCATGCGTCCGTTCACGGCGGCGAGCCGCGACGGACCGTTCAATCTCTACAACGCGACGCGCGTCGCCATCGAACCAACCGCGGTCGGCAAAGGAGTTATGATTGTGCTCAACGACACCATCCACTCCGCCCGCTTCGCCACCAAGGGGCATACCTACCATGTGGAGACCTTCGACTCGCGTGACATCGGGCCGATCGGATACACCGACTCCGACCGCGTCGTCTTCTACCGAACTCCGTTGGTAAGGCACACCGCGAATAGCGAATTCGATGTGATGGACTTGGATGAGCTACCCAAAGTGGACATTGTCTACGGTTATCAGGAAGCCTCTGCCGCTCCCATCCCGGCGCTGGTTGAAGATGGCATCGACGGTCTCGTCTTATCGAGCGGATCGAGGAACTTTGGCGGCGAAATCAAAAAAGCCCAAGCGGCCGGAATCATCGTGGTAAACAGCGACCGCAAAGGAGCAGGTCGAGTGGTGCTAAGCGACCGGCGTTTCTCGTCCGGCTATATCACCGCCGACAATCTGAACCCCCAGAAGTCACGCATTCTCCTGCGTCTCGCCCTCACCAAAACCTCGAGCCTCAAAGAAATTCAACGCATCTTCAATGAGTACTGATCTTTCAACTACAAAGGCTCGCGCCATACAACCTTTCGCCCGCAGCGCCGCAACTGTCTGCCTGGCAGCGCTCATGTGCAGCCTATCTCTCCGAGCTCAGGAAATTCCTTCCGCCTACCCGGTTCCGGGTACCGAGCTGCCAAATGTACGACTCGTTTCCCTCGGAGGGACCATTTCCGGTACCGCCAAGGAACGTCTCAACATTACCAACTACGGAGCGCCACGCGTGGACCCTCAAGGCTGGATCGACGCTCTTCCAGAACTGGCGCTCGTGGCGAACGTTACACCAGAAGACCAACGGCAGCCAGAGGATCGTGATCAGCGGGGCCCCACGGAACAGCATTGGATGAAGGTCGCAAAACGTCTCCAGGAACTGGCTACAGACGACAGCGTTGACGGAATCGTGGTCACCCATGGGACCAATACCATGGCGGAAACTGCATTTTTCATGAACCTGACGGTCGACATCAAGAAACCGGTCGTCTTCGTGGGAGCTCAGCGTCCATGGACGGGACTGAGTGGGGATGGTCCGGTAAACATGTACAACGCGGTCCGCGTAGCAGCCCACTCTGAGGCTACCGGCAAAGGCGTACTGCAATGCATGAACCAAAGCATCCACGCCGCTCGCGATGTCACGAAGACCAGCGCCTATCGCCTTCATACCTTTCAATCTATCGACTTGGGCATGATGGGGGTCGCAGATCCGGATATCGTTAAGTTCTACATGGAGCCGACGCGCAAGCACACCTACCTGTCGGAGTTCAACATTTCGGAACTGCCCGAAACCTTGCCCAAGGTCCACATCGTCTACGGCTATTCGGACGCCGCCGAATTCCTCATCGACGCCCTCATCGAAAATGGTGTCGAAGGCATCGTCGTAGACGGCACTGGCGCCGGTTCCCTCAGTGGGTATAGCGACGCCGTGGAGCGTGCTCAGGAAGCTGGCATTGTAGTCGTCGCTACCGCTCGAACCCGAGGGGGGCGCGTTCAGGAAACGCCACGCCGCCTGGAGGCCAACGTGGTCCCTGGCGACAATCTTCCCCCTGAGAAAGCTCGCATCCTTCTCCAACTCGCCCTGACCAAAACCAAAGATGTATCCAAAATATCAGAAATATTTGTCGAATACTGAAGGACTCCTCACCGTCGCCCTTCTCGCCGCGGCGCTTCCTTGCCTCGCTTACGCGAAAACCGTCGACTTGAGCAACGCGACCATCGACGACATCAACGCCGCCTTCGACGCCGGTACGTTGACGTCAGAAGAACTGGTTAAACGCTACCTTGCCCGCATCGAGGCCTACGATCAGAAGGGGCCAGCGGTGAATTCGATCATCGCTATCGCTGAAAACGCCCTCGAACGGGCCCGGGAACTCGACAAGGAGCGGGCCGAGAGCGGGCCGCGCTCCCCTCTTCATGGCATTCCCTTCGTTGCAAAAGATACGGTCGACACGATCGATGCCCCCACCGCGGGCGGTTGTATCGGACTTGCCAATACCTTCCCACTCGACGACTCGACTGTAGTACGCAAACTGAAGGACGCGGGGGCCATTCTTCTGGCCAAGGGCAATCTTGACGAATTCAACCGCGGTTCCCAAGGCTTAAGCTCGCTGGGAGGCCAGGTCCTCAATCCCTATGATCTCTCTCGCAATCCCGGCGGCTCCAGCGCAGGGCCGGGAGTGGCGGTCAATTGCGGATTCGCCACGCTTGGAATCGCCACCGAAACAGGTGCCTCTATCCGAAGTCCCGCTTCCAACAACAGCCTTGTCGGCTTCGCTCCCAGTCAGGGGCTAATCAGTCGAGCTGGATTGATCGCCATTTCTTATACGCAGGACCGGGCGGGAGCCCATGCCAAATCGGTCAAAGACGCCGCCATTATGGCCAGCTACATGCGCGGTTTCGATGCCGAAGACCTTTTCACACACGCTCAATTGGGCGTCGTATCCGATTCGCCATACACGGATTTCCTCGATCCAGAGGGGCTCAAAGGAGCAAGGGTCGGGGTCTTCCGGGATCTGTTCCGCAAAGGCGATCAGTTTCAGGAAATCAATGATCTAATCGATCTGGAAATCGTAAAGATACAGGAGCAAGGAGCCCTCGTCATCGACGGTCTCTCCATCGGGATGGACATCGTCAAATTCTTCCCCCTGGCTCGAGCCAGCAACCACGAGTTCTACGAGGCCTATCGCGCCTACATCGCTTCGCGGGGCGACACGGTTCCCTACAAATCACTAGAGGAATTGTATGAATCTGGCGAATACCTCGACGGTATGGGTCCACGATACTTGCGCTCCATCGAACTCGGCAACGTGGAGTACGACGACGAATACCTCGCCCGTCTCAAGAATCGCGAAACGCTAAAGACCATGATCATCGAGCTGATGGACAAACATCAGGTCGACGTGCTGGTTCACCCATTCAAGTCGCTCACTGCCCCTCCTCTTGGCACGGGCGACCGCGGCCCCCGTGACAACCCGGTCAGCTCCGTCACAGGCCTCCCCGCCCTCGTCCTTCCCGCAGGTTTCAACTCCGAAGGACTCCCAATCTCCATCGAGTTGCTAGGTCGCCCTTTCTCCGAGCCCACTCTCTTCAAACTGGGATACGCTTACGAGCAAGCGACACAGCACCGGAAAGCGCCTGAAAGCACCCCACCACTACCAGGAGAAGCAATCACCTACTAGGTATTCAATTATCAATACAATTTCTATGCGTCTAAACTATCTATCACTCGCCTTCATTCTCGCCCTTCAAATCGGCTTGTCCGCATCCTCGCTACGGGCCGAATCCATCGACCTCGCCAACGCGACGATCGAGGATATCAACAAAGCCTTCGATGCCGGCACGCTCACCTCCGAAAAGCTGGTGCAAATGTACCTCGACCGCATCGAAGCGTACGACAAAGAAGGCCCCGCGATCAACGCCATGATCTACGTCGATCCGAAGGCTCTGGAATTCGCTCGCGAACTGGATAAGGAAAGAGCGGAAAAGGGTCCTCGCTCTACGATTCACGGAATTCCCTTTATTCTTAAAGATCTCTTCGATGCCGAAGGGCAGCCGACCACAGCTGGATTCGTTGGACTTGAGGGTTCCATGCCATGGCGCGATGGATGGGTCGCCAAAAAACTCCGTGAAAACGGCGGCATCATTCTGGGAAAGACGAACATGAACGACTGGTTCGCCCGCGCTCCCTGGGGTGCGAGCACGCTCGGCGGTCAAACCCTCAACCCCTACGCCCTCGAATACGTTCCCGGCGGCTCGAGCTCAGGCTCGGGAGCTGGCATCGCGGCGGCCTTCGCGCAGGTCAGCTTCGGCAGTGAAACCGGTGTTTCCATCCGCAACCCGACTTCGGAAAACAACCTTGTCGGGCTCGCGCCTACCCTCGGTCTGGTCAGCCGCACCGGCATGATCATGAACGCCCTCACCCACGAGCGTGGCGGTCCCATGAGCCGCAGCGTCTACGATCTCGCGGCCACCTTGGAAGCGGTCGCTGGCTTCGATCCCGAGGATCTGGTTACGATGGCCTCCCGCGGTCATGTTCCAGAAGGTGGATACGTCCAGTTCGTCGATCCCGAAAGTGGTTTGCAAGGGGCTCGCATCGGGGTGCTCCGCGATATGTTCCGCTCTGGAGAGATCCATGAGGAAGCCACAGCTTTGATCGAAACTGCTATCGAGCAGATCGAAGAAGCCGGCGCCACCGTGATCGACCCGCTCAGTACTGGATTGCCGCTGCTTAGCCTCGCTACCAATACCCGCGTTTCCGCATGGGAAAAGAAAGCGGCCACCGACTACTACCTTTCCGGTCTCGGCCCCAACGCCCGATACAAAAACATGACGGAGATGATCGACGCCAACCCGGATCATCTGGAGCGACTCCGCGAGCGGGATCAAGTGGACGACCTAGACTTCAACGGTCCCTACCTGAGCAGACTCAAAAACCGCGAGATGATGGGCGAAGCCCTGATCCGATTGATGGACGAGTACCAGCTCGACGCTTTGGTGTTCCCTTTCAAAACACTGCCCGCATCGAAGATCGCCGATGGCTGGAGCAACCGGGAGGGTGACAATGCCCTCTCCTCCCAAACCGGATTTCCCGGCCTTCTTGTGCCAGCTGGTTTCACGGAGGAAAACCTTCCGATCGCCATCGAGTTTCTCGGACGTCCCTTCAGCGAGCCTACCTTGATCAAATTGGCTTCCGGATATGAAGCGGTATCCAAAAATCGGAAACTTCCCGAAAACACTCCGCCCTTGAAAGGGCAAACAATCTCCTACTAGCCCAACGCCTCACAACCACAGGTTCCTCATGTATCCGCTCTCGCCTGACAACCATACCGATCGCCGCCGTTTTCTTCAAAAGACTGGCTTGGGGGCTATCGCCCTCGGCATCGGCTTTCCGCAAATCGTCAAATCGGCAAGCTCGAAAAACGGCGGGCTCTCCATCGAAAGCTCAGCCACCAAGCTCGCTGAGGCGGTCAAATCGGGAAGCATTTCAAGCGTGGAGTTGGTTCAGGACTACCTGAGCCGCATTAGCGAAGTAAACCCAGCCATCAACGCGGTGGTGGCCACCTGTCCCGAGCGAGCTCTAGTAGAAGCGAAAGAAGCGGACGCGGCTATCGCTTCAGGTAGCCCAGTCGGGCCGTTACACGGAGTTCCTTTCACCATCAAGGACTCGCTCGACACGGAGGGGGTTGTATCCACCGCGGGAACACTCGGCCATGCCACTCGTATTCCAGACAAAGACGCTACCGTAGTGGCGCGTCTGCGGGCTGCCGGGGCCATATTGATCGGAAAAACGAATACGCCTGAATTCACCCTCGGCGGCGGGGGAAAAGGTACGTTTAACCTCGTCTACGGGCAAACCTTCAATCCGCACAACATCGCCCACTCCCCCAGTGGTTCGAGCGGCGGAGCGGGAGCCATCGTTTCTGCCTGCGGATCGGCATTCGATATCGGAAGCGACTTTGGCGGCAGCATTCGCGGCCCTGCTCACGCCAATGGCATCTGCGGCATCAAACCGACCACCGGTCGCGTGCCCCGAACCGGCCATTGGCCAGGGTACGGAGGAGCCTTCGACGCCTATCAGCAGCTGGGCCCGCTCACTCGCTACGTGGAAGACCTCGCCACCATTCTACCCATCATCTCCGGTCCCGACTTTCGCGACGCAGCAGTGATACCGGCTAAGTTAGGCGACCCTTCGGGCGTTTCGCTTTCCACGCTTCGCGTCGCCTACTATTTCGACAATGAGCTGTCCCCGCCTACTCCGGAAACGCGTAAACTGGTGGCGGACGCCGTCAAGCTGCTAAAACCCAAGGTCGCCAGCGTGACCGAAGACTATCATCGAGGCGACCAAGTCGTCTATCCGCTACGCAACCAGATCACCGATGCCGATGGCGGGGCTTGGCTCGAGCGCCTGCTCGCGAAATCAAGCACGAGCAAACCCTCCTCTGGTCTTATGCGTCGCATCAACGGAGAACCCATTTCCACTCCAGAGTTCACCGCGCTGCTCGAAAAGCAGGACGCCTTTCGTTCGAAGATGGCGTCATGGTTTTCCAAATACGACATTATCGTCTGCCCGGCGAACGCCTCCCCTTCCCGTCGCTTGGACGAAACCTCCAGCAGCGGAGGCGGCGGCTACACGCGTGTCTACAATGTCACCGGTTGGCCAGCGGCGGTCGTTCGCGCCAGTGAAGGCCCGGATGGCATGCCCATCGGCCTACAGATCGTCGGCCGCCCTTTCAAAGAGGACAACGTCCTAGCGGTCGCGTACGAGATCGAAAAGGCCTTTGGCGGCTGGAAAGCCCCGAAACTCACCGGAGCGGAGTTCAATTCTTAAGCTACGACCATGAAGCAAGAACCACTTTCGCTAAGCAAACGCTCCTTTCTGAAATCGCTAGGAGTTGGAGCGATCGCCTCCACGCTCGCCACCCCACGGCCGAGCAAAGCGGCTTTTTCGTACAAGCCCCTTCCTGAAAAGCTTCTTGTCGCTGGTATTCGCGAATCGAACGACCCCGAGGATGAACTGCATTTCATGTCCGCCACCAAGCTGGCTTCGCTCATTCGGTCTAAGCAACTCTCATCGACGGAGGCGGTTCAGCTTTTCGTGGATCGTATTCATAAAGTGAATCCGTATATAAACGCGGTGGTCACGCCTTGTTTCGAACGCGCTTTCGATGAGGCCAAAAAGGCCGACGAGCTGCTCGCCAAAGGCCAGTCGCTGGGCCCTCTGCATGGAGTTCCGATGACCATCAAGGATTCGATAGACACCGAAGGAGTCGTATCCACGGGAGGAACACAGGGACGCTCTCATTTCGTTCCGGAAAAGGATGCCACCACCGTGGCTCGTCTCCGGGGAGCTGGGGCCATTCTTCTGGGAAAGACCAATACGCCTGAATTCACCTTGGGAGGCGTATCCGGGTTGAATACCACTTCCAACATCCTTTTCGGCATGTCCCGGAACCCCTACAATACGAAGTTCTCCACCTACGGCTCCAGCGGTGGAGCGGGAGCGATCGTGGCGGCAGGAGGCTCCGGTTTCGATATCGGCAGCGACTTCGGAGGCAGCATTCGCTCTCCGTCCCATGCCAATGGCGTCGCCGGTCTCAAACCGACCACTGGTCGCGTCCCGCGCACTGGCCACATCGTCGACTACGGCGGGATGTTCGACTCCTACCAGCAGCTTGGGCCTATGTGTCGAAAAGTGGAAGACATCATCACCTTGATGCCGATCATCTCCGGTCCCGACCACCTTGACGCCATCATCCACGACGTGCCCATGACCGATCCGTCCACGGTCGATATTTCAAAGCTTCGCGTGGCCTACTACCTGCAGCAGGGCGCTGGTGGCATGCGGGCGACGTCCGAGGTTCGCGACGTCGTGCTAAAAGCTGCCAGAGCCATGGAAAACGCAGGCTGTCCGGTTTCCGAGGATACGCCGCCTCGCATTTTGGAAGCGATCGACATTCGCAGCGAGCTCCGCAACGCGGATGGCAATGCCTGGCAGGAGCGCTTGACCAAGAGGTACGGCACCATCGTGCCCGGCCCTTCGCGTCGCTTCGACTACCCGCTGGTGCCCATGCCCCGCGTAACCGAGCTGCTGGAGCTTCAAGACGAGATAAAGAGCGAAATCCTCACCTTCATGGAGGACTACGACATTCTGCTCTGTCCGGTGCGCGGTTTCCCGGTGAGCGAGATCGGCGACCCTCTGGACACGCGTTCCCATCCGGGAGGCAGCTTCACCGCGATCTACAACGTCACTGGCTATCCCGCCGGAGTTATCAGAGGTGGCACCGACAGCAATGGCGTTCCGATCGGCTTCCAAGTCGTTGGTCGCCCATGGGCGGACGGCGTCGTCATGGCAGCCATGTCCTATCTCGAGTCTCAGCTTGGTGGATACATCAAGCCCAATCTTTGATCACCAACTAAGATGAACCGCCTCCTAAAAACAATCGGGATCGCTTCCCTCCTTTTGGCTGGAAGCGCTCCCCTGTCTGCCAAGACCTTCGATCTTTCGACCGCTACCATCGCCGACATCATCGACGCCACCGATGCCGGTGCCTTGAGCTCCGAGAAACTTGTCCAACTCTATCTGGATCGCATCGAGGCCTACGACAAGCAGGGACCGAAGATCAACTCGATCTTCTACCTGAACGAAGAGGCTTTAGCCGAGGCGAAGGCTCTTGATAAGGAAAGATTGAATACAGGCCGCCGATCGCCCTTGCACGGGATTCCGGTCATGGTGAAGGACCTCATCGACGTGAAAGGCTTTCCCACGACAGCGGGTTTCAAGCCTTTCGGCTATCCGATGCCTGAGCGGGACGCCGAGGTCATTCGCAAGCTCAAGGAGGCCGGGGCGATCGTGCTAGCGAAGGTTGCCACCGTGAACTGGTACGGCAACGGCGGTTTCGATTCGGAACAACACCCGACTGGCTGGACGCTGAATCCTTACAATATCGAGCACTCGCCCGGCAGCTCGTCCAACGGTACAGGCGCTTCCATCGCTGCCTGGTTCGCTACCGTGGGCCTGGGAACCGACACCGGGGGCAGCGTGCAAATCCCCTCCTCCTATTCCAGCCTCGTGGGCATGGTCGGCACGCAGGGTCTGGTTTCGCGCAGCGGCATCGTACCGCGCGGTCCCACCCAGGACCGGGCCGGACCGATGACACGTTCCGTCTACGATACCGCGGCCCTTTTTTCGGTAATCGCAGGATGGGATGTGGAAGACCTGACAACGGCCGACGGCATTGGGTACTTTCCCGAAAGCGACTGGGCGGAGCTGCTGGGTACGCCTTCTCTTGAAGGCAAACGCATTGGCGTATTAAGAGAGATGATACAGGACCCCTCCGATCCGGAAGTGATTGAGCGCTTCGAGGCTGCGGTGCAGGATCTGAAGGATGGCGGAGCCCTCGTCGTCGATCCCATTCTCACCGGCACCAACTTGCGCGAATTTTCGGGCAGCCCGATCACTGGCACCACCCATCCTTACGAGCTTGTCCCCGCGTCCAACGCCTACTTGAGACGCCTCGGACCGGACCGCCCTTTCGAAACGATTCAAGACATGTTCGAAGCGGCTGGTATGGATATCGCCCACCCGCGCTACGTGACCGCCATGAGCCTGCCGTCTCCGGAAACGATCGAAGACTACCAAGGACGCCACAAGTTGCGCCTCGCCCTTCGCGAACTGATTGAGGAAACCATCGACAAATGGCAGCTGGACGCCTTGGTCCTGCCTTATCGCACCTTGCCTCCTCCCGCGATTTCCACCGGCCGCACCAGCGGCGATGGCGATCGCAACACGCTCACCTCAGTGACCGGACTGCCTGGCATCATCATGCCGGGTGGATACACCAGCGAAAACCTGCCGGTCGGTATCCAGTTTGTGGGGAAGCGTTTCTCCGATCTCGATTTGCTTCGTGTCGCCTACGGATACGAAGCCGCCTCCCAAAACCGTAAGCCGGCCGAATCCGTGCCCGCTCTTCCCGGTGAAGTCTTCGAATACTAAACGTATGCCAATCCATCTGCTAAAACCATTTGTCGCAGCTAGCATCCTGATCACCGGAGCCCTCGCTCCCTGCTCCGCCAAAACGTTCGATCTGTCCACCGCCAACATCGCCGACGTGCAAGAGGCCATGGACGCGGGCGCCCTCACGGCTGAAAAGCTGGTCCAGCTCTACCTCAATCGCATCGAGGCCTACGACAAGAAAGGGCCCAAGATCAATACGGTCATCACCCTGAACCCGAACGCGCTCGCTGAAGCCCGAGCCTTGGACAAGGAGCGAGCCGAGAGCGGACCGCGTTCGCAGCTGCACGGCATCCCCGTGGTTTTCAAGGATCTGGTAGACATCGTCGGACTTCCCACGACCGCAGGCCACGTTCCCTTCGGAGCACCCATTCCCAAGCGCGACGCCACTCTGGTGGCGAAGCTGAAAGACGCGGGAGCCATCATGCTCGCCAAGGTCTCCACTCGCAACTGGTTCGGCAGCTGGGAACAGCATCCCATCGGCCTGACGCTCAATCCCTACAAGCCGGGCTATTCGCCGGGCTTCACCAGCAACGGAAGCGGAGCGGCCATCGCCAGCTATTTTTCCCAACTCGCCATCGGCACCGACAACAGCGCCTCGGTGCAGCACCCGTCCGCCAACTCCAGCGTGGTCGGCATGGTCGCCAGCCAGGGAATGGTCAGCCGCGCGGGCGTGTTGACCAACTCCGCCACCCAAGATCGCCCCGGCCCCATGGCCCGCAGCGTCTACGATGTCGCGGCTATGATTTCCGTCATGGCGGGCTGGGACGCGGAGGACTTGATGACCTTTCGCCCCATGGGCCACTTTCCGGAGAGCGATTGGTCATTGGAACTTGGAGACAACGAACTTGTGGGAAAACGCATCGGCGTGCTCCGCGAGATGATCTACGAGGGCGAGAAGCACGAGGAGGCGCGCAAGCTTTTCGAAATCGCTCTGGAGGACATGCGCCGCGCCGGGGCCTTCGTCGTCGATCCCATCCTCACCGGAATTGACCTGAAGGAGATGACTCGCAGCGCCTACATCTCACCCGCTCGTTACGAGAAGCGCCCTCATCAGGAAGTTTATCTTAAGCGCCTTGGAGACGCCACAAAGTGGGACTCCATCCAGACCATGTACAATCAGACCGTCGAGCCCGAGGAACCGCTTCCGATGCCCGGAACGGCCGAGGATTCCAAGGCCCGCTACGCCGCTCGCCAGGCCATCATCGACTTGATTCACGAGACCATGGATCGCTTTGATCTCGACGCCATCGCTCTGCCTTATCGCACGCTCCCGCCGGAGCCCTATCCCGGCCCGCGTCCTCCCGAATCAACTACCAACCTCACCTCCTGCACCGGATTGCCCGCTGTCATCGTTCCTGGAGGCTACATTCCAGACAATCGCCCCATCGGTATCCAGATTTTCGGACGGCAGTACGATGATCTGAACGTGCTCAAGATCGCCCACGGCTACGAGCTCGCTAGCAAAAACCGCAAGACGCCCGCTCTCACGCCTCCACTCGATGGCGAAGTATTCGAATATTAAACACACCGCTTCTTTCCCGATCCCTCGCCTTCTCATGTCCTACCTAAAAACGATCACCCGCTGGTCCGCCATGCTCGCTTGCGCCGCCTCGCTCAACGCGGAGACCTTCGATCTATCGCGGGCAAGCATCGCGGAAATTCAATCCGCTATCGACGCGGGAAAACTCAGCTCCGAAAAGCTGGTCCAGCTCTGCCTGAACCGCATCGAGGCTTACGACAAGAAGGGGCCTGAGCTGAAAGCGATTTTTCATCTGAGTCCTGACGCGTTGGATACAGCCCGCAGGCTTGATGCTGAGAGGGCCCAGAGTGGCAAACGCTCTGCCCTTCACGGCATTCCAGTCATCGTGAAAGACCTCGTAGACGTCGCCGAATTGCCCACCACTGGCGGTTTCAAGCCGTTCGGCACGCCGGTTCCCGCTCGTGACGCGGAAATCGTGCGGCGCATCAAGGAAGCGGGCGGGATCATTCTGGCGAAGGCGGCCACCACGAACTGGTTCGGCAACGGCTTTGACGAAACCCATTTCCACGGTCCCACCAAAAACGCCTACAACCCGCTTCACTTTCCCGGCAGCTCCAGCAACGGTCCGGGCGCCGCCATGGCCGCCTGGTACGCCCCCATCGCCATTGGCACCGATACCGGCGGCAGCGTGCGCATCCCCAGCGCCCATTCGGGCCTCGCTGGCATGGTCGCTACGCAGGGCATGGTTTCGCGAGCGGGCATCATGCCGCGCGGGGCCACTCAAGACCGGGCCGGGCCGATGGGACGCTCCATCGAGGATATCGCCACCATGCTCACCGTCATTTCCGGTTGGGACGTAGAAGACGTCATGACCTTCCAGGGATCCGGGCACTATGCCGATCCTAGCTGGTTGGAGGAAATCAAGGCTGCCGATCTGCGAGGCAAACGTATCGGCGTGCTTCGGGAGATGATCTACGAAGGACCGGAGCACGAAGAGGGCCTGACGATCTTCAAACAGACGCTCGAGGCGCTCGAGTCCGCTGGCGCTCAAATCATCGACCCGGTGGTGACAGGGCTCGACTTGAAAACGCTTTCCACTTCCCGCGTGGGCCGAACTGCCGAATACGAGAAAATCTTCGCCCAAAACGCCTACCTTGCCCGCTTCGGAGACGACCGTCCCTACGCCTCCATACAGGAGATGATCGCCTCAAATGACGACGCGCTTTTCTCGGACGCCATGCACAGCGCCCTCGAGCTCGAACATCCCGACACCAGTCCCGAGTATCAAGCGCGGCTCCGACTGCGTACCATGCTGCGAAGCGCCATTTCGGATACAATCGATACCTACGATCTCGATGCCCTGATCTTTCCCTTCAGCACCCTTCCGCCTCGTCGCATCGATAGCGACCAACCACGAGCTCCCGGTGGCAGCAACAGCCTGGCCTCCAACAACGGTCTGCCATCCATCATCCTTCCCGGAGGATACACCAGCGAGAATCTTCCCATCGGTATCGAATTCATCTCAAAGCCCTTCGCGGATCTCGAGCTTCTCAAAGTCGCCGCTGGAGCGGAGAAGGCCATGGAGATGCCAAAGCTCCCTACCACCACGCCTGCCCTTTCGGGAGAGGTATTCGATTACTAGATACACAGTTTAACACCACACGAACACCGAACAACGCCTAAGACCATATGATCAAAGCAAAATCGATACCCCGTATCCTGCTCGCAGCCGGATCGCTACTTGCGACGCAACTTCCGGCAAAAACCTTCGACCTCGCTACGGCGACCGTCGCTGACATCAACGACGCCATGGACGCCGGAGCTCTAACCTCCGAGAAACTTGTCCAGATGTACATCGATCGCATCGAGGCCTACGATAAGAAGGGGCCCGCCGTGAACTGCGTCATCCACTTAAATCCGAAAGCGCTGGAGCAAGCTCGCGCCCTCGACAAGGAGCGAGCGGAAAGCGGACCCCGGTCTCCGATTCATGGCATCCCAATCGTGCTGAAGGACCTCATCGATGTGGCCGGTCTGCCTACCACCGGTGGATTCACCCCTCTGGGAGCGCCCGTGCCGGATCGCGACGCCACCATCGTGGGAAGAATCCACGACGCAGGGGGGATCATTCTCGCCAAGGTTTCCACTACTAACTGGTTCGGAAACGGATTCGACGAGACCCATCCCATCGGCGTAAGCAAAAATCCATACAATCTCGACTACTCTCCGGGCGGCTCGTCCAATGGCAGCGGCGTCGCTATGGCTGCTAATTTCGCTACGCTCGCCATCGGCACCGACACCAGCGTGTCCGTGCAGAGCCCCTCTTCCAACTGCAGTCTCGTTGGCATGGTCGGCACTTACGGCATGGTTAGCCGAGCAGGCATTATCCCTCGCGGAGCGACCCAAGACCGACCCGGTCCCATGGGACGCAGCGTCTACGACGTCGCGACCCTCTTCAGCATTATTTCCGGCTGGGACGCGGAAGACTTCACCACCTTCAATCCGATTGGCCACTTCCCGATGAGCAATTGGGCAGAGGAACTTGATATGCCAAGCCTCGCTGGCAAGCGCATTGGTGTATTGAGAGAAATGATACCTGAAGGTCCCGAGTTCGAAGAAGGCACCGCCATTTTCGAAAAGGCCCTGGTGGACATGCGCGAAGCGGGAGCTTTCATCGTCGACCCGATCCTTACCGGAAACCCTTCCATCGCGGACGAGACCTCGCAACCTCGCCTGCGCACGGCTGAGTACGAAAAGATTCACTTCACCAACGCCTACCTAGCTCGCCTTGGAGCCAAGGCTCCCTTCAAGAACGTGGCCGAATGGATGGAGGCTGTTGGCGAAGACAAATTCTCACGCCGCATGGTAGAGGCCATGTCATTGGAATCTCCTGACAAAAGCCTCGACTACCAAGCTCGCTACCGCACACGTGTGATGTATATCGCTCTCATCGAGGAGCTCATGGATCGCTATGAGCTGGACGCCATCGTGCAGCCTTTTACCGCTGACCCTCCGCCTGCCCTCGACCGCGAACGCCGCCGCGGCGATGGCAACTGGTGGACCGCCAGCCCTGGCACCAACAATCTCTCCTCCTCCCTCGGTTTGCCAGCAGTGGTCGTCCCAGGTGGATACACGGAGGAAACGAACCTTCCGATCTCCATCCAATTCATCGGAAAGCGTTTCGAAGACCTCGACGTTCTCAAGATCGCCTACGGCTACGAGCAGAACTCCATGAACCGCGTATCGCCTCCGACCACTCCTCCTCTCGAGGGCGAAACCTTCGACTACTAAAACGATCAATCCGAGGAGAAAGATCATGAGCGACGGCGCATGGCTATTTACACATCCAGGGAATACAGAAAATTTAGCAACCATAGTCCTTGGCTCGGAAACCAGCCAATCGGTACAGAACACGTCGTGTCTCAAGCGCGGCGTCGGTATGGTGAAACCCTTCGGATTGGTGAGTCGAGCTGACGTAAGGGCGCGCTCCGCCTGGCGCGATCGTGTGGGGCCTAAGGCGAAATGCGTCGCAAATGCAGCCGTCTCCTCTTCCGCCATTTCCGGCTGGGATGCCGGAGAGCTGACGACATCTGACGCGCTCGACCACCATCCGATTCACAACCGGGCTCTTGAGCTCAAGCATGCGATTCGATCGCTCGCAACACCCGAATACCTGAAACTAAGTTATGAATACAAGCCGCATCGTCCGTTACAAGAATCGCCTTAGAGGCGCTTGGCTCCTCTTGCTCTCTTTCGCTGCGCCTCTTCTCTCTCGAGCTGAGTTCGAGCTGATAGAAGCCACCATCGCCGATGCCCACCGGGCTTTCCGCTCCGGCGAGCTCACCGCTAAGGAGCTCACCCAGATGTACTTGGATCGCATCGAAGCCTACGATCAGAAAGGCCCCGCGATCAATTGCGTCATTTCCATCAATCCGGATGCCCTTGAGGATGCGGAGGCTCTCGACGCGGCGTTCGCGAAGGACGGTTTCGTTGGGCCCTTGCACGGCATTCCCGTTCTGGTGAAGGACGAAATCGATGTCGCCGACATGGCCACCACCCTTGGAACGCTGGTATTCAAGGACTACGTCACGCCCAAAGACGCCTTTGTCATTGAAAAACTGAGACAAGCAGGAGCCATAATACTCGGGAAGACGACTTTGAGCGAGTACGCAGGTGGCGACACCTATGGATCCTTTTTCGGAGCATCGCTCAACCCCTACGATCTGACGCGCACCGTGGGAGGATCGTCAGGCGGCTCTGGCGGGGCCATGGCGGCGAACTTCGCCATGATTTCCCTCGGAGAGGAAACCTACGCCTCCATTCGTCGTCCCTCGACATGGAATGGCGTGGTTGGCCTGCGCCCTACCCCTGGTCTCGTAAGCCGCACCGGCATGTGGGATGGCTACCCGACCGTCGCGGCTCAGATGGGTCCCATGTGTCGTACCGTGGAGGATACAGCGAAGCTGCTCGATGTCATGGTCGGGTACGACCCAGAGGATCCTTCCACCGCATGGGGCATCGGCCGAGCTCCGAAAAGCTATACCGACGCTCTTGAAAAGGAGGGTCTGGTTGGGGCTCGCGTTGGCGTTATCCGCGAAAGCATTGGCGGGCGTTCCGACCCGAGCAGCGACGATTTCAAGATCGTGCAAAAGGAATACGATCGAGCGGTCGATGAGCTGAAAGCGGCGGGAGCGATCGTCATCGACGACTTGAAGATCCCGGAGCTAAAGGAGCTCATGTCGCTGCGTTCGGATGATCGGTGGCTGAATGAGGAAGCGCTGCGCATCTACCTGGCTCGCAACCCGGACTCTCCCATCAAAACCCATCAGGATATCGGCAACTCGCCTTATATCGACCAGTCCATTCCCCCACGAAAAGGCGAACGCTGGACTAGCCCGCCTCGCGAAACCGACTACCAGGCAGCCATTGAAGGCAACCGAGCCCGACAGGAACTGCTCACGCGCATACTGGCGGTGATGGCTGAACACGATCTCGACGCGATCGTGCATAATTCCGTCGAGCACCAGCCTTCCCTCGTCAAAGACGGCTTCAATCCGCCCTATGTCAGCGGCAAAGGTGTGCCCTCGATCAATACCAACGTGCGTATGCTTTCCGCCATTACGGTACCGTCAGGCTTCACCTCCATGGGGCTGCCAACTGGGATCACCTTTCTGGGACGCCCCTACGACGAAGCCACCATTTTGAAACTGGCCTACAGCTACGAGCAATCCTTTCCCCATCGCAAGTCGCCGGAAACCACTCCGCCTCTTTCGGACTCCTGAAAAACGCACCTTTGAATCGAGCATAAATTGATTGGGTGGGGGTATCGCTTCGATGCCCCCGCCCTCTCAAATACCAGCAAACACTCTGAAAGCCCTTTCAACTATGATCCAAACACGCCTTTCAAAAACGATGACGCTATTCGCCATCGCTCTCGCTATTCCGCTCGCCGCGACCTCGCTCCAAGCGAAATCGAAAGTTCATGTCCTCGGCACGGGCGGTACCATCTCTGGCGCCGCTCCCAGCCCTGAAATGCTTTCTGGATACAAGTCCGGAACCTATCCCGTCGCCGATCTACTGGCCGAAGTCCCCGAAATCACCGAACTCGCCGACGTCACGAGCGAGCAGATCATCAACGTCGGCTCGGGTCGCATCACCGGCGAGATCCTCCTAAAACTTTCCAAACGCATCAACCAGCTTTGCCAGGAGCAGCCGGACATCGATGGCTTCGTAGTAACCCACGGAACCGGAACGCTGGAGGAAACCGCCTACTTTCTCAATCTCACCGTCCTCAGCGACAAGCCAGTGGTAGTGGTCGGAGCCATGCGTCCATGGACCGCAATCAGCGGCGATGGCCCGCTCAATCTCTACAACGCCGTTCGCGTCGCCTCCGCTCCCGAATCCCGTGGCAAGGGCGCCATGATCGTGCTCAACGACGAGATCAACTCGGCCCGCGAAGGAACGAAAACCGATACATACCGCGTCGAGACTTTCAACTCGCGCGAGTACGGCTTTCTTGGATACGCCGATCCGGATAAAATCGTGTTCTACCGCAAGCCGCTCAAACGGCACACCTTTCAGACTGAGTTCGACGTTACCAAAATCGATGAGCTTCCCCAGGTGGACATCGTCTACGGTTATCAGGAAGCGTCTCGCGGATCGGTCGATGGACTGGTAGCCGCAGGGGTAAAAGGCATCGTCTCCGCATCTGGCTCGCCCGAGATATCCGATGCCCTCGAAGACGCTCAGGCGAAAGGCGTGATGGTCGTGCGCAGCGACCGGAAAGGACAAGGTCGCGTCCTAAACAGCGAACGTCGCCTCGAACAGGGAACCATCAGCGCCGACAATCTACGGCCGCAAAAGGCCCGGCTGCTTTTACAGCTCGCGCTGACCAAGACCAGCGACCCCGTCGAAATCCAACGTATTTTTAACCAGTACTAAGAAAGCGAACCGATATGCGATTCAAAAAACTCTTTCCTTCTTCTCTCGCCCTTGTTGCGACCCTCTCGCTCGCCGCGCTCGCTAGCGCGGCTGTACCCACCGTTGTGATACTGGGGACTGGCGGCACTATTCAGAGCAAGGGTGACACCCGCATGACGCGCTACGACTACCGCGCGGGGCGATTCGACATCACCGAAATCATCGATCTCATTCCTCAAGTAAAGGACCTAGCGAACCTAGAAGCCGAACAGTATACCAACATCGGGAGCCCCAGTATGACGCCCGAGGTCTGGAAGGGCCTGGTCGAGAAGATCAACGAAAAGGCGCTTCGCTCCGATGTATCCGGATTCGTGATAACTCACGGCACCAATACCCTGGAAGAGACAGCGTTCTTTCTCCACCTCACGGTGCAAACCGACAAGCCGGTCGTTGTCGTGGGAGCGCAGCGTCCTTCCACTTCGATCAGCGCCGATGGTCCCATGAACTTCTACAACGCGGTACAAGTCGCGGCCTCTCCCGACGCTCGTGGCAAGGGCGTCTTCATCTGCATGAACCAACAGATCAACAGCGCCCGCGAAGGCACCAAGACCAGCGCCTACAAGGTGGAAGCGTTTCAATCGCGCGATCTCGGCTTCCTCGGCGTCGTCGATCCTGACGGCGTGCATTTTCTCCGCGCTCCCGTTCGCCGTCATACCTACCTTTCGGAATTCGATATCAGCGACATTTCCGAATTCCCGCGCATTGACGTCATCCCTTCCTTCGCGGACGCTTCTGGCGACATCGTGGATTTCGTGGTGGGTGCCGGAGCGAAAGGCCTCGTGCTCGCCGGTCATGGAGCGGGGGGAGCCTCTCCCGCTCAAGGCGACGCCTTCAAGGCCGCGATCAGCAAGGGCGTACCCGTCATCGCTTCCTCACGAACCGGCAGCGGTCGGGTCATCGAAAGCTCGCGCATGACGGAGTCGGGCATCGTCGCGGGAGACAATCTGCTCCCACACAAAGCTCGCATCCTGCTCATGCTCGCCGTGGCCAGCGGCAAGACCGATCGCGAAGAGCTGAAGCGTATCTTCGACCAGTACTAGTTTTAAAACGCCTTTTCCAACTCCGAGATTTCTCCATTCATGATCCGTACACGACTCGCCACTTCATTCATCGTATCCATTTTTCTGATCGTATCCGCCTACGCGGAAAAGGTTAAGATCCCTCTTCACGAAGCGACAATTCTGGACATCCAGAATGCCTTTGATCAAGGGACCTTGACCTCGGAAAAGTTGATACGGATGTATCTCAAGCGCATCGAGGCCTACGACCAAAAGGGTCCTTCTCTCAACGCACTGCTCACGCTAAACGAAGATGCCATCGCGGAAGCGAAGAAACTTGACGCTGAACGCAAGAAGAGCGGTCCGCGCAGCTTGTTGCATGGCATTCCCATTATACCGAAAGACAACTTCGACACCATGGACCTAGCGACCACTGGCGGATTCAAAGGGCTCGAAGGCTCGGTCCCGGTTCGTGATGCGTTCACCATTCGTCGTCTGCGAGAGGCGGGAGCCATCATCCTCGCCAAGTCGAACCTCGACGAGTTCAACAGTGGCTCCAGCGGCACCAGCGGCCTCGGCGGACAGGTTCTCAATCCCTACAATCTCGAAAAAGTGCCGGGCGGCTCCAGCGCCGGCTCAGGCGCGGCGATCGCAGCCGTCTTCGGACAGGTCGGCCTTGGCACGGAAACGGGTTCCTCGATCCGCAATCCTTCTACCAAAAACAATCTGGTAGGCATCGCCTCCACCAACGGTCTGGTGAGCCGCGCCGGCATCGTACCCAGTTCTATCATACTGGACCGAGCAGGCCCCATGGCTCGTAGCGTCACTGATGCTGCCATCGTTCTACATGGGATGGCCGGCATGGACGCGGCCGATCTGACCACCATCGCTAGCATCGGCAAGCTGCCCAAAGAGGGATACCTCTCCTACCTCGACGAAGAGGCCCTCAACGGAGCCCGCATTGGCGTGTTGAGAGCAAATTTCGGCAGCGATCCGGAAGACGAGGAGGCCCTCGCACAAATTGAGGCTGCCATCGAGGCTCTCTCGGAAAAAGGCGCCACCTTGATCGATCCGCTTCCGGTGGGCGAAATAGACATGTTCAAAATGCTGCGCACCGTGAGCGGTTCTCGCGGAGAACGTATGGAGGCCATGAACCACTACCTGGCAGGTCGCGGACCGGACGTGCCCGTCAAGACCTTGAAGGATATCGCCGACAGCGGACTGGCCCTCGGCAAGCTGCAAGAGGGATTTGAACGCGCTCTGGAAGAGCCGCCAATGTATTTCAACGAGAACTACGCCAACTTCGTTCGCAATCGCGAAGCCTTTAAGAGACTCGTTCTGTCATGGTACGACGACTACGAACTCGATGCCATCATCTACCCTTACCAAACCAAACCTGCGTACACCATCGAGCAGGCCGTTCCCGAAGGCGGAGCGGTTCGCGCCGAATACAACAACTACGACGTTATGGGACGCGGCACCCGCATGAGCACCGTGACGGGTTTTCCTGGCATCACCGTACCCGCGGGATTCACGGAAAGCGACGGCATGCCGGTGGGACTGGAGTTTCTTGGAAAGCCGTTCGACGAGGGCAAGCTCATCGGCCTTTGCTACGCCTACGAACAAGCTCATCCCATGAGGAAACTCCCCGCTACCACTCCCGTGCTCAAGGGAGAATGGATCGAATACGAAAAGTAACGAGCGCCTCGCCCTCTCGGTCCCGAGCAAAACCAAGCAATCCATAGTCCGATGAGCCTGCCACCTTGTGCTCATCCGTTCGCTTCGCTCGATGGGCGTCGCCTTCGCTCTTCTCGCTACCACTCCGCTGCACGCGGATTTCGGTCCGTTGCCAGCTTACTCCACGAACAAGGACGACTAACCCCAGCTTAGGTCCTCCTTCGACAAGGGGAGACGGCGTATCCGTTTTCCGGTGGCTGCGAAAATCGCGTTGGTCAAAGCGGGCGGAACCGGAGGAAAGACCGGCTCGCCCAGCCCGGTTGGCGGATTGTCCGTGATCAGAAAATGCGTTTCGATCTTCATGGGAGCCTGATCGATACGCAGCAATGGCATGTCCTCAAAGCCGCTTTGTTCGACTCTGCCTCCCTCGATGGTGATCTCCTGCATCAGCGTGGAGCTCAAAGCATCGCAAACGCAGCCTTCCGCCTGGTTTTCAGCTCCACTGCGGTTCACAATCTGACGTCCCACATCGACCGCCACCACCACACGCTCCACCGTCAGCTTTCCTTCTTTGGAAACATCGACTTGAGCGACGATCGCTGCGTATCCAAGGTGACTGAATCGAAACGCGATTCCTCTTCCCTTTCCTTTAGGAAGGGTTGCTCCCCAATTGGACTTCTCGGCCGCCAGCCTAACGACGCCTGCCATGCGTCCGGTGTCGAAGTCCGGCGAACGCGGGTTCTCCGCTGGCAGAATCCTCGCGTCTCCTAGCAGGTCGAGCCGAAAAGCGACGGGATCCCGACCTGCGGCATGGGCAAGTTCGTCCATAAAGCTCTGCTGGGCGAAACACTGGGCATTCGCTCGCGGAGCGCGATACGGGCCCAAAGGGATGCCATGCTGCATCGGTTCTTGTCGTATCAAGCAATTGGGCACGAGCTGACTGGGGAACTCGTCGGTCCGCAGGCGAGCGACGCCTGACACCTGAGAGGTTTCGTATCCATCGGAAAAGGTCACGAAATGGTCGCTCCAAGCAACGAGTTTTCCCTGGGGATCGACCGCTCCGCGAAAAGAGTGATAGCCCGCGGGACGATACCAGTCGTGCTGCATGTCGTCTTCCCGCGTCCACAAAAGCTGGATGGGGATGCCGGGCATCTCCCGCGCGATGACCGCCGCCTCTACCATGAAATCGTTTCGCAAACGCCTGCCGAATCCCCCACCGATCCGCGTTAGATGCACCGTCACCGCTTCAGGATCAATCTCCAGAACGCGAGCCACGTCGTTGCGGCCTCGTTCCGGAGCCTGCGAAGGCGACCAGATTTCAACCCGCCCTTTGTCAAAAAGCGCCACGGTATTCTGCGGCTCCAAATTCGCGTGCGAGATAAATGGATACTGATAGCGCGCCTCGATTCCAATCGCGTCTTTCTGAGTGAATGCGCTCTCGAAATTCCCATCATTTCGCAAGACCTCTCCCCCGTCGCCTTTTTGCCAAGCCTCTTCCGCATAGCGATAAAACGTCTGATCAGACTCTTGGGAAGTTCGCCCTTCATCCCAGTCGAGTTCCAAGAGCTCTCTAGCCTTCATCGCTTGCCAAGTAGTCTCAGCGACGACGACCACTCCCGAAGCCACCCCTTTCACCGAAATCTCGAACACCTTCAAAACGCCCGCCGCGGACCGAGCTTTGTCGAGTTTCGCGGACCGCAGCGTGCCATTGAACACCGGACACCTGACGAAGCAGGCTACTTTCTGTTGGGGCCGACGAACGTCGATCCCGAACAAGGGTTTCCCCGTCACCAGGGCGCGGTTGTCCACTCCGCTGATTCGCTTTCCCAAAATGTTAAACGCTTGCGGCTCCTTCAGTCGGAGCTGGGACGGATCCGGCACCGCTACGTTCGATGCCTCCATCGCCAGGTCACCGTAGGTCGCGACCTTTCCCGACTTCGAATGCCTCACTTGCCCACGTCCATCCGTATCCAATTCTTCATACGGGACGTTCCAACGCTCCGCCGCCGCCCTCACTAGCATAACCCGCGCGCTGGCGCCAAGGATGCGGTACGGCTCGTAATGCGTGGGCGTGGCTCGGCTTCCTCCCGCCACTTGGCGGCCGTAGTCCTCGTTAAGATCGCCTTGGGTGACAGTGACTTGCTCCCACGCCACGTCGAGCTCCTCCGCGATGATCATGGGCAGGGAGGTTTTCGTACCTTGCCCGCATTCTGGATTGGACGCGATGATTTCGATCTTTCCCTCCGGGCTAATGCTCACGAACAGGTTTGGCGAAAAGTCGGCGCCGCTCGCCGCGTCCTTCGATCCTACAAATGCGCTGGCAAACGTAACCTTGGGCACCATCAGAGCAAGGGCGATCCCTCCACCAGCTAGACTCACCCGCTTGAGAAAGGACCGTCGATCCAATGCCGGCGCGCTCGTCTCGTTTGGAGGAAAGGTGATGGGGTCGATTTCTGAAAGATCCATATACTGATAGGGTAACTGTTTTTGTCGGGAGGTCAAAAGCCCCCTATAAAGCAGGAAAGCCTTCGGGCGGTTCACGGTGTCCGGTGCCTGCTTCATAGGCAGCGGCGATGCGGATGAGCAAGGGCTCGGAAAATGGCCGCCCAAGAAAGTCCACTCCGACAGGCAACTTCGCTGGCACCGGACCGACGAGAATGGTTTCTCCCGGCGTATCAGGATCCTCTATACGGTCGTAGACCTCGGTGGTGAACCCTGCCGGCATGGAGATCGCGGCAAATCCATTTTGCCCTAAGATATTCCAGGAAGAACGCCCAGATCGTCCGTTCTTATTCGGTTCGTTGGGAGCGCCCAAAATAGGAGATGGAATATTTCCAGTCGGATAGACCAAGGCGTCGATATCCAGATCGGCCATCGCCTGCAAGACGGCTTGCTGAATGGCGAAGCGCCGCTGCATTCTATTTCGCGTATCAAGGGTCGTGTCCTTCGAACGCTCGATCAACGCGGCTTGACGATCGATAAAACGGTCGTCTCTGAAAAAGCGGGCTTTGGTGATGAGGTCAGCGATCGACTTGATGTTTTCATCTCCCCGACGCTGCAAGTAGGTCTCCAGCCAATACCGACTTTCGCCCTCGGTGGGCGCTGGACCGAAACTTCTCATGGTCGGTCCCGTGAAAGGCGTTTCATTCAACGACACCAATTCCTTCAAGTGATCGCTGGTCGGCTGGCCCTCAGCGTTCACTGGAAAGCGCTCCGGATACTGAGCCGTGAAAAGGGCGTTGTCTCCACGAGGGAAATACCGATCGATATACGGCTGGAAAAGACTGCCGCCTTCGCCAGGGTCCAAAACCGTAGCTCCCAGCTCCTTCAAGTCCTCGATCGCTTGCTCGACAAGAGCGATGCTCTGCTCGTCGGCCACCGTGAACAAGCTGCGATCCATAAACTCGCGCACCACCGCGATCCGCACTCCTTGCAAGCTCGGATTGCGAGCAAAGGATACATACGGTTCATCGGGCAGTCTCCCAACGCTGAACGCTGTCAACTCGTCGTCGGGATCGTATCCAGCAATCACATCCAAAACGATCGCCGCATCCTCGACGGTGCGAGCGATGGGACCGGTCCGCGTATTCATTCCGGCCCCCATCATGCCGTGACGAGATACCAGCTCCTGCGTGGGGGCGATGCCAACCAAATTGTTCATCCGAGCGGGAGTGCGGATGCTAGCTCCCGTTTCCTCGGCGATAGCAACGGTCACCAGGCTGGCCGCCACCGAGCTTCCCGATCCACCACTGGAACCTCCGGGATAGCGGTCCGTCGCATAGGGATTTCCAAACGTACCTCCAAAGGAACTACGAGCTTGCGGCGACGCGTATTCACCCAGGTTAGACTTCGCCAGAATGATCGCTCCTGCCGCGCGAAGCCGTTTCACGAAATTGGCGTCCTCCGGTGGGCGGTCATTGGCATAAAACGCATCCGCGCCTGCGGTTGTGCGCAGATCGAAAGTATCGTACTGGTCCTTGATCGCGATCACCACTCCGTGAAGCGGTCCGATCAATTCGCCTGTCCGGGCGAAGTGCTCATCAAGCTGATCGGCCACCTCCAGGGCATCCGGCATGTTCGGATCGTCATCCACCAAATCCGTCATCGAGCGAGCCTTGCGCTCATCGAAACCCCACGCTTGGCGAGACGCCGGCCGAAGGTTGAGCGTGCTCAGGGCATTGATCTGACCCGCGTTCGGAATGGGAATGACGTATCCAAGAATCCCATCCGGCTCTTCGACGCACACGCCATTGTAGGCCTGAATCCGTCGAAGGTAGGATTCCACGATCTCGCGTGAGGTAGCCCGCCCTTCTTGAATCGCTGCATGCACATCGGCAATTGTGGCTTCGTGCGGCTCGAAACCGCCATTCGCTCTTGAAAGGCTAGCGATGGATAGCAGCCCTAGAAGCGCCAATACGCTACGCACCCGTGTCTTTGATAAATGAATACTCGGAAGGTTTTGCATGGTTTGCTGGGTGATCGGGATTATTTCGTAGCCAAGGCCTTTGATGCCTGGTCTTCCTTCATGCGAGTCCGGTAGATCTCACGCGCTTCTTCAAACTGCGAAAGCACATGATCGATCTCTTTCTGCGATCGCCAATCCGGCCACTCCAGAGCCATCGTTTCCAACTTGTCTATCCAATCGAGGGAGTACTGGGCGGAGGCGGCATCACGAATTGGCTGGCCGGCCACTTCGATCCAAACGGGGTTGGTAAAGCCTTGGGCGTAACGGGCGTCCAAGGGAAAGCGCTCGTCGCTGCTTCCCTGAGCTTTCACATGTATCCAACCACTCTGACTGACTTCGATTTCGCGTTCGATCTGCAAGGAACGACGATCTCCATCGAAGGCGATTTCCTCGATCACCTCCCCGTCCTGAATAAGGTAAAACGTTTCGAGCGGCACGATCGACTCTACGCTCGCCTTGAGGGTAACCGAGTTTCCCGAACGCTCGAGATCGATCTGCTGACCGGGCAACTTTCCTTCGATGGTCATATCCATCAGCGGTCCGTTGGAGACGAAGACATGCCCCTTTCGAATCGCCTCGAGCCAGTTTCGCAAGGTCATTTCCTGGTCACCTAAATAAGCGAAGGTGCGCATGGTCGCAATCAAAGCGGTTTGATGCAGATCGCTCAGCGAATCCTCGCCCCCGACCGCCGCTACCCGGAGTCCGTTGTTCCAAACCGAATACAGCGGGAAAAAGCCAGAGTTCTGGGCTCGCGACCATTCCAAGGCGTCCGTCGTACCCAAGGCAGCGTCCACCATGAACGCCTTGCCATGGCCCAGCTTACCTTGCAAAGGGTCGCTTTCACCCGAGAATGGATGCACGAAACCGGTCAACGCGCCTTGCCGTTTCGCTTTTCGGAACATGTCCGTATTGCTTGGATACAGACTTTCCACCCCCGTAGCTTCGTAGCCCGTGAGGTAGGGAGAAATCAGATGCTCCTCTAGTCCAATCATGAAGACATGTCCCCAAAACGGTGGTCGGTATTCCTGAGCCGCCACCACGAGCACATCGTCGCGGGAGCTCGAGTGTTCCTTTCCTCCTGGTTCGAAGAAGTGATAATCGAGCACGCGATTGTCCTTGTTGGCGATCTGGTCTACCGCGATGTCGGCATCCTCCGCCGAGGTCATCATCATGAGATTCTCAAGCGAGTTGAGCAGATTCGCCCCGTAGTTGACGTGCGAATGGGTCGATCCGCTATACCAACCTTCTTTCTCCAGATCGGCGAATCGATTCAGCGTCACGGTCCGTTCTAAAACTTCTCCCGGAGCGAGGGAAAGCTCCAGCTTTTCGGGTTCGTATTCAAATCCCCTGACAAAATAGAGCTCCGTCTTTCCTGCGGGCAGGTCCACTTCGAAGACTCCCTCGTGGTGAAATACTCGATCCCCTGCCCGGCCAATTCGAGCGTAGGCGTCGCTCGGAGCGTAGAACTTCCCATCCGACGCCGTGATCAGCGCCCGCGTGCCCATCAGCTTCCCCGTGTCCTCGTCAACCGTGCGCAACTTGAGCGTCGCCATCGGTTCCTTCCAGTTGCGTTCGGTGATTTCGATAACCTTGTTTTTGCCGCCATAGGTTTCCAGAAGCGCCAGCTGCGGCAATCCATCGCGGTTGTCGATGTAAGCGATCCATTCCCCGTCCGGCGACCAACGCGGATGAAAGGCGTCGTTCTCCAGGAACGTCAGTTTGTAGGGATAGCCGCCATCAACCGGCTGCACATAGAGATTGTTGAACTGGTCCGCCGCTCCCGAGGTGGAAGCATAGACGAAGCGTTTTCCATCGATCGAAACATCCGGTTTGGTGCGATAGAGCGTTTGCTCACGAAGAACGGTATCCGCTCTATCGATACCTCTTTCTTCAGCCGGCACCTTCAGAACGTTTCCCGATCCCAGGGGCACGTCTCGGTTCGACACCAGCAGCAGGAACTCTCCATTCGGAGTCCACGTGGGAGAAATGTGCATATCCCATTCCCCGAAATACAAGCGGCTGTTCGCATAGCTATTGTCGTAAGTTATCGGAATCGCTTCCCCCTGCCACGCTCCCTCTCCCAAGGAGCGAACGAAGACATTGAAGTAGCCCGATGGCTGATTCGAAACGTAAGCGAGCTTGCTTCCGTCCGGCGAAAAGACCGGATCCAAATACAAATGCTCGTCGTCCGTCAGTTTCGTCACCTTGCCCGATTCCGTGTCCAGCAGTTCCAGCTGAATGGTCTTTTCGCCGTCGTTGGCCACGTAAACGAGCCAGCGACCGTCGGGCGACCAATCGGGGGACGAGTGATACGTTTCGCTCCGCGTCAGCTCCGTCGCGACTCCGCTAGAGGGGTCGACATTCCAGATGGAGCCAGACATTCCCACCGTGATGGCGGACCCATCCGGGTGCCATGCAGGGGCCCATGGGGTTGAGCTCGGGGCGGGCGGAAGGTAGAAGTTGTACATGTAGTTTCCGCCATGCTTGGAACTCGGATAAAAGTCCTTCGTCTGGGAAAAGCAACTACAGGCGATTGCAATCAAGCTGGGCAACAGACTTCGTCTCGCGACCTGACTGGATCGGGACGAAAGACGAATAAGGCAGCGCGAGAAACCCGGCCACCTGATAGCGACCGACCCCCTGCCGGGAACGGGTATATGGTAAGAGAACATAGCGAGAGCCAGGCAAGCGATGCGATTGCCCGTATTTATTTTTTGTATTCGTGTGGTTGCCTGCCCGCAGCATAAGCAGGGCCAAACCCCCTAGCGGCCGACGATTCGCAAACGATTTTTGAAGCTACCAAACAGGACCGTCTTGGCGGGCCAACTCAGCGTATCTGGCCCATATTCGAGCTCCGTAAAAAACGCTGCGTCTCGTATTCATATTTTCTCTACCTATGAAGTCCGACTCTCGCCTGGAAAAGCCACTCGCGCCTACTCGAGGGCGCAAGGCGAAGCGCCCATAGAGGCTCTAGACGCGACAGGTTTGCACGCGAAACAGATCAGCGGCCCAGTTCGGCAGGGAATGAGCATCGCCGCTGCTCTTGTTTTGCGTACTTGCGCAAAAGAACCTCCAAAACGCCTCCACATCCTCGATCGTCAGGGCAGGCCCGTCTCCTTCGGGGCGTTGAAACCGGCATCGAACGCCATCTTCGCCGCCAACGCCGACAGGATGAAACAGCCCCAGCAGTTGCTCATCGTCCAGCTCCCAGCTTTCTGGGCGGAGGATCTCGAGCAACGTTTCGCCATTATCCGGATCGGCGATCCACTCCGCCGCTCGATTCAACAAGCCCGATATCTCCGCGTAAAAGCCATCGTTGGTACGCAGGAAGTCGTTTTTGATCGCCAGGATACGCGTCGCTCCCGCCTGCGTCCCTTCGTCGCTAACGCGAGTCAAGGCTTCTCCGATGCCATGCTTCCGAGCGATCTGAATCCATGGTTGGTAGCTTAGATAGGCATCCACGAATCCCTCCTTGATCAGCGAGATGCTCTGGGTCACGGGAATTGGCACGGTGACCAGTTTCACCTCCTGAATCGACAAGCCATTATCACGCATCCAATGCTCGATCACGCAGGAATCCGGGAAGTCCGGACTGAACGTGCCGAAGCGAAGCTCGCCCTTGCGGCGGCATTGCTCCGCGAAGCTTTGCGTGGAGGATCTTCCCACCAACGCCATGCCTCCGTAGCTCATGCCGAAGCAGCCACGGCAGTTGAGCTGCTCCGATCGACGTCCCGCGGCCATGGCGATCAGCATGGAAGGATGCATGATCCCTCCGTCCAACTCGCCGTAGAACAAACGATTCGCCAAGGACCTCCAGCCGACTTGGCGCGTCAAGCCGAGCTGCCATCCGCGCTGCTGAAACCACCCCAGGTGCTTACAAACGAGCAGCGGAGTGGCCGCCAATGAGCTAATGTATCCAATTTGGAACTTTTTCATCGAGCAGAACTAGACAATCTACGCACTACAGGCGCTGTGGCGCACCTAATGCAACCACCCCCGCATCAGCACTCGAAGCGCCACAAATCCGGATATATGAGAGAAGATCCAATAGATAGTCGCCAGATGCAGATTTTCGTGGCCCTAGCCCATGGTGGCAGCCTACGGGCCGCGGCCACCCACCTCAAAGTCACCGAGTCCGCCATCAGCCACGCCATCCGAAATCTGGAAAACAACCTCGGGACGAAACTCTTCGCGCGCGTCGGCAAGGGCCTGTCTCTGACCGAGGACGGAAAGCTCTTTCGCACCGAGGCGGTGAAGATTCTCTCCCGTATGCAGGACCTTCGCAGCCGCTTGTCCAACCGCTCCAGCAAACGCTTGAACGAAATCCACCTGACCTGCGCCACCTCGTTCATCCAATTCGCTTTGCCTGACATTCTGAGGGAATACCGCCGCTGTTTCCCAAACGTGGAGGTCAAAGTAAGCCCGGCGGATCGAGACACCTGCCTGAAGCGACTGGAAACCGGCAATACTACCGCGGCGATCCTGGTGAACATGCCGCCCGAGTCGCCAAAATACCAAGGCTCTCCGCTCTTCGTCGACGAACTGCAGGTCCTCATGGCCGCCGACCATGAACTCGCCGCTCACGCCGCCATTCCGGTGCATCGGCTCAGCGCCGAAAACGTCTATCTGCAAAACCACAACAACTTCACCTCGCGCATGGTTCTCAGCGAAATCCAGCGCTGGTCGTTCCAGCCGAAGAACCTGACCTACGTCGGCAACCCCGAAGCCCTGCGCGAGCTGATCAAGATGAAACTGGGCATATCCCTGCAGCCCCTCTGGGCTTTCCGCGAAGGACTGGATAGCCATCACTTCGTTTGGCGCCCCGCGGAGGGATTGAACCTTCAAAGAAAATGGTACTTCGCCTGGCCGCGAAACTCCGTCAAGGACCTGCGCGTGCGCTCGCTGATGTGGCTCTGCGAGGCTGCCGGTCAAGGACTCGAGCAGGGAAACCTGCGCAGCGCCCCCGCCGTTTGACTGCTTTCCTCACCGGACCGATGCGCCGATCGCCAGCAGCGAAGCGGGCTGAAACCCGATAGCTCGTAGCCCGAGCTAGGCCTTATCGATTTCGCTCTTTAGCTCGCTCAGGTAGTCCGTAAAGGCGTCCCACTTCTTTCTGGTCTCCAGCTTCACTTCCTCCCAGTTTTCAGACGTGGCGTTTTTCGCCTTTTCGATCTGCAGGGAGAGCTCCTGGCGCTTGATCTTCAAATCGTCGATGGCATGCTCGGTTTCCTGCTTGGCCTCCGCGGACAAGTCCTTGGACCTCGCTCGCAACTCATCGAGCTGCTCATCCGCCGCTTCCACCTGCTCTTCTAGAAAGACGACCGCTTGATCCCGTTTCGCCAAACTGTAGTTGGAAAATGAATTCCATGCCTCGACCGAACGCTCTTTTAGTTCGCTCGCCGCTTGCTTGGTTACGGATGCTGCCTTTCCGACAGCGGTTTTAGTTTCTTCCGCTAGATTCATTTCGTCTCCTTTCGTATTCTCATTTTCGCTACATCCAAACAGGCCGATCAGGACCAAAGGCGCCAACGCGACCCGTGTTAGTAACTTCTGTGCAGTCTTCATAAAATTCTTCCTAGTTTTCAACTTCCCGAGAACTCCTGCCTCGTCCTGAAAACGCGGATACCGTGCACGCGAAAAGCGATACGACAAAAAGGACCAAAGTGATCCGCGACGCTCCTCCAGCCGCTCCGGAGAGAGTAAGCGTCCCAGAGACCATCGCTAGAAGGAAGTAGATGAGGGTGCTTTTCATGGTGTGACGTGTCAGGTCTAGCGTTCCAAGATCGAATGCCCCTCCTCTCTTGCACGCAGAGCGCCACCTCCCGTACGCAGTGAACTCTCAGCGACGCTTCCTCCTTATATCCAGGGACTTAAGAGATCAAGATTTCACCGGCGGCCGCAAACCGTCTCAGGTGTCGAGGCCTTAACGTTGCAGGGCGCACGATCGGAGACCGACGCGACCCATCTTCAGCGCCGTCCGCATATCCTCGATCGTTCGCACGTCAGTTCGAGACCTGGGCTCGATCGGCCCATATCCACCTCAACACCCACAACAGCAAAAAAAACCCGGAAGCTGCATCGCGCAATCGCGCATTCCCCCGTTTCTCTGGGCGCCAGAAGTATCCATCCTTTCTCTACGAGCCGTCACGGCCACGTCCGCATCAGGGCAAGGGGCGACTCGTTTTCAGGTTCGTTCACGCTCTGTACGACAAATGTCGAGCTCCTGCTCGTACGAACGGCCAGCGGTCCAATCAACGTCGAAACCGCCGCTTTGCAGAACGCACCCTGTTTTCGGGAAATAAATGCAAACGGCAAACGATCTGAACCGCCTTCCGCCAACTCCTATCCGTAATCACCCGAGGGCCCAAGCCTGCTCACCCTTGATTTCTAATAGGAAACCCACGACCGTATTCGCTCCAAACGCACGAAGCATCGCGAACTAACAATTAGACACAGCTTCCCCGTCCCTCCGCCATCGGTCCATGGAGCGCTTCTCTCGTAATGCGAATTCGACCACCGAAGCTGAAGACGCGAGCGATCCGCTTCATTTTCCTCGATCAAAGGCCCGCTCCCGCAACGCTCGGTCGCCCCGAAAGGCCCAAAGCGAGACTCTAGCGCTCCGAACCAGACGGTTCTAGACTCAAGCGTTTTTGGATACGCCGCTTCTGCGACCCCTACCAGCGCGCAATCGGATAGGCCGTTTCCAGCGCTGCGATCAGCCTTCCAATGACGCCGTGTTCATTTTCAATCTAGCTCCTAAACACCCTACGTATTCGCACCTCAACTACTACCCTAGGTTTTTCTGTTCAATATAAAGCAAACTATCTCGAAAGAGCAGACCGCAGCCTTCAACACCGCTCGAAGAACACCGGACCCTAGGCATTTTCTCGCCATGGCAAACCCTCGACACTTGTAACAATCTTTCGGATACCTTCGCGATTCCTAAAAGGAATCTCTTTCTCCGAGAAGAGGCGCCCGAACTGCTCGCTCGAGTCGCGCCCCGACGCCCTACAGTCGCAGGGCTCGACAGCCGCCCTTTGTAATCAACGAAAGGATACACAAGGACTTCACTACGATCTTTCTAGTGTAGTTACGTAATCAACGATCCTTGGCCTTTCACCTGCTATCACCAGCGGAACCAACTCGAAGCCTGATGCCGTCGCCGACCCAACGCATCTCCGGATTGCTCTGAGAGAGATTCGAGAGCGCGCCTGGGTCGCGATCGCTGCCAACGTATCCAAACCTTAACCCGACTCGACTGTAACATGCCTACTACAAGAAAAGACGGTCTGGTGACCTTAACCATAGCAATACAGACCATCGTGATCTGCGCGATCTTCATCGTTTGGTCTGAGCTGTTCCTCCAGCTAACGCACAAACTTCAAGGACAGCCGCCGCCCTACGCGCTGTGCTTTTCCGCCTTCGTCCTTGGCATGCTTGCCACCTTTTGGAGAGTGCGACATTCTCTTCCACTCAAGGGAGCCTGGCAATGGTCCAACGCGTTCCTGCTCGGCGCCTATCAGAGCTTCCTCGTCGGCTGCATCCTCAGCCTGGTGCTCTTCGCCTTCGAGCAAGACTCCTTGAGCCGCTCCTTCGTGGCGTCGTTTCTCGGCATTTCGTTTATCATTCTCACCATCAGCAACAAGGTGTTGCCCAAATGGCTGCTCGTCGCGACAAGCGCCAGAAACCTGAAGAAACGCTACTTGATCATCGGCGGAGAAGACTCGATAGAGGCCTTGGAGGATTGGGTCGCCGAGGAGCGGGCCCTGGATACCGATTTCGTCGGATACCTCGACGCAAACCCGCAGAACGCCCGAACGGCTGGCATCGACCATGTCGGAGGCCCGAACGAACTGCGACGGGCTATCCATGAATACAACGCGACCCATGTCGTGGTGCTGGATATGGTCAACTCGAAGTCATGGTGCCAAGACATCGTGAGCACCATCGAAGCGAGCGGCTGCCGATTGGTGATAAAAAACCCGCTGGAGAACCTGGTGGAGCGGCGGCTCAGCCACTTCTCCTCCGAAAACCGTCTCTTCTTCACCCTGCAGCGAGAGCCGCTGGAGAATCCCGTCAATCGCATCATCAAGCGCGTTTTCGATCTGGCGATCTCCATCCCCGTCTGTCTGCTGGTGCTGCCACCGCTGTTTCTGCTGGTCGCGGTCATGCAACGAAAGCAAGCCCCGGGGCCGATCCTGTTCAAGCAGAAGCGCTACGGACGAAATCGCGAGCCGTTCTCCATTCTCAAGTTCCGCTCCATGTACCACGATCCGGATACGTCGGAGAAGGCGGAGCGCGAGCGGGCCTTGCGGCAAGCCACTAGAAACGATAGCAGGATCTATCCCTTCGGCTCCTTCCTCCGCAAGACCAGCCTCGACGAGTTTCCTCAATTCATCAATGTGCTGATCGGACAGATGTCGATCGTCGGCCCTCGTCCGCATCCCGTGACGCTGGACGAAAAGTACGTCTACATGATTCAGTCCTACGCCTCGCGGCATTACGTCAAGCCGGGCATCACCGGGCTGGCGCAATGCAAAGGTCTTCGCGGCGAGACCGCTCTGCTGGAGCTGATGTCCAAGCGCATCCAGCAGGACATCGCCTACTTGGAGTCGTGGAATCCGGTTCTCGACGCCCACATTCTCTTCAAGACGTTCACCCAGATCTTTCGGTCGCCCAACACGGCCTACTAGAGAGGAGCCAACCATATGCAATACGCTCTCGCTCAAAATCAGGTCCTGGCTGCCGCGCCCAGCAGGTGCCGGATCATCTCGGTCGACGTCAACGTCTCCGACTACGCTCACACTGTCGATCAGATCACGCGCTGGTCTCAGCATCGAGTGGGCAAGTATGTGTGCGTGTCGCCGGTGCATCCGATCATGGAGGCCTACGACGACGAAAACTACCGCAACATCATCAACGGAGCCGACCTGGTGACTGCCGATGGCATGCCGGTCGTCTGGGCCCAGCACATGCTCGGCTTCAAGCACGCCACGCGGGTCTACGGTCCGGAACTGACCTTGCGTCTTTGCCAGGCGTGCGAGCAGGAAGGCATCTCCGTCGGTTTCTACGGGGGCAGCGAAACGACCATAGAACAGATGATTCAAAAGCTGAATACACGCTTTCCGAAGCTCAAGGTCTCGTACGCTTACTCCCCTCCGTTTAGAGGGCTCCAACCCGAAGAGGACGAGGAAATCGTATCCAGCATCCTCGATTCCGACTGCCAACTCCTGTTCGTCGGCCTTGGCACCCCGAAGCAGGACGTGTGGATGAGCGAGCATCGCGATCGTTTGCCTCTTGTTCAGATCGGCGTCGGAGCGGCATTCGACTTCATCGCCGGAAACAAGAAGCAGGCGCCCGCCTGGATGCAGCGCAACGGGCTGGAGTGGTTCTTCCGTCTTTGCTCGGAGCCAAAGCGTCTTTGGTTTCGCTACCTGTGGCACAATCCACGCTTTGTCGCCCTTTTTTCACTACAGGTGCTTCGGCACCGTTTTTCTCACTGATCCAACGCTCAAATCCAACACAGGCGACTCACGCCACGTCGCCACCAGCTCTTGCCTATGACCAAACCTAAACTACTGATAACCGGCGGATCCGGATTCATCGGCACCAACGCCGTGGCCTTTTTCGACAAGCTCGGATGGAAGGTGACGAATCTCGACAAGAGCCTTCCACTCAACTCCAAGCAGCTGGAGAACTGGGAGCCTTGCGATATTCTCGAGATCCGGGAGTTGAAGGAGCTCTTCCAGCGCCTTCAGCCCGACTACGTCATCCACCTGGCCGCTCGCGCTGAATGCGATGAGTCGACGACCGTCGAAAAAGGGTACCGGGCGAACACCGAGGGCACGGAGAACGTGCTGTCCGCCGTCCAGAGCTGCGAGTCGATCAAGCGCCTGATTGTGACCTCCAGCCAATTCGTATGCGGACCTGGATACACGCCCGAGGGTCCGGAAGACTACAGTCCCGGGACCGTCTACGGCCAGAGCAAGGTCATCACAGAAAAGCTGACCCGAGCAGCCAAGCTGGACTGCGCCTGGACCTTGATTCGACCCACCAATATCTGGGGTCCCTGGCACCAAAGGTACCTGAGCGAATTCTGGCGGATCGCAGCCAGAGGACTGTACATCCATCCCGGCGGTCAGGCTGTCACTCGATGCTATGGATACGTGGGAAATCTCGTTCACTGGCTTCGCGTGATTCTGGAAAGCGAAGCGTCCGTGGTGGATAGGGAAACCTTCTACCTCAGCGACCCGGCGGACGATATCTACAAATGGGCGAACGCGTTTTGCCGAGCCCTCAATGGCCGCAGAGCGATTCGGGTGCCGAGGCCTGTCCTCGCAACTCTTGGCCACGCAGGAGACCTGATCTCGATGATCCAGGGCAAGCCTTTCTACATCAATAGCTCGCGCTATCGCAGCATGACCAGCGACTACCTCGTCCCTGGCGAAATCGAACGAACCATAGAGGCGCTGGGGCCTGCTCCGTTCTCGCTCGAAGAAGGCGTGGAGACCTCGGTGAAGTGGATACGATCGACAGATAGACGCACCGCCTCCAGCGCCAGGCACGGAGAGAGCGACCAAGCGATCAGCGCTGCATCGCCACAGCCTGCTCGCACCTAGCCTATGCCACTTTCCACATCCAGCAGAAAACCGCGCATCGTAGTTGCAGGACAAATACCGCCTCCATTCGGTGGCCAGAACGTTTCCATAAAACAGCTGGTAGACGACCTGTCGCTCGACGCCTCCGTCGAAACCGATCGCTTGGAGTTCAGATTCACTCCCGAGTTCAAGGCAGTCCGAGCGGTCGGGCTGAACAAGCTCCTGGAATCCGCCCGGGTAGTCTTCCGTCTTTTCAAACTGCGCGTGAAAGGCCCGATCGACCTGCTGGTCTATCCGGTGGGCGGTCCGCAAAGCGTGCCAATCTTGCGGGACCTCATTCTCCTGCCCTTCATCCTGATCGCGGCGCGCAAGCTGGTTCTACGCTTCCACGCAGCCGGCTTCGCCAATCGAAAACTGCAGGGAGACCTGCTCTCCAAACTCGCCGCAGCGCTCTACCGTCAAGCGAGCGCCGCCATCGTAATGACTCCCTACAACCGCCGCGATCCCCAAAGCTGCGGGATCGAGGAGATCGAAGTCCTGCCCCACCAGCTGCCGGACCAGTTCTCGGAAGACCACCTCAGCCGAAGCTCCGAAGAGCAGCGACTGCTCTACATGGGGCATCTTTGCCTGGACAAAGGCACGCCTTACCTGCTTGAGGCCTTCGCGAAGATCGCTGCTCGATTCCCTCAGGCTCATCTCGAGCTCGCCGGAGAGCCGCTTCCCCCGCTGAGCATCGAGACGATTCAACGCGATCTGATACGCCTCGGGATCCAAGACCGCGTCACTTTGCTCGGCCTCGTGAGGGACGAAGCCAAAAGCGCAGCCTTCGGCCGGGCCAATCTCTTCGTTTTTCCCTCCATCGCTCCCTACGAATCCTATGGACGGGTCACCGTGGAAGCCATGATGTGGAGGCTGCCGATCGTCATATCCGATTGGAGGGGAAACTCGGACGTGGTGGGTCGCGAGCACGGAGGAGTCCTGTATTCAATCGATGGCGACATGGTTTCAAACTTGGAAAACGCCCTGCAATTCGCTTTGGAAAACGACGGGCAATGGTCCGCTTGGGGGCAACGAAATCGTGACCGGTACCTAGCCCATTTCGGCGGCTCCTCGCCCATTGTCGAAGTGTTGAAATCCTACCTGAGCTCTAACCGGGTCCCCTCCCGACAACTCGCCCTGGAGACAGAAAACTAGCATACGCCATGAGAATTCTTCTATCAGCTTTCGCTTGCGGCCCCGGACGGGGCTCGGAACCTGGAGTGGGCTGGGCAGTGGCGACCCGTCTCGCCAAGCGACATCACGTGCACGTGCTGACCCACCGATACAACCAGAAAGGGATCGAGCAGCATCTCGACGAGCATGGCGACATCGAGAATCTCGAGTTCTCCTACTATGGCTCGCCTCGGCCCTACTACGACCACGGGATCAAATCATTCACCATCCAATTCTACTACTACTATTGGCAGCGAAAGATCGCCCAATGGGCCCAGGATGCCATCCTGGCGTTCAAGCCGGATGTCATTCAGCATGTCACGCTGGTTCGCTACTGGACTCCGAGCTCTTTGGCGAGCATGGGCATCCCCTTCATCTTCGGACCGGTCGGCGGGGCGGACGCCACCCCAAAAGGGTTCATCAAGACCCTAACCCTGCGCGGCCGGATCACCGAACGCGTGAGGAGCCTAGCCCAAGGCCTGAGCGAGCGCGATCCTGCCATGAAACGGACCATACGCTCGGCCGCAGCCGTAGTGGCAACCACGCGATCCACCGCCGAGAGAGCCCGCTCCTTAGGAGCGAAACGCGTATCCATAATCGGCGAATCCGCCCTGGACGAGGGACTCATGCCCGCTAGCAGTTCAATCAAGAAAACGCCCGATCGCCCCGCACGCTTCATAGTATCCGCTCGCCTGATACATTGGAAAGGCATAAATCTCTCCATACAGGCCTTCGCGAAGTGCCGCGATCTCGACGCCACTCTCGAGATTTTCGGCGACGGCCCCGAGCGACAGAATCTGTGGACCCTAGTGAAACGGCTCAGACTCACCGATCGCGTAATCTTCCGCGGCCATGTCGCCCGCAACGACTACCTAAAGCGCCTCTCGGGCAGTATCGCCCTGCTTCATCCCAGTCTTCACGACTCGGGCGGCTGGGTTTGTATCGAAGCTATGGCGACGGGCGTACCCGTCGTTTGCCTCGACGCCGGAGGTCCAGCGACACAGGTCGACCAGTCCTGCGGCTACATCATCGATCCGATCGCTTCGCGCTACGTCATCAACAAGATGGCCATGGCCATGCGAGAGCTGACGACCAATCCCGCCCTTCACGCCCAAAAGAGCCAGGCAGCTAAAAAGGCGGTCCGGGATCGCCACACATGGGACAGCAAGATCGATTCCTTTGAAGCCTTGTACGAACGGGCCATCCACCCACGCAAGCAAGAGCCCAACGCATCAACGAACCAGCTCGAAAAAAGCCCGACGCCACTCTCCTTGTAGCGTCTCCATTCCATGCGCAGCTACGCGACCAAGCTACCTATCCCCGGCTTCCTCAGAGGAGCCCTCAACTCGCCCGGAGCCAAGAAGGTGCTCAACAACTTCGCTTGGCTGGTAGGCGAGCGCGGCATCACTCTGCTGCTCGCCTTGTTCGTCAACATCTGGCTGGCCCGCTACCTCGGTCCGGAGCTTTTCGGCGAGCTCAGCTACGTGATCGCTTTCGTGGGCTTGTTCGGAGCCTTCACCTATCTGGGCATCAACGGCATCGCGGTGCGGGACCTCATCGAAGAGAAGGAGAAAGCCGACGAAATACTGGGCACCGTTTTCGCCCTGAAAGTCGGTGGGTCCCTGCTAGGCATAGCGGCCATACTGGCTTTCACCTGGGGACGAAGCGCACAGGCCAACCAGCTGCTGATTTCCTTGCTCTCGATCAGCATGCTTTTCGACTCGCTGGGCGTGATCGGTTTCTTTTTCCAATCCAAGCTCGACGCGAAAACGACCACTCGAGCGACCGCCTACTCGCAGATCGTGAGCGCCCTTCTCAAGATCCTGCTGATCGTTCTGAAGGGACCGCTCATCGCTTTCGTTCTTGTAACGCTTTTCGAATACATCGCGCGCTCCCTCGCTCTGGTCTATTTGTACCAATCCAGCGGATCGAGCATTTCGCGCTGGAGCTTCCGCTGGAAACGCGCGAAGTCGCTGCTGCAGCAATCCTGGCCCTTGATTCTCTCTGGCATCGGATCGATCATCTATTTGAGAATCGACCAAGTGATGATCGCCGAAATGCTCGACACCACCGAGGTCGGCATCTACGCGGTCGCGGTCAAGTTTTCCGAAGTCTGGTACTTCATCCCCACCGCCCTGGCTGCGTCGCTGTTCCCCACCATCATCCGGTACAAGAAGCAGGACAGCGCCATCTATCAGCAGAAGATGCAGCGTCTCTACCGGATCATGGTCCTGCTGGCCCTTGGCATCGCCCTAGCGGTGACCCTCACCTCGGGACTTCTGATCAACACGCTTTTCGATCCCGCCTACGCTCGCGCCGCGGACATCCTGCGCATCCACATCTGGGCCTGTCCCTCCATCTTCATGGCCGCTGTGCTTTCGAAATGGCTCATCTCCGAACGCCTGCTCATCTTCTCCCTGGTGCGTCACGGATTGGGGGCCATCGCGAATGTCGGTCTAAACCTCGTCCTTATTCCGCGCTATGGAGCCACGGGAGCCGCTATCGCCACCGTCGTTTCCTACACCATCTCGTCCTACCTCGCCTGCTTCTCCTACAAGAGGACCAGCCGTACCGGCCTTATGATGACTAAAGCTCTGCTAACCCCCTTCAAAGACTTCAAGAAGCTGCCCGCAATGGTTAGCCCTGCATCCAATTCCTGAATACCATGGAAAATGTGAAATCGATCTTCGCTCTCGCGGGCATCCGTCGCGGTTCCGCCACCTACGCGTTCTTCAAGCGCTTGAACTCGGAGGTGATCAAGCCGCTGCGCAACGCTCCCCTGCGACTGGCCGCTCGCTCCCGGGTCCTCAGCGCCCTCTACTACGCCCTCGGCTCGTCCGCCTTCTCCCGCGAGCAGCAAACCACCTTGGCAGGGAAACTGGTCTACCAGCAAAGCCTCGCTTCCGCGTCCGCGTCGGTGTACGGCCTTCGCCGCAACGTGCATCGGCTCGAAAAAGGCCTCATCATGCGCCCCCGGAGAAAGGTCTTCGCCGTGGACTACATCGACGAGACGGTTGAGGCCTACCTTTCCCTCAAGAGCGGGCCCCACGCGGAGACGTACAAGGACGAACTCCAGTGGTCCCGCGACGTGCTGGGCGAATACTTCTACGCAGTGGGAAATCGGGACGAAGTTCGAGGCGCCCGCAATCGCTTCATGCGAAGCGGCGAACCGGCATCCCAGGATCCGAGAACGCCCTATCAACGCGATCTGAGTTCCGGGCCGAGCGTAGACTACGATGCCCTGAGGGCTCTCAGCGTTCGACGCCGCTCCGTCAGGTGGTACCGCCCCAAGACCGTGCCGCGATCGCTCACCGACCAAGCCCTGGAAGTCGCCGCCCAGGCCCCCAGCGCCTGCAATCGTCAGCCCTACCACTACCGCATTTTCGACAATCCCGCTGAGGCCAGCCGCATCGCCGCGATTCCGAACGGCACCAAGGGCTATTCGCAAAACGTGCCCGCGCTCGCGGTGCTGATCGGAGATCAAAGCGCCTACTTCTCCGAGCGCGACCGTCACGTCATCTATATCGACGCCTCCCTTTCCGCGATGTCGTTCGTGCTCGCCTTGGAGTCGCAGGGTCTGAGCTCGTGCTGCATCAACTGGCCGGACATCGAGCCGCTGGAGCGAACCATGGCGAAAGAGCTTGGCCTCAAGGCGCACCAGAGGGTGATCATGCTGATCGCCTTCGGCTACCCCGATCCCACGGGTCACGTCCCGCGATCGCAGAAGCAGTCGTTGGAGAACCTTAGAACGTATCAAACATAGGACTACGCGATGAAGAAAAAGGCATACCGAACCATCGAGCTCACTGGAGCCGCGTTTCGAAACAAAGGGGCCGAGCTGATGCTCCGAACCGCCGTGTTCGAACTGAGGGAGCGCCTGCCGAACTGCCAGCTCGCCATCAACCACCTGCACGGTACCGCTGAGCAGAAGAGCGCCCTAGGTCTGAGGAATGTGGTGTGGCTGCACGCGAACCAGCCCTATGTCGTTCGCAACATGCTCAACGGACTCGCCACCTTCTACGGCTGCCAAAAGAAGCGCTCCACCAGCGTCAAGGCGCCGGACGTATCCGGATCCGGTCTCCTCACCAAGACGGTGGGTTCGCTGCAGTGGGCTCGAAAGGCGCGCGACGCCGACTCCCTGCTCCCATCGGATATCGACATCGCGCTCGATCTGGCCGGATACGCGTACGGCGAAGCCTTCGGGGCGGAGAGGATCCTGCGCTCCGCCGTCTACTACGAACAGATCAAAAAGCGAGGGGGGGCGGTCGTTCTCCTGCCGCAACAGATCGGTCCCTTCCAAAGCGATGATTGTCAACAAGCCTTCGCGAGACTGGCCAACACCGCCGACCTCCTTTTCGCCCGAGATCGCCTCTCCTTCGAAGCGGCCCTTCCCTTCGTCGAGCCCAGCAAGCTGCGCTTGTCGCCGGACTTCACCACCCGTAGGCATGCCACCAGCACGCGCGAGGACTTGGTGGGCAGAGCGTGCGTGATACCCAACTACAAAATGGTCACCCACACCGAATCCCAAACCGGGGACACGTACCGGGAGTTTCTCTCGCGCAGCCTAAGCCACCTCAAGAGTCGAAATACGAAACCGTATTTGCTCATCCATGACAGCTCCGGTCAGGACATCGTACTGGCCAGGGAACTGCAGGCCAAGTATCCGGACACGGAAATCGTGCTCGAAGAGGATCCCTTCAAGATAAAAGCGATCATCTCCACGGCGCTCGTGACGATCGGCTCCCGTTTCCACGGCCTGGTCAACGCCCTTTCTCAAGCCGTGCCTTCGCTGGGCACCAGCTGGAGCCATAAGTACCGCATGCTCTTCGAGGACTACGATTGCTCCGAATGCCTCGTCGACGTCGACATCTCTCCCACGGAACTGAGAGCCCGCATCGACTACCTGCTCACATCGGATTCCCGCGAGAACCTGATTCAACGCCTCCGCATCGCGGAGACCGCTCGAAAGGGCAGCGTGGACAGGATGTGGCAGGAGATCATCGATTTCATACGAACGCCGACTGCCGAAAAGGCCACCGCCTAACCGTCTTGCTCCACATCATGAATACAGGACCGACAAGAGGAGCGACCATCGAAACCGATCCCATTACGGACTTCGAGACGATGGTTCGTCGACTGAAAGCCAGCATCATAATACCGGTCAAAAACGACGCCCGCCTGCTCGAGCAAACGCTGAAAGCGCTCAGGCCGCAGCTCGAGCAGCTTCCCAATACAGAGGTCATCGTGGTGGACAATGGGTCGAGCGACGAAACCGAATCCGTCGCGAAAGCTCATGACGACGTTTACTTCCTGCAGGAGCTTTCGCACGATTCCAGTCCCTATTCCGCCCGCAATCTCGGCGTCGTAAACGCCATCGGTGACGTGCTCATCTTCCTCGACGCGTCCTGCGTACCGTCTGAAAGCTGGCTGATAACCGGGTTGCGAGCAATGGTGGAAAACGACTGCGACCTGCTCGGAGGGAATGTCGTATTCACTTATTCAGCGCGGCCCTCGCTCGGCGAGATTGTGGACTCGATCAAAAACATTCAAAACGAACGCACCATCACTCGTTTCGGTTTCGCCGCGACTGCCAACCTGTTCGTCAAGCGCGAGGTGTTCGAAACCCTTGGTCCGTTTCCTTCAGCGATCAGAAGCGGAGGGGACGTTCGTTGGACGAAACTTGCCAGCAGCCAGGGCTACCTGATCAGCTACTGCCCTCAAGCCATCGTCCACAAGCCCGCTCGCGGCTTCTCCCAGCTGGTCCGCAAGGAAAGACGAACCTCCCAAGGCAGCGTGGCGATCGGCAACGACAGCGGACGCCACGCTCCGATGATTCGAAACAAGCTCACGCGCTGCCTCCTCCCCTTTGATCCCATCAGGGCGTTTCGCAAACTGTCGGAAGTCCAGCCCGGCAAAGCTCCTATGCTCATTCTCCCGGTGATGGCCACGCTCTGGTACCTCAGAGCGGTATCGCTTATCAGCTACCTGCGGGAGCTAGCTAGGCAGAGAGCTTCAACGCGATGAACGTTTGGCATCTCAGCGCCAACCCAGCGGTCGAATCGACCAATGGCATCAGCAACCGCATCTGGAAGACGGCGGCCATGCAGAACCGTTACGGCATCCGCCCTACCATCGCTCTTTTCGAGTCCGCACGACCTGAGGCGGTGAGTTTCGCTCAGCAGAACGGAATACGCCTTCTGGTCCTCGACAAAACCACCTCTCTGCCAGTCCTGATCCGGGAACTGAAATCGGAGAACGCTCCGGACCTGCTACACGTCTACTCCGTTTTTCACTACCGAAACGCCCTACTCTTCTCCGCTATCAGACTGTATCGCAAAACCAAGTACATCGCCCATCCGGCCGGAGGACTTTCGCCGCATATTCTTAAGCGTAACCGAGCTCTGAAGTCGATTTACGCGGTGGCGCACGAGCGGCGCTTGATCCAAAACGCGGATACGGTCATTTGCCTGACCGGGGACGAGGTCGGAGAGGTCCAAGCATTCGCCCCGAAGCAGAGATCGTGCGCCGTCCTTCACAACCCAAGCCTTGACGAAACGGGACTCACCTTTTCATGGGAAGGAAAAGTCCGGCAAAGGACCGCCGTCTACCTCGGCCGGTTCGATGTGGAGCACAAGGGGCTAGACCTGATTTGCCAGGTTGCTAAGCGCTGTCCGTCCTTCTCCTTCCACCTCTACGGTGCCAGACCCTCAAGCGCCTCCTTCCGCGACTTCGAAACGTCGCTGCCTTCGAACGTCGCCTTGCGCGATCCCGTGTACGGCTCGGAAAAGGCGGAGGTTCTCAACAACGCCAGCGTGTACATTCACCTTCCTCGCTGGGAAGGATTTGGAAACAGCATCATCGATGCGGCCGGCCGAGGCGTCCCCGTGCTGCTCTCCCAAGAGGCCGCCCTTTCCAAGGAGCTCCAGAAACGCCAAGCCGCCTTCGTAGCCCCTGGAGAACGCGCCGAACTCTTCGCCGATTTTTTGAATCAGAACCCGCGAACGCTCGAGAGAGAGACCGCGCTGCTCAGCGTCAATGGATACAACTTCGCACTCATGAGCTGCGATCCTAAACGATACGTAGAGCGCCTCGCCGTCATCTATCGGCGCTCGACTGGCGAGCTGCCGCCAAAACTAGCCGTCTCGCCGCAACTGGCCAAAACCTCCACCTGAACCGGAGAAACCGCGAGTTTCTAGGCGGTGTCCTTCCCCAACTTCTGGATACGCTGACCAGCCAAGCAAAGCAGCAGCGCCGGGATGGTCACGCCTTGCACGAACTCCACGTAGTTCTCCACGAAGCAGCAGAGGAAGAAGGCCATCAGAACGGTTGAAACGACATAGGCCAATCGGGCTCGCTCGCCGTCGCTCTTCCTCAGGACCGCTATGTTGCGAAACAGGGTCCGCCCGAAAAAGAAGAGCAGCGTCGCGGCCACTGGCACGCCCCATTCCAAAGGGATCGCAATTGCCGAGGCGTAGGGCTGGGCGATGGCGCTGCTTTCTCCCACTTCCTTGTAGCGCTTTCGCTGCGGCTCGATGATCTCCCGATACGCGTGGGACGGCTCCACCAGAAACGAAGGAAAGCTCACCGTGAGGTACTTGCCGGATGCGATCAAGCCGGCCCGGCTGCAGAATTGCCCCGGGCCTACGCCAAAGAAAAACGCGCTCGGATTTCCCAGTTCATCGATGCCCGCCAGGGCCACGTTCTTCTTGGGCGATTCGTGAACGATGGTTTTACGGTACCAGCTATGCGTGGTCTCAAGCGTCGTCGGGTGAAAACTCAACAAGGTGATGGCAAACAGCGCCCCGATCAGCACGACTCCCAGCATCAGCTTCACTCGCTTACCCTGCAGGATCGCGAGCGCTACCGCCGAAGCGAAGAGAAAGATCGTCTGGTGGCCGGACTGAGCCAGGATCGCTGCGAAAAGCCCCGAAAGGGCGGCTAGGGTTAACCAACGCCTTCTCCCGCTGGCGAGAAGTACGAGGCTTACAGGAAACACCGTACAGGTAAACATGACCTGGGAAATAGTGACCGACCCGCGAAACACGTCGAAGAATCCAAAGGTCCCGCTGACCATGTCTCCATTCTGCCCCAGCGCGAACTGCATAACGCCTATCGCCGATTGCAAAATGAGCCATCCGCCCAGCACCTTGAGCAGCCACTGCCAGCTCTCCTCGTTCATTCTCGGCAAAAAGCGAGCGTACACGGGCAGCAGCAGCATGACGCCATGCGTGACGGGATAAAACGCTGCCGCTGGGAGACTTAACTCGACTCCTCTGGCGAGTAGAAAGCTGAAGGAAACAAAACTCAGAAAGGCCAGCGCCATGCACCATTTTGCGCACCACGCCACCACGCCTGGAGTGCGAAGCAACAAAAGCGCGACAACTGGAGCCGCATAGTAAAGCGACGTACTGGGAAACGAGACGAGCCCGAGAACTAGCAGAAAATAGAGACGCTCCCGCCTGCCCCACTCGTTGGCCACGTCCCTGTCCGGCGAGAGCCGCGTATCCACGAAAACGTTCGGCCGCGGGTACCAAAGCGAGTCTGCAACCGTAGGTCTCATAAGGGTAATCGTCTACTCGTGTATTTCATTCCAACTACGTTCATTCTGGATTGCCGACAGGCATAAGCGTTCACCTTCGACGAGCGCCACATCGGGCGAAACTCCTGTCCAGCGTAGCGCCTGCCCAGCTAGCAATCGACATGCCACAAACCGCCCTCATTCCTGCTCGAATTCCGTATCCAAAATTGCGATTCGCCGCTTCATTTTGATCAAGCCACCTAATTTGCCATCCTGTTACGCGCCTCTCCGTAAGGGCCGCCGCAATGGTCTGTCACTTGCTTTAGCGAAGCCACTTCCTGAATCCTAACCAACTCTTAAACCAGCATTTGCGACAAGCTTGCGCCGCTAGGCCCATATTGTCTCAACCCTGCGCCAAACCGTTGCAAAAGCGTATTAGATCGATCATTACACTATGAACTACCGAAGCGTTAGCAATCTTTGCGATCAACTGGTCCAATGGACGCATGAGCTTCCACGGGATCTCGACCTTATCGTAGGAGTTCCCCGCAGCGGGCTGCTGGTCGCCAATCTCCTCGCCCTCTATACAAACGTGCCCATGTCCGACGTGAAGGGCTACCTGGATGGCAGGATTCTCAGCACCGGCCCGAGATTCAAGGGTCGCAAGATCGATCTGAAGCGCGAGGGGCTCAAGGTCCTGGTCGTTGATGACAGTCTCAGGTCCGGGGGCCAGCTTTCGAAGGTGAAGCAAAGCCTGAGCGAACTAAGTCGGAAGCACACTATCCTGTACGGTGCCGTCTACGTCCGCCCGGGGACTCAAACCATGGTGGACTACGCTTGCGAGCTGCTCGATACGCCACGCGTATTCGAATGGAACATACTGCACCACGACCTGCTGGAGGAATCATGCGTGGACATCGATGGGGTGCTTTGCCGCGACCCGAGCGAAATGGAGAACGACGACGGCGACCGGTACCGGGACTTTATCTCGTCAGTGCCTCCTTTCAACCTGCCAAGCCAGCCGATCGGTCGACTCGTCACCTGCCGCTTGGAGAAGTACCGGGACCTCACGGAAGCGTGGCTCGAAAAGCACGGCGTGGTCTACAAGGAGCTCGTCATGATGGATCTGCCCGACGCCCAGGCCCGGCGCAAGGCTCGCTCCCACGGGTCGTACAAGGCCGAGGTCTACAAACGAACCCGATCGCGCCTTTTCATCGAGAGCTCCATCACCCAAGCCATCGAAATCTCAAATGCCTCCGACATGCCTGTCTTCTGCATGGATACGCGCCAGATGATCTATCCCGGCGTGGAGCCCGGCATCAGCAAAGCCAAGCTCTCCAGCAGGGTTCACTGGTTCCTCTTAAACGCTCGCCGACACCTGAGTCAGATGATTCGCAAACCGGGCCTAGCGAAGTAGCGACGTAGATTTGATCGACAACCGAAGCCCGAACCAACGATCCCATAGCCGATGAAACGCGCTCGAACCACACCCATGCCTTTGATTCTACGCCTTGTCACCGCATTGACGTTTGGATACGCCTGTGTCCATGCCGCCGAGACCTCCCATACCAGCATCCCGATTCTTCCAAGAGACATCATAAGCATCACGGTCTTCGACGAACCCGGTCTGTGCATCGAAGAAAGTCAATTGGACAACGTAGGGAAAGTTTCCATACCGCTGCTCGGTACGGTCACGATCGGCGGTCTCACAGTGCAGGATGCCGAGCAGCTCATCGAAAAGCTGTATCTCGACAGAGACATTCTCAAGCGCCCAAAGGTTTCGCTAGCGATCGACGAACGTTATCTGCACGAGGTTTCGGTAGTGGGTGAAGTCAACGACCCGGGCGTGATTCGGTTTCCCCTCGCAACGGAAAACATGGGCATCCTGTCCGCCATCGGCAGAGCTGGTGGTACATCCCGCCGCGCCCAAGCCAGCGCGGTGCGCGTGACTCGTCGGGCCGAAAACGGCGAGGAACAGGTCTTCGTGGTCGATGTCGCCGCCTTGCTCAAGGGCACCGACAAGCGTGAGGAGTTTCGCGTGCGGCCAAACGACGTCATTTTCGTTCCGGAAAGCGTATTTTAAAATCACCTACACGATAGGAAAACATGCCTGATACATCATCAACATCCGACTTTCGCAACCTGATGCTCGCTATTCGCGAGCGTTGGGTCAGCTCCGCCCTGATCGCGCTGAGCGTCTCACTGCTTCTCGCTTCCTACCTGCTCACACGGCCAGCGGAGTACGAAACCAGCGCCGGGCTTCTCGTCGAGCGCTCGAAGGAGATGGTGCTCAACGTGGAACAGGTGGTGAACACCGAAGTGGAGCAGGACTTTCTGGACTCGTTTCTGAGCACTCAGATCGAGCAGCTGACCACGTCGTCCTTTCTCGCCGAGGTCGCGAAATCGTTTTCCGAGGAGGAACTGGAGCTGGTCCTCGCGAGCTACGGACTGATCCCAGGAGAAGGCCCACCGCAGACGAACCTGCTGAAGACCGTCAAGAACGAAGCGAAACGCTACCTGAGCATGCTCGTTCCACAAACGGAAGCTCCGCCCAAGAGCATCGAAGAAAAGGCGGCTAGCCTGCTGAACGAAACGGTTCGGGTGGGGCGAGTCAAAGACACCATGTTTGTCCGAATCACCGTCACCCACCGCAATCCGTTCGCCGCCCAACTGATCGCTGACCGCATGGCGAAGGTCTATGTCGACGGCCTGGCGAGATCCAACGATTCGAGTATTGAGACTGCGAATACATTTCTTGCCCAGAAGTCCGAAGATCTTGGGTCGGAGATCGCCAGCCTCGAGTCGAGGATGCAAAGCTACCGTCTCGAAAACAACCTAGTAGCCCTCAAGGACAAGCAGAACATCGTCATCGAGCGCTTGAGACAGTTGGACGACGCTCACACCAAGGCCCGCCTGAAACGGATCGAGCTCACCTCGCAGCGTCAGCAGATCGACGCCATCTACCAGGACGGCGACCTGCAAAAGCTCGCTGCGGCCACCCAGTCTCCGGAAATGATGGAAACGCAACGAGAGCTCGACCTAAAGCTGGTCGAGCGCGGCGTGCTCTCCGAACGCTACGGAAAAGCGCACCCGGCCATGATTGGAAATCAGGATGCCATCAATTCGCTGAATTCCGTGCTCGACGAGCAAGCGAAAGCAATCCACAGCATCGCCACCCTGCAGCTAGAAAAGGCGATCGAGGACGAGGAACGACTTCGCGAGGAGTTGACCCAGGTCGAGCAGGAATCGCTTCGCCTGGACGAGCTCGCCGCTGGATACGAAGCGCTGGAGCGTCAACTTGAAACCACCAAAGCGACCTACCTGAAAGTGCTGGAGCGCAAGCAGGAAACCGATCTGGCCAAGCAGCTGGACGAGCCGAACGTGAAACTCGTGGATCCCGCCTCCCTACCGATCAAGCCTGTTTCACCCAACCTCGGGCTGGTGCTCATCGTATCCGTCGGGCTGGGTGGCTCCCTCTTTCTGGGCTTCCCAGTGGTATTGGCAAGCATCGACGGGCGCATCAAATCCTACAGCGAAATCGGACACTCGGAAAACCGAGAGCTGCTCAGCGAGATACCTCGATCGCGGGGCATCCGCCGGCGCGACCGCGATCTCATCGTGGCCCACCAGTCCGCCCAGCCGGTGCTGGAATCTTTTCGCAGCATCCAATCCAACATCTCACCGGCGGAAACGGTAGCCTTCTCCAAGACCTACCTGGTCACCAGCACTGTGCCAGGCGAAGGCAAGACCTTCGTGGCAAGCAACTTCGCGTCGTCCTGCACTCAATACGGGAAAAAGACGCTGCTGGTCGACGCGGACTTTCGCCGCCCTTGCCTGCACAAGATCTTCGGCTTGAAGAACGATCGCGGCATCATTCCGAAACTGCACAACCCGCACGCACTGGTGAACTCCGACCCACTGACCGATCCCGATCTCGGCTTGGTGGAAGTGCAGCCCGGACTGTGGCTGCTCCGCTCCGGAGCCGTCAGCTCCAAGCTTCTGGAGAATCTCGCCACCAGCGAGCTCCCGCACCTCTTGCGCACCCTGCGCAGCGCCTTCGAAGTGGTGATCCTCGACACGCCTCCGGTAGGCGTCTTCCCAGATGCGGAAGGGCTCGCTCGCTACTCGGACGAGATCCTCTACATCTGCCGCTTCAACAAAGCGGACAGCAGCTATGTGCAGAAATCTCTGGCTCGTTTCGAGCAACGGCAAAAACGATTTATTCGCATCATCATGAACGGAATGCCGAGAAACCGCTCCGGCTCCTCGTACTACGCAGGCTACAGCTACGCGTATGCGCAAAAGAAATACGCATACTGATCGCGCTTCGGTCGATCCAATCGCGTGAAATCGGTACCGCTCCCATTCGATAGGACGCGGGGCTCGAACAGTCGCTTCGGAGCGTCCCTGCCCGCTAAGGCGACTCTTCCCAGATCAGTTCCCGTATCCAGATCGGCGCCTTGGGTTTCGTTTCGCTTTCCCCTTCCTGCGTATCCAAAAAGCCGGACACGGGAGCACTGGTATCGATCAGTCTAAGGGCGAAGTCGTAGGCCTTCACCGTCAGACGACCGCTTCCAGGAAAGCTCAAGCGAAACTCGATCGGCTCCACCACCACCGGCCAGCGGCCTCGTTCGAGGATGGCTTTCGCCTGTGCGGTCGGATCGCTGGAGTCCGTTTTCTCCATAGCAAAGCCTTTGTTGTACGCATCCGCCACCGAGCTCACGAGCCAGCGCTGCCCGCCGTCGGGCTGGGGGCCGCTTCTCACCATGGCGAAGGCGATCCACGGCGCTGGACTGGTCAGCTCGAATCCATCCGACCAGCGCCAGGAGCCGCCATGCAAAGGACCGACGTAGGCCTTGGCGGTCGGCGTGTCGATGACCAGACGCTCGTTTTCCCAATCCCACAACACCGCTTCGCCTGATCGGACTTGCCCCGTCCCTGGCTGCGGATTCCGTCCCTCGCTCCAGTGTTCGCCGGCCACGTCGTCGAAGACGATCCTGGCCCCTTGCTCGAAGGCGGCGTTGCCCACGCTGGGCCCGCTGGCGAACTCGTAGCTGAAGATCGAATCCGGCCCGAAATGGTACCTCACGGGTTGAGGCCCGGCTGGCAGACGGTTCTGCAAAAAGAACCGTCCAGCGATGGCCATGGCGGAGGTCATCACCGGGTCGCTCTGATGATGAACCGCGCTCCAATAGTGCTCAATCGTTGGATACGGCATGTCAGCGAGCAGGTACGAAAGGTCGCTAGCCTTGTCCCCTTGCCAGTAGTGAAAGAAAACGGCATCCCAATCCTGCCAGGAGGCCAAGGCAGCCAGCTTGTGAGGATACTCCGCTCGGAAAGGGCTGGGACGGGCGCGGTTCGTTTCGTAGATGATGGTAGGCTTTCCGTGCACCGTCAGGCTGTCCATGACGCTCGCGGAGGGGCGTTCGCCAAGCTCGCTTCCCATGGTCCAGAAATAGTTTCCAAAGCTGGCAACATCGCTACGGCTTTGCGAATAGAGCCAGGGGATGCTGTGCCGATACTGGGTGTCGAAGCTAAACGGCGCGACCGCCACGCCGACTCCTTCGGGAGCCTGGGCCCGAGCGTGGGTCCGCAGGGTCTGGTAATGCCGGTCAGCCAGCTCGATCACAAAGCGCACGAAGTCCGAGGCGCGCTGTTCGGAGAAGCCCTGGCGCTGCGCGAAACTCGGCCCCAGTCGCACCGCTCCCCAAGTCTCACCGTCGCTGAGAGCGTCCCACGCCTGCAGCAGCTCGCCTTCGGATCGATAGCGCTCGAGCACCCAAGCGTTCCATCGCTGGCGCAGCTTCGATCGGAAGTACTCCGGCCAGCTCTGGTAGTCTCCTTCAAGCAGGCGGGGCACGAAACCGAATTCGTTGTTCAGCTCCCAAATAGCGATCGCCTCCTCTTCCGCGTATCGACGATTCGTATACGGATTCACGTGATTCAACACGTTTTCGATGTGGGCCAGACGGGCCTCAAGCAGACGCTCGTCCACAAATGCGAACAAGCGCGGCCCGTTGGACACTTCGCTCGCTGCGATGGCCCCCTTCCACTGCTCCCAATCCTCCCCTTGAGAGACGAAGGAATCATCCGCTAGCAAGGCATGTACCGGCACCATGCCCATCAGTTGCGTTGCCATGATGAAGATGCCGCTCTCCTTCATGTCGGCCACCGCGCGGTCCAAGGTATCCATCTCCGAGCCATCGCCAGGAACGATGGCCGGCAACTTGCCCGCGCCACCGAACCGAGAATCGTAACCCCCTACACCCATGGGCCACAGCCTCCATGCGTTGAAGCCCATCTTGCGCAGCCTGTCCGCGTCGCCTCGTCCCAAGGTGCCCCACAAGCGCAAGCGCTCGCCCCCATAGGACAGATGGCCATTCTCCACTGTAGTGTATACGCCACTACGAGGCTTTATCGCGTGATCGAATAGCGAATGCCGTTCCTTCTCCGGCAGCCCCACGCTTAAGCGGGGCCTGTTCGCCTCATCCGCCGCGGCTCCAGCGATGGCCAGACCAGGGCGGGCTCGGACTGTGAGGTGGAAAGCAGCAGTTTCGTCGGCGTCCGCCAGCCGATCCCGCAAGAGCTCCGACAACCCCGTCACCGTGAGCGCTCCCTGAGAGAAGGACCAGGCCATGCGTTTCCCTTCGACTTCCACCGACGCGATCGGCATGGGATTTCCCCCGCTGTTTCGCGCAGCGAGCACGAGCCAGGCCTCCCGTAAGTCCTTGCTGCTGGGACAGATTCGCCAGAGGGCGTCGGGATCGACCTCGAACTCCAGCTCGATGGGTTCGCCGCCTCCGGAGAGTATCCAGTCTTCGCTCCGCTCGCGCCGAGTCTCGCTGGACGAGAGGTTGACCTGAGTCGCCTCTCCGCTGAGTTGGGCCAGGAATCCGAAATTGGCCTCGGATCCGTCCAACCAGCTTGCGACCATCGATCCAAAACCGGGAACGATCAGTGGCCCCGCGAGCAGAGCGTTCCCTCCCGACGACCACCGGCTGAAGGGGTCGTCCGAGTAGTCTACCGATTTCCTCAAGCCATCCCAAAGGACGAGCTGGGAATCGAGCCCATTGTCCGTCCAGGAGGCGTTTTCGTTCCAAGGCTTCAGCATTCTGTAGAACCTCATGCTCGCCGGCCCTTCCCGCTCCACCCATTGCACGTGCGCGTGAAACTCCGCCCATTCGACGGAATGCCCCCTTGGCAAATGCGATAGATCCGGAAGGAAAAGCCCTTGATGCCAGCTATGGCTCCGCAGCTGCACCGCGCTGCTGCCCGTATCCGATCTGTCATCACCATGCAAAATGGAGGTATCGATGCTCATCGGGGCCACATACGGCTCCGCGATAGCGCTCAGCTTTATGAGCAAATAGGGGGCTTGGGCGCCCGCTTGCCAGTCCGCAGGCAGACGCCTCTCCCTCGCCGCCTTCAACTGTATCGGAAAGGAAACGACCTCGCGCCCGTCCGCTGCCGATTCGCTCATCGAAAGCTGGCTCGGCGTCTCAACCGGTTCCACGCCCCGAGCCGCCACCAGGCCGATCAGTCCAAGCCCCGCGACGAAGCGCTTCGCCAAACGGCTCGCCCAGCTGAGACGTCGATTCGCCCCAGAACTGCGCGCAGTCCGTATTGATTTCCTCGTGACAACCGAAGCGCCCAGCCTGGCAGGATGCTTCGCCGCTGCTCTCGAGCCGCCGCTCCTCTCCGCCATATCGCTCGCTGTTTTCATTGCGTTCAACCAGATTGAATCAACCTCGGCGACCCAGTAGCAGGACTCCCGCCAAATCAAGCGAAACCTCCTGCCATGACCTTCGTACTCACCCGAGTACGCCTTCGTATTTTTCGTCGGGATACAGCGAGGCATATCGGCGAGTCGGAGCCGGCTCCGAAAAGATGAACGTCGAAGACGCTTGAGCGTGCAGCGTTTATCAATACCGTGTTGGAAACCGTCGCCCACTCCGAAAACCCGAGGACCGTCCCGCTTTACGCTGGGCAGTCCTAGCAGATCGCGCTAAGGGCATACACTAGCTTATGAATATCCTGATCGTAGACGACGAATCGAATATCCAGAAGACCACGTCCCTGACCCTCAAGACCATGGGGCACAAAGCCCTGAACGCCTACAACGGCAAGCAGGCTTTGAGAATTGTGGAGGAGGACCGAGTCGACGCCATCTTCCTCGACCTCCGCCTTGAGAGCGAAAACGGATTGGAGGTCTACGATCGGATTCGCGAGGCCGGTCACGACATGCCAGTGATCATGTTCACCGCCTATTCCTCCGTGGAGACGGCGATCGAAGCCACCCGCAAGGGAGTCTTCGACTACGTGCCCAAGCCATTCGTACCCGAGCAGATTCGCCAGGCGCTCAAGAAACTGGAGGAAAAGAGCAAGCTGGTTTCCCGTGTCAAGGAGTTGGAGACCATACTCGCCACCACCGATCCCGTTCTCATCTTCGAATCCAAGGAGCCGAGCATGCAGGACCTCTACGCCATGGCGGACAAGGCCGCCAGATCGGACGCCAACATTCTTCTGCTTGGCCCCAGCGGCACTGGCAAAACGGTATTGGCTCGGCGGATACACGAAGCCAGCGATCGCAGCAGCGGTCCCTTCGTAGTCGTGCATTGTCCCAGCCTCTCCAAGGAGCTGCTGGAGAGCGAACTGTTCGGACATGTCAAAGGAGCCTTCACCGGAGCCGTCAAAGACACCTGGGGAAAGGTCGACGCCGCGGATGGAGGCAGCTTGTTTCTGGACGAGATAGGCGACCTCCCGCTGGAGATCCAGGCCAAGCTGCTCCGCCTGCTGCAGGATTTCAGCTACGAGCGCGTGGGGGAAACCAAGACCCGCAAGTCGAACGTGCGCATCATCGCCGCCACCAACCGCGACCTCAAGGAAGCGGTGGACAAGAAGGCGTTTCGCGAGGACCTCTACTACCGCTTGAACGTGATCGCTCTCCAGCTGCCCGGTCTTGCGAACCGACGAGCCGACCTACCCGCCTTGATCGATAGCTTCCTCGAGTTTCACGCCAAGAAGATCGGGCGCGACAAGATCGAGCTGGACGACGCGGCCCGCGCCGCCCTGCTCTCCTACGATTGGCCCGGCAACCTGCGCGAACTCAACAACATGATCGAGCGCTGCATCATCCTCAGCGCCGGCAAGCGCATCACCCTGAACGATCTCCCATCCAACTTGGCGACGAACTCCGGAAGCAAAACGTCAGTGGTGGCCAGCGTCGGCAGCCAAGTGAGTCTCCAGGAGCTGGAGGAAGCCCACATCCGAGCGGTGCTGGAACACACGGACAGTCTGGAAAACGCGGCAAACATCCTAGGCATCGACACCGCCACCCTGTACCGCAAACGCAAGAAGCTAGGCCTTCTCTAAGCGATGCTACGCCTGCGACTCTACATTGGGATGCTGCCGGTGGCGGGGCTTCTCATCGCGATCTGCCTGTATTCCGTATACAACTACAAGAAGCTCAACGATCGACTGGAAGCCCTTCAAACCGTTCACTACACCACGGTATCCGAAATCGAGCGCCTGCTTTCCTCCACCGCCCAAATCGGCCGAGCCATTCGCCTGAACCAGTTCGACAAGAACGAGAGCGCTCAGGAGATCTACCAGGAGAACAGAAGCGTGCTCAGCGAGTGGAAGCCTTCTCCGGACAGCAGCAACCCGCGGGAGTTCGACCTCGCCGAGCTGGTCGCCCAGCTGGAGGCGCTGGCGATCGACCAGTTCGCCGACGAGGTCGATCTGCAGGAGGTCGATCAGCTCATTCCCCTGCTGGCGGCGATCGAAGACAATGGCCGAGCCGCGATCGCCGACCGCAACGCCACCATTCTCGCGATCAACCAATCATTCCAGGAGCAGGCCCGGACCCACTACTACGTGGTGCTCGGAGGCATTTTGCTTGGCATCGGGCTGATGGCGTGGGCCGCGTATTCACTCAGCCAGCGCATCCTCACACCGATCGATTCCTTAGCCCAGTTCGCCTCGCGACTGGCCGACGACGATTGGGAAACCGACTTCAAGCCCAGCAGCAAGGATGAGATTTCGGGTCTGGAAGAGGCCTTTCTGGAAATGGCTCAGCGCATCCGCCTCTACAAGCGAGAGACCGACAAGAAGATCCTGCGCACCCGACGGCGCATGGAGGAGTGTTTCAGCAACCTGCCCTACCCCGTCTTCTTCATCAATTCGAAGCGAGACATCGTCTACCGCAACCCCTCCGCCAAGGAATTGATCGACGAACTGGATTGGCAAAGCTCGTTCCCACCTTCGATCAACGCTCGCATCGAGCGAGTCTTCGGCACCGGCGAAGAGATGGTGACCACCGAATTCGACGAAACCATCACCTTCAAGGTCGACAATCACCCGCAGCACTACCTGCCGACCGTCCTGCGTATCGACAGCGAGGATACCGAGGAAATCGAGTGCGCCCTGATTCTGCAAGACATCACCCAGCTGCGCCTCTCCGACGAGCTCAAGAGCGACATGGTCGCCACCATCAGCCACGAGATCAAAACGCCCGTAACCGGAGCGAACATGGCCCTGCACCTCCTGCTCGAGCAGGGGATCGGCAGCTTAAACGAGGACCAGCGCGAGATGCTGGAAACCGCGACCGAAGATCTGCGACGCCTGCAGCGCCTGCTTGAGCACCTGCTGCAGATCGCTCGACTGGAGCGAAAGTCCCCGTCGCTCAACACCACTCCCGTGCGCCCCGCCCGCATCGTGCAAACCGCCATCGAAGCGCATGCCCACCACGCCGCCAGCCAGTCCATCACCCTCAGAGCCCAAGTGGAGGCCAATCTGCCGCAGGTGCTGGCGGACCCCAACATGATCGACGTGGCCCTCTCAAATTTCATTTCGAACGCCATCAAGTACGGCGGAGCGAACTCCCGCATCGACATCTACGCTAGGCTCGGACGCGACGATCAAGTGCAGATCGGAGTCCTCGACGAGGGGCCCGGCATCCCGGATGAGGACGTGGACAAGGTTTTCGAAAAATTCTACCGCTCCTCCAAGCACGACTCGGTGAAGGGCATCGGTCTCGGCCTCTCCATCTGCAAGGACATCGTCGCCGCCCACGGCGGTTCCGTCGGCTGCCGCAATCGCCCCAGCAAGGGGGCCGAGATGTTCTTCTCCTTGCCCAAGCACGAGAGCGATGCCTCTCGCCCCTCGAGCTGATCCAGGCCGCTCCCAGCCCTGCGTCCAGGGCAATCAGGCAAAATGCATGGTGACCCCCGCGATTCCAATGCTTCTTGCATGGCGAACCAGCGGCTCTCCCCTTGCCGAAGGTGTGGCGCGAAATCCGCAATAGGCCACCCGAAATAACCACGCCCTTTCACTTAAAGGAGGAGAAAAATGCTAGAAGAATCGAAAACGATCATCTCGAAGGATGACAGCTACACGACGCAAGGTCGAGAACGCGGTAGGATCGCGATGATCTCCACCCACGGCTACGTCGCCGCGGAGCCCCCGCTCGGCATGCCCGATACGGGCGGGCAGGTCGTCTTCGTTATCGAACTCTCCAAGATGCTTGCCGAACTCGGATACGTCGTCGACATCTGGACCCGCCAATTCGACGACCAGCCCGAACGCGAGAAGGTTGCCGAAAACGTCGAGATCCGGCGCGTCCCCTGCGGTGGTCCGGACTTCATTCCAAAGGAATACCTCTACAAGAGCCTTACCGAATACACCAGCAAAGCGAAGAAGATCATCGCCGAGGAGAACATCTCCTACGACTTCATCAACAGCCACTACTGGGACGCCGGTCTGGTGGGTCAATCCTTGTCGCAACATCTGGAAACGCCTCATGTGCACACGCCGCACTCCATCGGCTCGTGGAAGCGCAAGCAGATGGAGGAGGACTTTCCCGAAGATAAGGCAGCCTTCGAAAAGACCTACAACTTCACCGAACGCATTCGAAATGAACAAGCGATCTATCGGGAGTGCGACACCCTCGTAGCCACCACGCCAATACAAGTCGACCTGTTCGAAAGCGACTACGACATTTCGTCCAAGAAGATCGTCATGATTCCACCCGGATACGATGACAGCCGCTTCTACCCGGTCAGCGCAGCCTCGCGAGAGGTCATCCGCGACCACATGGGATTCAGCGGCAAGCAAGTGGTGACCTCCATCGGGCGACTCAGCCGCAACAAGGGCTTCGACCTACTGGTGGACGCCTTCGCCGTCGCCGCGGAACGCAACCCGAACGCCTACCTCTTCATGGCCTTGGGCACCGAGACCGACGAGACCACCGAGGACCCCATGCTGGAGGAGATCGTCGCCAAGGTGAAGGATCACGGCATCGAGGATCGCGTCACCATCGGTTCCTCCCTGCCCGACGACGCCATGGCAGACTTCTACCGCGCCAGCGACGTCTTCTGTCTTCCGAGTCGCTACGAGCCGTTCGGCATGACCGCAGTGGAGGCCATGGCTTGCGGCACGCCTACCGTGGTGACCACCAACGGCGGTCTGTACCGGACCTTGGTATACGGATCCGAAGCCTTGTACGCCGACTCCTTCGACCCGCACGACTTCGGCCTGAGCATCGCCAAGATTCTAAAGTTCAAGAACCTTTCCGACCGACTCTCCGACAAAGGCGCCCACAAGGCCAGAAGCCTCTTCACCTGGTCCGGCATCGCCCAGCAGCTCATCAATGCCGTGCACGCCAGCAAGGCGCCGAAACTCAGCTTCGTATAGCTTCCCACAAGGATCAGCATTCAAGACCAACGACACAACGAAACTTCACACACGGCATCGCCTCTCCCCCAAGGGAGGGGCGAGCCCCTTACGGCTACACCCATGCCTCCTTCAGAAAAACCGATTCGCCTCCTCTCAACCGACATCGATGGAACGCTGCTAGGCAACCCCACGGCGCTCCTTCGTTTCAACGCCACCTGGAAGTCGCTCGACCCAGAGAAGCGTCCCCTGCTTTGCTACAATACCGGCAGGCTGCTCGACGACCTGCTGCAGCTCATCGAAAAGGAGCCGCTGCTCGAGCCGGACTTCATGATCTGCGGCGTAGGCACCTGCGTGTACGATTGCAAGAAAGGCGAAAAGCTCAAAAGCTTCAGCAACATCCTGGAGGAGGGCTGGGACCTGAAGGCGATCGACAGCATCCTGCGCAAAAACGAGGTCACCGACAAGCAGCCGATGCGCTACCAGAACGCCTACAAGTCGAGCTGGTACCTGAACAACGCCGACCAGGATCGTATCCACGATCTCGAGACAGCGCTCGATTCGAATGGTCTCGAGGTAAACGTCATCTACTCGTCGAATCGCGATCTCGACGTCATCCCGAAGTACGCCAACAAGGGTAACGCCTTGGCCTGGCTGCTTAAGAAGCTCGGCATCCGACGCGACGAGACCCTCGTCGCTGGCGACACCGGAAACGACAGCGCCATGTTCCACAAGCGTGGCGTGCGAGGCATCGTGGTGGGCAACACCCAGCCCGAGCTCCACGAAGCCACCGTGGGCCTCCCGGTCTATCGAGCCCAAGGCGTTTGCGCCGACGGCGTGCTGGAAGGACTGCTCCACTATGGAGTGATCTCCGAAATCGTCGAGGTTCCAGAAGCGCAAACGCCGAAGCCGAGCGACACCAGCATGCAGCCGCGCATGCGGCAGATCCTTCAGCAGGAGGACTGTCAAACGCTGAGCGACAAGGATCGCGAGTATTTGACCGAAGGATACCACCAAGCGGTTGAAGGCCTGAGACGGTGCATGACCCCCATCGGCTTCGCCGCTTGCTCCCCCACCGACAACAGCACCTCCGGCACCGACGCGAACTACCGCAGCGTGTGGGCTCGCGACGGCTCCATCACCGTGATCGGCAGCCTAGGACTGCGCGATCCCGACATCCAACGCTGCCAGCGAGCGACCTTGGAGACTCTGCTCGAGCACATTTCCATTCCCGGCCAGACCCCGGCCAACGTTTCCCTCGACACCCAGGAGGCGGACTACTCCGGAGTCGGTGGAATCTGCTCCATCGACAGCGGCATCTGGCTCATCATCGCCTGCTTCGAGTATTCCCGACACTACAAGGATATCGATTTCATCCGAAAGTGGCGCTCCGTGCTCCAACGCACCATGGACTGGCTGAGCGCCCACGACTCCAATAACGACGGCTTGCTTGAAATCCCCGAAGCGGGAGACTGGACCGACCTCTTCGGTCGAAGCTACAACGTGCTCTACGACGAGTGCCTCTGGTTCCGAGCCAACATCTGCTACGGTCGAATGCTCGAAATGAGCGGAGAATGGCAAATGGCGGGCGACTACCTTCGATGGGCATCCGTAATCAAAAAGTCGATACTGGAGAAATTCTGGCCATCCACCCTCGCCCGAGAAAACGGCGTCTACAGCTTCGCCGATCAGCAATCCTCCATCGGCGACACCCAGTACCTGATCGCTCAGGTCACTCCTTTCGACTTCGATTGGCGCTGCGACGTCTACTCGAACATCCTCGCCTTTCTCTTCGACGTCATCAATATCGAGCGAGCGCAGAAGGCGTTTCGCTTCATGTGGGGTGTCGGAGTGAACAATCCCTTCCCTGTATCCAATCTTTACCCACCTGTTCAAGCTGGCGATCCAGGCTGGCGGGACTACTACACGGTAAACTTGCTGAACCTACCAAACCACTACCACAACGGCGGCATCTGGCCGTTCATCGGAGCTCAATGGGTCCGTTTCATCAACAAGCTTGGCATACGTGACCTCGCCGAAAAGGAGCTGATGAACGTCGCGAGAATAAACGAACAAGGCGTCACGCGCGCCTGGGAATTCAATGAATGGGCCCACGGGGAGACGGGGATCCCCATGGGCAAGGCTGTGCAAGCCTGGTCTTGTTCGGAATTCATCCATGCCTGCCATGAACTCAAAATCGTAAAGCCCTCATGAATCAAACGCCCCCAAAACAGCAACCGCAGGTCGCCTGCTTCGGCGAAATCCTCTGGGATTCCATGCCGCACGGGCTCTTCATTGGCGGAGCCCCTTACAACGTCGCCTACCACCTGGCTCGACTCGACCAACCGACCCTGCTCGTCTCAGCCGTCGGGAGCGACGAACTGGGAAAGCTAGCCCTCGAGAAAGCGAAGGACTCTGGAGTCGACGTTTCCTGTATCCAAATTTCGGACATCTATCCAACTGGCATCGCCGACATCTTCATCAACCAGGACAACGATGCGGACTACGATATCCGCAAGCCGGCAGCGTGGGATTTCGTGGAGCTAACGCAGCTGGTGGAGGAGAAAGTGGCCAACTGCACGGCTCTGGTATTCGGCACCCTGGCCTCTCGCTCCAGCGTCACGCGGGCTACCTTGTTCTCGCTGCTCGAGGGCTTCAAAGGCCTCACGGTCTGCGACGTCAATCTGCGCAAGCCCTACGACGATCGCGACCTGGTGCTTTCCATCGCCAGCAAGGCTCAGGTCGTCAAGCTCAACGAGGACGAGCTCTACACGCTCAGCCAGCTCAACTCGGACACCACCTCGCTGGAACAAGCTCTCAACACCTTCAAGGATCTGGTCGGCGCCCAGATGATCTTCCTCACGAGAGGAAAGGATCCAGCGGTCTACTTCGATGGGACCCGCATGATATTCGCCTCGCCGCCAGATCGTGGCGACGTAGCGGATACCGTGGGGGCTGGCGATGCCTTCACCGCCGCCATCATCCAAAGCATGCTCTATCAGAACGACGTGGAAACGAGCCTGGATCGCGGCGTTCGCCTTGGGGCCTACGTGGCTACGCAGCACGGAGCCCAGCCGATCTACGAGCCCGAAGCCGCCATGGCCTAGGAAAGGCGAGAAAGCGAAACCATCTACAAGGGGGCTGCCACTGTGGCAGCCTTTTTTTCGGGCCCTAGGCCTTCAGCTCCGCTTTGTGGTCCTTGGCGATCAGCATGTACACCGACGGCACGATGAACAGGGTGAAAAGCGTGCCGATGGCCATGCCGTTTACCAAAACCAGACCGATGGAGTTTCGGGCCGCCGCCCCAGCGCCGCTTACGAAGATCAGCATGATGTGGCCGAACACGGTCGCCGCGGTGGTCATCAGAATCGGCCGCAGACGGGTGCGCGCCGACTCGCGAATGGCGTCCAGCTTCGACTTGCCCTGCCGCTGCAGCACGTTGGCGAATTCCACGATGAGAATCGCGTTCTTCGCCACCAAACCGATCAGGGTGATCATGCCCACCTGCGAATAGATGTTCCAACTGGTGGTCCAGCCCCAGGTCCAGTTCGGCACCCAGCCGTCCCCTGGAGCTCGAAGCGAGGTGAAGATCAGGGCTCCGAACATGGCGAGCGGCGTCGATCCAGCCAGGATCACCAGCGGATCGCGGAAGGAATTGAACTGCGCGGCGAGCACCAGGAAAATCAGCAGCAAGGCCATGCCAAAGAGCTGCACGAATCCGCCGCTGGCAGTGCGGAGCTGGCGCGACTCGCCTCCGTAATCCACGACGTACCCAGTAGGCATGACCTCGTCCGCCAAGCTTTCCAAGGTCTTGAGCGCCTGGTCCAAGGGCACCATGGGAATGCCGCTGATCTTGACCGCGTTGAGCTGGTTGAAGCGATTCAGCGAGCGCGGTTCGGTGGAGTTTTCCACCGTGGCAAACGTGGAAAGCGGCACCAGCTCCCCTTGCGGGCCCGTGACATGGATGTTCGCCAGCTGGTCGGGACTCAGTCGCTCCATGCGCTTGATCTGAGGGATGACCTTGTAGCTGCGGCCTTGCTTGCTGAAGCGGTTCACGTAGCCGCCGCCAAACATGGCTCCCATGTCCGCTCCGACTTGCTGCATGTCCAGACCCAGCGAGGTCACCAGATCGCGATCGAGCACGATCTCGGACTGAGGCAGATCGATCTTCAAGTCGATCTCCGGCGGCATGGCGAACAGACCGGTTTGCCCGGCCCGAGTAGCGATTTCCTTGGCCACCTCGTAGATCTCCTCCGTTTCCGCGGTCGATGCGATGATGAACTCCACCGGGAAATTGCTCGCCCCTGGAAGGGCCGCCGGAAGGATGGGAAACATGGTTACCCCCGGCAAGCTGCTCAGCCCCGGAAAGAGCTCCTGGCGGATCTCGAAAATGGTGCGCTCCCGCTCGCCCCATGGCTTGGCGATCATGCCTCCGAAGCCGCCTCCCGGAGTGGTTATCTGAAAGGATTGCTCGTATTCGGGCACGCTTTCAAAGGTCTCCTGAATCCGGTCCGTGTAGAGCAGGGTTTGCTCTAGCGTGGCGTTGGACGGTCCTTGCACCACGCCGAAGACGATGCCTTGGTCCTCCGCAGGCGCCAGCTCAGTGGTCATGGTTGACAGAAAGAGCATCGGCAAGGTCAGGACGCTCAATCCGATCCACATCACGTAGACCGCCGGTCGCGCTTCGAGAGAGCTGTCCAGCAATCGCCCGTAGAGGTTTCGCAAGCGGTCGAAGCCGCGGTTGATGGCCCCTGCGAGCCCTTTCTCCTCGCCCTCCTGCGTCAAAAGCAAAGAAGCCATCATGGGCGATAGCGTGAGGGCGACCACCCCGGAGATCAGAACCGCTCCCGCCAAAGTGATGGCAAACTCGCGGAAGAGCGAACCCGTCAAGCCGCCGCGAGCGGCGATCGGGGTGTACACCGCGGCGAGCGTCAGCGTCATGGCGATGATGGGCCCCACCAGCTCTCGAGCGCTCAAGATGGCGGCATCCACCGGGGTTTTCCCTTCCCGCAGATGTCGCTCTACGTTCTCCACCACCACGATGGCGTCATCCACCACCAGACCGACCGACAGCACGATAGCCAACAGGGTGAGCAAGTTCACGCTGAAGCCGAATACCTGCATCAGAAAAACGGCCCCGATGAGCGACACCGGAATCGCGATCACCGGCACGAGCACGGTGCGGATACGTCCTAGGAAAAGAAAGATGACGATCACCACTACCGCCAAGGTTTCGCTCAGCGTGCGGATCACCTCGTTGATCGCATCGTCGATGTATTCAGTGGCATCATACGCGACTCCTCCCGTGAAGCCCACCGGGAATCGCGTTTCCAGCTTCTCCAGCTGGGCCGTCACACGATCGATCACATCAAGCGAATTCGCTGTGGGCAGCACCCAAATCCCCATAAACACGGCCTTCTCGCCCGAAAAGCGAACATCCGAGTCGTAGTTCTCCGCCCCCAGCACCACGTCCGCGACTTCCTCCAGCCGCACGATGGAAGCCCCGTCCTCCTTGATGGGAAGCGCTTTGAAATCATCTACCGTGGTCAGGTTGGTATTGGCGGTGAGGTTCACCTGAATGTAGCTGCCTTTGGTCTGGCCAAGAGCCGAGAGGTAGTTGTTTCGGGCCAGGGCCTGACGGATGTTCGAGGGGCTCACGTCCAAGGCCGCCATGCGATCGGGCTTGAGCCAGATGCGCATCGCATAGGTGCGCCCTCCAAGAATGTCCGCTTTCTGAACGCCTGGCACCGCAGTGAGAGCGGGCTGAACCACGCGCACCAGATAATCGGTCACTTCGTTGGCTTCCAGAAGATCGGATCCAAATCTTAGATACATCTGAGCGAACTGCGAGTCCGCGGTGGCGATGTTGATGATCGGCACTTCCGACTCCGGAGGCAGATCGGCCCGTACCTGATCGACTTTGGAGGAGATCTCCGCTAGGGCTTTGGTCGGATCGTAGTTGAGTTTCAAGCGCGCGGTGATGGTCGACATGCTTTGCGTGCTCGATGACTCCAAATAGTCGATACCATCCGCCGATGCGATAGCGCGCTCCAACGGACTTGTGATAAAACCGCGCACCAATTCCGCGTTGGCTCCTATGTAGACGGTCGTCACGGTCACGGACGCGTTTTCGCTTCGCGGATACTGGCGCACCGTGAAGTCGCCCGAGCCGCTAAACGCGTTGTAGATCGCCTGCCCACCCGCGATGAGAATAACGAGATTGACCACGATGGCCAAAACCGGACGACGTATGAAAATGTCGGTGAAACTAGATTTCATCCTAAAATATCTCGGTGTTTCGTACTTCGTACCCTAAATTCGGATACTCAGCTGTCGCTCACGCTCGGCGTCAACGACAGCTCGGGATGATCCGTGTTATCGACCATGATGGGACGGCCGTTGCTCAGTTTGAAGGCTCCCATGGATACGACAGGTTCGCCCGCCTCCAAGCCGCCAAGCACCGCCACGTAGTCTCCTCGCGTCTCGCCAAGGCGAACGAATCGCTGCTCGGCGATCAGGCCGGACTGCCCTTCCTGCTTGGATTCCACCGCCACGAAAACGGTGTCGCCAAAGGACTGGTAGAAGACCGCGGTGACGGGGATGACCACTACCGACCGGGTTTCCGGTCGCACCACCTCGACTTCGGCGAACATGCCCGGTCGCAGGAGATCGCTAGCGTTCTCCAGCGTGGCCTGCACCGTCAAGGAGCGTGTCGCGGGGTCGATCTGCGGGCTGATAGCCGTGATCTTTCCCTCGAACTCGCGCTCTGGCCAGGCGTCCGCCTTGACCCGGACGGTGTAGCCGATCTCCGCCTTGCTCAGCTGCTGCTGCGGCAAGGAAAAATCCACGTGGATCGGATCGAGCGACTGAAGGGTCACGATCGGGTTGCCCGGAGCGATGACCTCGCCTAGATCGACCTGCCGAATTCCGAGACGGCCGGTGAACGGAGCGCGGATCGACTTCTTGGCGATGGCCGCTTTGATGTTGTCCACCTGAGCTTCCGCCTGCAGGGCGCTGGCCCGGGCGGAATCGTACTCCGACTGCGAGATGGTTTCCTTGCGGCGCAACTCTTCGGCCCGCTTGTAGCTGATGTTAGCCAATTCCGCCGAAGCCTCCGCTGCCCGGAGCTGGGCTTGCTCGACGGACGAGTCAAGCTCCACCAGGAGATCCCCCGCCTCCACGATCGCTCCCGATTCGAAGGCGATTTTGCTGACCAACCCGGAAATCTCGGTCGAAACCACTACGCCTTGATCCGCCCTCAAGGATCCGACCACCCGCACGCTCTCCTCCCATTCCTGCAGCTCGGCGGCGTGCGTCGACACCGCAGTGGGCGGAAAGGCCGCCGGGGCCATGCCCGAGAACTGCTTGCCTTTGATCAGAACGATCACCGCGACGATCGCTGCCAAACCGAGAAAAGAAAGGAAGACTTTGAGTTTCATAGGAAGAGTGAGGGATAAAAAGGCTCAGGTGGTCGGAGATCCAACCGAAAACGAATAAGGCGATCTCCTGCGTTCAAAGAAAAGGACACCTCCCTAGACTCGCCCATGCGAACTTGAAACTAAAAAGTTTCGCCAGCCTCCACTCTCTTCTCCTAATCCCAGCGATTATCGTCGCTAAATCGGTTGGCGCGCTATCCGCTCCGCACTCCGGCGTCTGACCTACTTCCACGCTCCGCGAGCGAAACGCCTCCTATGACCGCCACTCAAATCGCCATCGCTATCGCCGCCATCCTGTACCTCGCTTTCATGGCCGTCACACGTCGTCGCGTCTCATTCGACGAGTTCGCTACAGCTGGACGTAGCATGGGCCCTTGGCTCACCTTCGCAGGCCTCGCCGCCACCTTCGTGGGTCCCGCCATGACCATGGGGCTCACCCGCGCCGGCTACCAAGTTGGCTGGCTCTATCTTCCTTGCGCCATCCTAGCCGGGACCAACCTCCTGCTCATCTCCCAATACGTCGCCCAACCGATGCGGAGCAAATTCGCCGGGGCTCGATCGCTTGGCGAGGTGACCGCCGGCCCTAAATCGCACAACAGCAAGACGGTACGGCTGCTTATCGCATGTATCGGCTTTTCACTCACAGCCGCCATTTCCATCGTCATGAGCAAAGCCAGCGGGGAGCTGCTCAACCACGCTTTCGGCTTGCCTCGGATCTGGGGAATCCTACTCGGCACCGGACTTGTGACCGCCTACTCCTGTCGCGGCGGGATTCGTGCCACCATGCAGACCGACGCAGTGCAGCTATGCGGATTCGCTCTGCTCGTGCCCATGCTTCTGGTTTGCATGGTCGCCTCGCCAGAATTCTCCTGGACCGCCTGGAAGCAAAGCTCGCTTCAGTCCACTCAATCCGCCTTCGACTCCCACTCCACGATCGCCTTCTTCAGTCTTTTCGTGTTCTGGTTTCTTGGATCCGGCTTCGATCCGACCAACGTAAACCGTATTCTATCGGCCCGAAGTCCTTCCGTATCCAAACGTTCGATGCGTCGAAACGGCTTTTTCGTCATCGTTTGGATGAGTGTCATGTACCTGCTCGGTACCATTGGCCAATCCGTGGCGCCCGCCCTGCCCATCAACGATCAGATCATTCTCGCGCTCGGACAAACCTACTTCGGCAGCATCCTCTACGCCCTTTTCATCGTGGCCATGCTCGGCGTGATTCTATCCACGCAGGACAGCATGTTGAACGGGGCTTCCGTGCTGCTGGCCAACGACATCGCTCGCTGCATGCGACCAAAGCTCACCGAGCGTCAGCAATTGAGAATAGCGGTGCTATCCACCCTCGCTCTGGGCGTCCTCTCGGTATCGGTCTCCTTTCTCGTCGATTCCATACTCCAAGCGATCATCTTCATCTGGTCCGTTTACACTCCCTCGGTCGCTCCCGTTGTCATCGCCTCCCTTTATCTCGAAAAGCCAAAACCGTTTCCCGCCATCGTATCCATAATCTCAGGATTCTCCATCAGCAGCTCCATCGTCTTTTCCGGTTATTCCTCCCATATTCCAGCCGTGTTCGCTGGCTTGCTGGCCAGCTCGGCCGCCTACCTCATCGCCCATCGAAGCGTCAGGAAATCCGTACTGAAAGAGAAGGAGCCCTGCCACGTCCGTTTGTCTTAAGAAGGTTTACGCGATTGACCTTCCCCTTGGCTTTCATTGACTTAGGGGAAATGCTTGCCAGTGAAAGACAATCCCAGATAGGCGCCTTCATTCAGGCGGCTGGTTCCGCTCGCACCACCGAGTTGGCTAAGAAGTTTAGCGTAACCGAAGAAACAATACGTCGCGACTTCGAAGCCTTGCACGAAGCAGGCATCATTCAGCGCACCCATGGAGGCGCTATCGCCCTGGACCATCCGCGCCGCACCCTCAGCGCGGATCAGCGCTCGATCCGCAACGTGGAAGCGAAACGCGTCATCGCGACCATCGCCACCGACTTGGTGCGCCCCCGGGAAATCATCTTCATCGACGCCAGCTCCACCGCCCTGCAATTCGCCATGGCCTTGCCCGACATCGACCTGAAGATCATCACCAACGCTCACGACGTCATCGCCGCGCTCGCGGAGCGCAAATCCATTTCAGTGGTCGGTACCGGAGGCAACTTCGACCGCGAATCGCGTTCCTACGTCGGACCGCAAGTGGCCGAATGCACCGCCCGCTACCACATCACGAAGATGTTCTTCTCCTGCGACGGCATCGACCCGGAAAAAGGAGCCAGCGAGCAGGACGAATCGCAGGCCCTTCTCAAGCAGGCTGTGCTGGAGCACGCCGATCAAGCATTTCTGCTGGCCGACTCCAGCAAATGGAGACGCCGTTCCGCCTACTACTTCTGCCCCTGCGCCCGTATCAGCGGTATCATTACAGAGGCGAAGGAACTCTTCACTGGCGACAGCGGCCAGAGCGACCTGCAAATCATCTCCGAATAGAGGTTCCCCGGCCAGCGCCATCAAAGCATGTGGCCCCAATTCGGCGACCTACAAGGCTGTCCCTCCGCCAACCCGCCCGAGCAAAAAGGGCCGTCCCACCCACAGTGAAACGGCCCTTAACTACCCAGAACCTAAGCGTAAAAATGACTCCGGCGACTTAGCTGACCTTGGCGAACGTGTTCTGAAGCGCTCGCGCAGAGGCCACGAGGCCTTGCTTTTCCTTAGGCCAAAGCTCCAGCTCAACATGGCCTAGCACGCCTTTGCGACCCACCACCGTTGGAACGCTGATGGATACGTTGCGCAGCCCGTAGGCGCCCTGCTGCAGCGAAGAAACGGGAAGCAGCTGCTTCTTATCCAAAGCGATGGTGTGCACCACCTCCGCGATGGTTTGCCCGACAGCCCAGCCCGCTCCGCCCTTGCGGCGGATGACCTCGGCCCCGGATCCCTTGGCGCGTTCGAAAAGCTTGTTTTGGAAACTGGCGTTGTAGCCCTTGAGTCCGGCCATGGGCATGCCATTGACCGTGGCGCTCGACCAGATGGGAAGCATGCTATCGCCGTGCTCGCCGAGGATGAGAGCCTTCACCTGAGTGGGAGCCAGTCCGAGATCCTGAGCGATCAGTGAACGGAAGCGAGCCGTGTCCAGCATGGTGCCTAAGCCGATAACCTGCTGCCATGGCCAGCTCAGTTCCTGAATTGCCATCTGGGTCAGGATGTCCACCGGATTGGATACCACGAAGATCAAGGCGTCCGAGCGCAGCCCTGAGGTTTTCAGACTCTCCAGAATCTGGCGGAAGAGCGAGACGTTGCGATTGATCAGATCGAGGCGCGATTCGTCCGGCTTGCGGCGAAGCCCGGCGGTGATGACCACGATATCGCTGTCCGCCGCCCGCAGGTAGTCGCCAGCATAGATGCGCTGGTCGGCGATGGAGGAACTGCCGTGCAGCAGATCGAGGGCCTCCCCTTCCGCGAGGTCCTGATTCGCATCAAGTATCTGGATTTCCGATACGATTCCCGCGCACTGCAGCGCGAATGCCGCGTTCGATCCTACGCGACCGCCTCCTCCGATAATGGTTACTTTCATCTGCCTACGCTCCAATCTGTTTTAGGATTTCATTGGTGATGCGATGAATCAAGCGCTCCGCATCGTCGTCCACGCCGCCTCCTTGCGGAGCGGTCGGCGTCTCTTCGGTGGTCGAGCGGCATGCCATGCCTGGGCGGAATCCATCATTCTGACAGAGTTCACACTCCTGCCAATCAGCACGCGGATCGCTCATGCCGAGCGACTTGCGCAAAGCGATAAGTTCCTTCGCCTGCTTGCCGGAGATGGGAGTCAGTTCGTTGCCGAGCTGCGATGCCACCCAAATCGTCTTACAATACGACTCGGTGTTCTCCATTTTCCAATACGCGTCTTCGATGTCCTTGCCCCAAGTGATCACCCCATGGTTCAGCATCAAGACCGACATATGCCCCTTCTTCGCTGCTTCGCCCACGACCGTGGCGTTTTCAGGCGTGCCGGGAGTCTGGTATTCCGCCATGCCGATCTGACCGAGGAACACTTCCGCCTCCGGAATCAAACATGTCGGAGGCTGCACCTTGGCCACCGCATACGCTGTGGCGTGTGGCGGGTGGGCGTGGCAGCAGGCCTTGGCCTCCGGCACCCGCTTCATGATAGCGAGGTGCGTCATGGCTTCGCTGGTACGCTTGTACTTGCCCGCCAGCTGCTTGCCATCGAGGTCGACCAAGCACATGTGCTCGGGCTTCATGAAGCCCTTTGAAATCAGAGTCGGAGTGCAGAGACAAAGATTGTCGCCTACCCGAACGGTGAGGTTGCCTCCGTTGCCATCGGTGTATTCACGCTTCCACATCCGATCGCCCATTTCGCACATGCGAACCTTGATCGCTTCAATCTCGGGCGAATAGAAAAACGCCTTGATCTCGGCCGGCGTCTTGGGATCAGAACCGGGCGTCCACTTGTATTCGTAATCCGGAACAATCGGCGCCGCATCATCGGCTACGCTTGATTGAGCGCTTACGACCGACTTGGATCCGCCACGATTGAACCCGGCGATCACATCTCTCGCCGAGGGCGTGAGCAAGGCGCCGGATGGCAGCGCTTGTCCCGACTTCAGAAGCGCTTCGGCTTCCTTCGCTGTGATTAACTTTTTCATTTTAAATTCTCTAAATATCGTTCGGCTTGTAGTGTATCCGGTCTATCAATGCGCAGCAGTAGGCATCGATCGGTATCGGATTCTCAAAGGGAGCCGTTGCCTCAGCCCCTTCGGAAAAGGCGATCACATCCCCTCTCCCTGCTCCTAAATTGTCATAAACCACGAGGCTGCTTGCTTTCGCGAGCGGCAGCAGCCCGGCCGTCTTAGCGAGTTGTTCTCTATTAAGCGGCTGAACCATCAGAAAGCGGCCGCCTTTATAGGCTGCATCCTGAGCGCAAAGCGTCACTCGGCCGATCACTTGCCCCATTCTCATGACGCTCGCTCCGCTTCCTCCTTGTCGTCCACGATAGCCAACACTGTGTAGCGAAGCGGCGAATGATCGTCGCCCACCACTTTGCGGGTGTTTAAGCCATCACTGGTCAACATGACGATTTGTCCGAACCCCGCGCCGAGCGTATCAACAGCCAGAATAGGATCTCCCGATGCGACGCCATCGCCGTCCACTGGCTGGCAAATAAGCAAACGCCAGCCTTGCAAACTGCGATGACACACCGTGGTGGTCACATTTCCATCTACTCGGGCGAGGTTCATGTCGTCAACAAGCGTATCGTTTTAGTAAATACGCAGATTATCCACCATCACACAGCGACGCTTTCGCGTGAAGGTCGAGGGAGTCGTGATGCCCTCGCCTGTGGTGGTGGCGATCGAATAGCTCAAGTAGCCCTCGCCTCCCAGGCCGAGACCAGCGACGCTTGGACCGTTTTTCACGAAAACCGTGCAGTCCAGAGCTCGCGCCATCTCAGTCATGCTATTCACATCGTGCGAGTGAATCATGGCCGAGTGCTTGTAATTGTGCTCGGACAGTTTGGCGAGGCGGACGCCTTCGTGCACGTCGCGAACTTTCACGATCGGCATCACTGGCATCATCTGCTCTTCCACTACGAACGGGTTTTCCGCATCGGTGATAGCGTAAATCATCGGTGTATTCGCCGCGACTGACAATCCCGCACGTTGAGCGATCTTAGCCGCGTCCATGCCGACGAGCTCACGGTTCAGCACAGGATGTGAGCAGCCGCCGCCATCTTGCTTGTAAGTGAACACTTCGCCCGTCAGGCGCTCAAGCTGGGCATCGTTCATGCGTGCCGCGCCCGCTTTTTCGAATTCGCGTATGAATCGATCGAATACACTTTCGACTACAAAGACCTGCTTTTCGCCGATACAGAGGAGGTTATTGTCATACGCTCCTCCCGCGATAATATCCTGAGCAGCCTTGGCAATGTTAGCGCTGACGTCTACCAGCACTGGCGGGTTGCCGGGACCAGCGCAAATTGAACGCTTGCCGGACTTCATGGCTGCTTCGACGACCGCCGGCCCACCCGTGATCGCCATCAAACGAACGTGCTCGTTCTGGCAGATCGAGTTGAAGGATTCCAGCGATGGCTTTTCGACGCAGCACACCAAGTTTTTGATCCCGGTCTCGCGCTCGATGGCTTCATTGTAAACGCGGATAGCCTTAGCGGCGGACTTCGCTCCGCCTGGGTGGGGATTGAATACCACCGAATTGCCAGCCGCTACGATATTGATGATATTGCCGCTGAGCGTTGGGACGGAGTGCGTCACTGGAGTGATCGCTCCCACCACCCCGAACGGGGTGTACTCTTCCATGGTGATTCCATGGTCGCCGCTGCGAGCGTCCGGGCGAAGCCATTCCACACCCGGGACAAGCTTCACGATTTCCAGCTTTTCGATCTTGTGCTCGAGACGACCGATCTTGGTCTCCTCGAACTCGTAGATCCCCCACTCTTTGGCATTCTTGGTGCAGAGGGTCTTTACGATCTCCACAACCTTGGAACGGGCTTCGACCCCTTTCTCCTTCAATTGGAGATAGGCATCGTGAGCCGCGGCGCAGGCTTCGTCAGCGTCTTCAAAAACGCCCAGGGCGTTGGAACGGCTCGAACAGGCGCCGCCACAACCGCAGGAGCTGCCAGCGCTGGAGCTCTGAATTGCAGGTGCCGGGGGCGTTCCGTTTTTCGGCAGAGCGCGTATCACCTGCTCGACTACCTGCCTAATCGATTCTTCGTCTAAGAGAGTTTTCATTACGATCACACGTCGATTCCCACGACGCTCTATTCGCTATCTTTTGATGTGTAGATCTTCTTACCGAGAACATCCACCGTATCCACGATGCCTGTGATGACTGCGTCCACCGGCAGATTCTTCATGCCCGACGCTTGTCGAGCGGAACTGCCCTGACAGAACAAGACCATTTCGCCCTTGCCCGCGCCCATCGCATCCACGGCCACGATCGTATTCGATCCGGGGCGCAGCTTGGAGGGATCCGCTTCGTCCACCAGCATCGGACGCAGGATAAGCAACTTGCTGCCCTGCATCGCGTCGTCCTTTTTGGTAGAGACGACGGAGCCAATTACGCGAGCTAAGAACATCAGTTCAGTCCTCGCTTACTTGGCTGCCCGCTTCGCTGCTGGCTTCGCGTTCGGAAGAACACTGGCAACATCGTCATGAGGACGAGGGATAACCTGTACGCTAACGACTTCGCCAATGGTTTGAGCGGCCTGGGCGCCTGCGTCGGTCGCAGCTTTCACCGCAGCCACATCGCCAGTCACGATCGCAGTGACAAGAGCGCTGCCTACCTGCTTCATAGGGCCGACGAGTTCCACGTCCGCCGCCTTCAACATAGCGTCAACGCCATATACCAGAGAGACGAGTCCACGCGTCTCGAGAAGTCCCAATGCTTTTTGTGCCATTGTATTTACTTTCTAAGAATTTGTATTTTTTGAAATTTCGTATCAGACGGCGTCAGTCTTTGGCGCCGCTTTGCAAAAGACGGTAGCATTCGCGCGCCACCACCAGTTCTTCGTTCGCCGGAATCACTAAAACTCGCGTTTTCGATCCCTTGCTTGCGATGTCTCCTTCCTTGCCACGCAGCGATGCGTTCGCTTCCAGATCGAGCTCGAAACCGAGACCGTCGAGATTTGAACAAACCGCTTCGCGCAGCGCCGTATCGTTTTCTCCGATACCAGCTGTGAACACCAGAGCGTCGCATCCACCGAGCTCTAGATAGAACGCTCCGATCCAATGGCGTATGGAATGGGCCAATACATCGAGAGCGAGCTGAGCTCGTTTGTTTCCCTGCTTCGCCGCCTGCCCGATGTCACGCACGTCATTGCTGACGCCGGAAACTCCGAGCAAACCGCTCTGCTTGGTTAGTTGCTTCTCCACTTCCTCGAGGCTCAGCCCTAGCTTCTTCATGGCATAGGGAATCGCCGCCGAGTCGAGATCGCCCACCCGATTATTCTGCGGCAGGCCGCTTTGAGGGCTGAATCCCATGCTGGTGCCGATCGCCACGCCGTTGCGGATACCGGTGACCGAACTGCTGCCGCCAAGGTGGCAGCTGATCACCCGCAGATCGGCGCCCTCGGGGGGTTGCGGCCCCTTTTGGTACAGCGACTGCGCGACCTTCGACACGTCTTCTCTCCCAAGCAGTTGAGCCGAGCGTTCTGCGATGAACTTATGGCTAGCCCCGTGAAATCCGTAGCGACGGATGCCGATGGCCTGCCATTCCTCGGGGATCGCGTAGCTGCGACTTGCCTCGGGAGCGAATTGATAGAAAGCCGTCTCGAACAAGGCGACAAGCGGCGTATTCGGAAGAGCGCTACGGAACTGCTTGATACCGTTAGCGTACGGGATGTTGTGAGCCGGAGCGACCTCCTTGAATCCCTCAAGGGCAGCGATCACCGCATCATCGGCGAAGACGCAACCTGACAGATCCTTTCCGAGCACGGTTTTGAAACCGACCGCGGAAAGCTCTTCGAGATTTTTCAGATGACCGCTCTCCTGCAACGCTTGCAGGCAGGATTCGATAGTCGACGCGTAGTCCTCGACACGCTCATAGCCGCCCGAACAGAGTAGCTCCGCGCCGTCTTCGTTCATCGAATACAGGCGATACTTCAGCGAGGTCGAACCAATGTTTGCGACAAGGATTTTCATCAAGTTTCGAAGCGAACGTTTCGGGAAGCGAGTTGTTTAGGAGGCGATCCAGGAGCCGAGCTTAGCCAGATCGTCGTGCGGACGAGGGATCACCTGCACGCTGACCACTTCGCCTACGCGAGAGGCCGCTTCCGCGCCTGCGTCCACCGCAGCCTTCACTGCCGCGACATCGCCTGCGAAGAATGCTGTCACCAAACCGCTGCCGACTTTTTCCCAGCCAGTGAGCGTAACGTCCGCCGCCTTGAGAGCCGCGTCGCTGCCTTCGACGAGAGAGATAAGCCCCTTCGCCTCGATCATACCAATTGCTTGCTTAGCCATATTGATTTTATGTAGTTAGAAGTTCGTTACACATCGAACTGCTTGAGCAGATCGGAGTGAGGACGAGGGATCACATGAGAGCCCACCAATTCGCCAACGCGAGAGGCTGCTTCGGCGCCAGCTTCCACTGCCGCTTTCACGCTTCCAACATCGCCCTTGGCCAAAACAGTGATGAAGCCACCACCGATTTGTACGTGTTTCACGAGCTCTACGCTCGCAGCCTTGACCATGGCATCGCTGGCTTCAACGCAGCCAACATAGCCCTTGGTTTCGACCATTCCTAATGATTCACTCATAGTTGTATGTGTTTCTGTTGATAGACTTATTTGAAATTCGGATACGCGTTAGCGTCTCGCCTACTTGATCAGTTCGCAGGGCGTCTCGGGACCGAGTCCGCAAGCGTTGCCCTCGTCCGTATCGATATGCACCTCCAGCTTCAGCCCCTCGCCTACGCGAACCAGGATATTGGAGAAGGTCACGCCGAGCTCGCCGCCCACGCGCAGCTTCATCACATCGCCGCCCTTCACACCATAGAACGCAGCATCCTCGGGCGACATGTGCACGTGGGGGGCGGCGCGAATGACGCCCTCGCTCATGTCGAAGAAGCCCTTCGGCCCCATTAGCATGCAACCCGGCGTTCCCTCGATGTTGCCCGAAAGCCGAACCGGAATATCGAAGCCCAGAGCGATGGCGTCGGTGTAGGCCAGCTCGACCTGATTGATGTCACGACACGGGCCCAGAATGCGCAAATTCGATATCACGCGGCTGCGCGGGCCGATCAAAGTGACCGATTCCTTCGCCGCGTAATAGCCATCCTGATACAACCACTTCACGGGAGTGAGCTCGTAGCCCGGACCGAAAAGGGCCTCGACCGCCTCCTGAGTGAGGTGGATGTGACGCGCGCTGACGTTGACAACCAAGGGATTGGGAGCCGCCGCAGTGCGAGGCGTCGGCAGCCCCATGCGGCTGTACACTAGCTCTCTCACGACTTTCTCAATCGCTGCTCGGTTCGGAAGATTGCTCGTTTCTGTTCCCATAAGGCGGAATGTGAAAATTTGGGTTCCAAAGGGGTAAAACCAAAGATTTCAAAGGTTTTGCCGAACAAACACAGATTTATCAAGATAATAGTCGCCTATTTTCTGCGTATCAGCGGGCAGATCTGCGCTTTTTTGCGTTTTTCGAATTATGCCTCCGCCCACGGAAAACGGGTCCGGCACGGCCGCGCGGAGCCAGCGGCCGAAGAATCACCCTACCCGAAAACGGCGGCCACATGGACACCGCGAACCACTGTCAGTTTTTAAACCAACAGAACTGCTTGGCGGCCGGGACCGTGCACGCCTTCGATCAGAATGCCTTCGATGTCGGCGGTTTTGCTTGGCCCCGTCACGAACACGATGGAGGGATCGTCTCCGAATTGGGCCACCGCGTCACCTAGCGTCGCTACGATTTCGGACTTCTTCAGCACCGCGATGTGCACCCAAGGAGCCAGCGCCGCCAGACGATTGCTGGTGACGCGATCCTTCAAAACGACAGTGCCGGTCTCGGCGACACCCAAGCTGGCTCGAGTGATTCCAAACTGGATCGCATCGACGCGGGCTCGGTCGTATTCCGTTCTCGCACCCGCCAGCTCCTCAATGCCTAGCATCGGGAGGACGGATGGATCGATATAGCCGTCGCCCACGTTTTCCGCTTTTAAAAACGTCTTCAAGTCCGCCACGCTCTCCAGCAGCAAGCCGCTGGCTTCCTTCCAACGCTTTGCGAATGTGGCCGCCAGCGTCGCCTCGTCGTTCGCATTCGGGACAAGCCTACTCTTCAGAGCGGCTACCTCGCGCGTATCCGGCAAAGGGGTACGATCGGGAAGAGCCTCGGTTATCTTTCGAACTTTCGAAAGCAGCTGGTTTCTCGTTTCGCTCATTTGGAGTTCTCCTTCCCTTGCGACTTCGCATCATGCTTCAGCCAGGAACGAAACTCGCCCCCCTCAAACGGCGGCAGGTCGTGGTTCTTTTGCCACGCTTTGGCGGACGGGTGAATGTTCAAAAGCGACTTCGGCGTCAGGTTCATGGCGTGTCCGGCGGTCAAGCCAGCCTTCCAGACCAAGGGAGAGCTCGCCGCCATGGCCCATGCTCCAAAGCCTGGCGTGTCGATGCTGGTGCGAGGAGAATGCTCCTCTTTTCCCTTGTTGCGCAAACGAACCAGCAGATCGGGAATCGGAATATCGACCGGACAAACCTCCTGGCAGGCTCCGCAAAGGCTGGATGCCTTGGGAAGATCCGCCAGCTCCGAAAAGCCTCCGCGATTGAGCAAGGGACTGAGCACCGCCCCAACAGGCCCGGGATAAACGTGGCGATAGGCGTGCCCGCTGACCTGTCGATAAACGGGGCAAATGTTCATGCACGCGCCGCAGCGGATGCAGCGCAGGATTTCCCTGCAGTTGCTCTCCAGCACCTTGCTACGCCCATTGTCCAGGAAAACTACGTGCGTTTCCTCGGGCCCCTCCTGCTGCGACTCCGCTTTCGGGCCGCCGATGAACTGAGTGTAGACGGTCAGTCGCTGACCGGTGGCCGAGCGGGCGAGCAGAGAGAGAAACAGTGGCAGATCGCTATCCCTCGGGATAAGCTTCTCGATGCCCACCATGGCGATATGCGTCTTGGTGGCGGCCATGCTGAAGCGTGCGTTGCCTTCGTTGGTCACCAGAACGATGCGTCCTGACTCCGCCACTACGAAGTTAGCCCCCGTCAACCCGACGTCCGCCTCCAAGTACTTCGCCCGCAAGTGCTGGCGAGCCATGGCGGTCAGCTCCTCGGGACTTTCGGTATAGGGCCCGAGCCCTTCGCGCTCGAAACTGGCGGCGATCTCCTTGCGGTTCTTGTGAACGATCGGTGTCACGATGTGGCTGGGATGATCCCCATCGATCTGCACGATGAACTCGCCGAGGTCGGTTTCTACCGCTTCCATGCCGCGCTCTTCCAAGTATGGCACCAGCTCGGTTTCCTCGCTCACCATGCTCTTGGATTTGACCATTTTTCTGGCGCCGCGCTGCACCATGATATCGTGCACGATCCGGTTAGCCTCTTCGCCATCGGCCGCCCAATGCACGTGGACTCCATTGCGTTTTAAGGACGCTTCCGCTTGCTCCAAATAGTCCGCGAGGTGCTCCAGCGTGTGCTGCTTCACCTGCCCGGCCATCTTGCGTACCGCATCCGCATCATCGAACTCCGCGGCGAGGATGTCCATGCGCTTCTCGGCCTTGATCTTGGAGGAGCCGTGCACCGAGGCGCGGGTTTCGGGCTTCATGCCCGCGACAAATCGATCGATATCCTGAACTAGTTTCGCCATCGCTGCTGTTCTCCTATTTTTCTACGCTCTCCAAGGCTTGCAGCAAGATCTGGGCGACGTGCAACCGAGGCGTCTTGATTCCCTGCCGATCCATCATGCCGCCGAAATGCATGGCGCAAGCCATATCCAAAGAAGCGATACAGTCCGGCATGTTCGCGATCAGGTGCTCGATTTTCAACTGTCCCATCTCCTTCGATACATTAGGAAAACTCACTGAAAAGGTGCCGCCAAAGCCGCAGCATTGGTCGAGCTCGCCCACTTCCACGAGCTCCAGGCCCTCTATCGAAGAGAGCAGCTGCACCGCGCTTTCGTAGGCCTTGGTGCCTCGCGTATGGCAACTGCGGTGCAACGCGACCTTTTTCGGGAAACGCCCTTTCCAAGAACCAACTCCCAGCCCTTGCACGATGAATTCGCAAAGCTCCCAAGTCCGGTTCGCCATGGAGCGGGCATCCGCTTCGCCAGACTGACCTTCCATGCAGAGCAGCGCTCCATGACGCGACATGGCCGCGCATGAGCCGGACGGCACCACCACCGGTTCGTTCCCTTTGAAAACCTCCAGCGTATGCTCGACCACCTTGCGGGCGCTTTTCCAATCCCCTGCGTTGTGCGCTGGCTGACCACAGCAGGTCTGGCCTTCCGGGAAATCGATTTCGCAACCGAGATGCTCCAGCACCCGATAGCTGGCCTTGGCGACATCGCCGTAGAAGCTGTCGCACAGGCATGTCGCCATAAACTTGATACGTTTTTCCGCTGTTGTTGGGGTGATCATAGGGATAAATTCGTTTTCGCCAAGGTCTCGGAGCTACGAGCGGGTTGATTCCAGGTCTCGGTCGAGAAGTTTAGCGAATCGCTTGCTCGCCTCTTCGTACAAGGAGCTCTTATTCGGCTCGAAACGCTCGATGGCAAACGAACGCTTCACCATTTCGCGCGCCGAAGCCAGATCCGCCAGCTCCTTGTTCGCGATCAGCTGGCTGCAGATATTGCCGATGGCCGTGGCTTCCGAAGGCCCAGCGTAAACCGGCACACCGAGCGCGTCCGCCGTCATCTGGTTCAGCTGCTCGTTGCGCGAACCGCCCCCAAGGATGTGCAGGCCTTTCAACGGGCGCGGGGCGAAGCGTTGCAGTTTTTCGAATACAAATCGATACTTCAGAGCGAGGCTATCGAAAATGCTGCGAGCTACCTGACCAACGCTCGAAGGCGCAGGTTGTCCGGTCGCCTTGCAGTAGTCGACGATGCGCTGCGGCATGTCACCAGGCGACGAGAAGACGGGGTCGTCCGGATCGAAAAAGCAAGCCATCGGCTCCGCTTCCCGAGTCAGCTGGGCGATCTCCGAGTACTCCAAGTCCTGACCTTTGCGTCTCCATTGGCGCAGGCTTTCCTCGAGCAGCCACATGCCGCAGATATTGGTCAAAAAGCGGACGGATCTCCCGTATCCAATTTCGTTGGACAAACCAGCATCCATCGCTTCAAGGGAGCAGTTCGGCTCTTGCAGCTCCACCCCCATCAAGGACCATGTGCCGGAGCTGAGAATTCCGTAGTCCGGCTCGTTTCCGGAAAGCGCCATGAAGGCGCTGGCCGTGTCGTGCCCCGGAGCCGCCACCACCTCGAAGGCATGGGAGCCTAGCGATTCCTGCACCGAAGCCTGGATCGGCCCCAAGCGCGTGCCCGGCTCGACGATCTTGCCCAAAAGCGAACGCGACACACCTACCGCCTCCAGCAGAGGCTCCGACCAATCGCCCGTTTTCGGATTCAGCATCTGACTCGTGCTGGCGATCGTGCGTTCGGTCGCCTTCACTCCGCTGAGCCAAAAATTGATCAAATCAGGCAAAAACAAAGCTCGATCCGCATGCAAGTAGGCCGTCCTGCCATCGCGAGCCTCCGCCGCGTGCTGGTAGAGCGTGTTGAAGAACATGAAGTCGATTCCCGTTTCAGCGTAGATTCTCTCCTTGCTCAAGGTATCATGCAAATCGTCGGAAACGCCTTCGGTTCGACTGTCCCGGTAGCAGATGGGATTGGCAAGCAGTTCACCCTCCTCGTCGAGCAAGCCATAGTCGACGCCCCACGTATCCACTCCAACGGATACAACGGACTCGCCATAGCGCTGCACCGCTTTGCGCAGCCCTTCCTCGACGCTCGAATAGATGCTAAGAATATCCCAATGCCAATACCTGCCGATTTTTACGGAAGGGGTCTTGAAACGATTCACCTCCTTCAAGCTCAGCTTGCCGTCATTCCACTCCCCAGCCATCACGCGACCGCTGCTGGCCCCGAGATCGACTGCGAGATAGACTTTTCGGCCGGGCTCACTCATACCACATCCCTTGGGCATTCGAAATCTAGGCGTAGGAGCTCGCCTGGGTCAGGCCCAACGCTTCGCGACGGCGAGTGCGTTCCTCTTCGATTTCCCGAGCGTACCCACTCTTTCGGTACGCGATTAGAGGATCGGCTTCCAGCCCCTTGCCGATGCGCCAGTCCTGCAAATAACCGGAAACATCGCTATTGAAGGCTCCCTTCAGCAGGTTTTCCGCATCCACGATTTCACCCCTCAACTGATGACGGGCAAGCATCTCGCGATCGACCAGAGCCGCCTTGGCCCAAAGCTCCTGAGCGGTCATGACCGTTTGGATCATAGCTTCCATCTTCGGTTTCAGGTTGTGCGACTGATCCACCATGTAGGCGACATCTGGATACTTGCCCATTTCCGCTGCATAGCCATGGATCTCGCTGAAGATCCGGAAGATCTGATACGGATCAATGGAGCCGAGGGTCAGGTCGTCATCCGCATAGCGGCGATCGTTGAAGTGGAACCCGCCTAGCATTTCCTCGTCGAGCAACCAGGCCACGATCTGCTCGATGTTCTGGGCATTGTAGTGGTGCCCCGTGTCCACAAGCACCTTGGCTCGCTCGCCGAGCTTCTTGCAAAGGGCGTAGGACATGCCCCAGTCCGCGACGTCGGTGTGGTAGAAGGCGGGCTCGAACGGCTTGTACTCCACCAGCATGGTCTGCGACGGAGCCATGCTTTCGTAACACGCCTTCAGAGCGGACTCGAAGCGACGCTTGCGAGCGCGGATGTCGTCCTGCCCTGGGTAGTTGGTGCCGTCGGCAAACCAATAGGAGATCAGATCGCTGCCGACCGCGGCTCCGATCTCATTGCAATCCTTGGCGTGCTGGATGGCCTGCTCGCGCACCTCCGGGTCAGGGTTTCCGAAGGAACCCAGCTTGTAGGCCTGATCCTGAAAGAGGTTTGGATTGATCGAGCCAACCTTGACTCCCGATTCAGCCGCCATGTCCGCGACTTCCTTCGGATCCTGGCCTTCCTTGAAATCCCAGAGCACGTGAACCGCCACGCTGGGGCAGCAGCCGGTGACCTTGTTGACCATGCCAGCGTCGGCAAACTTGTCGGCGGTGTCGATGGCCGATGCGGGTTGGAAGAACTTGCCGAAGCGCGTTCCGGTATCGGCGAATCCCCAGGAAGGGAGTTCGATCTGCAGCTGGTCGAGAGCCTTGAAAACGGAGTCTTTCACGATGCCAATAGGGTTGGGGTTAAAAAAAAGTGGCCGAACATCGAGCGATTCGCTCGCCTCGAAACAGAATCGGTCAAAAGCCACATGTTAGCAACCTAGAGCCGATTTTGCCATAGACAGAATGACTATTGATATACAATTTCTGACACAATGCCGAGCGACTTCGCCATCTACCTCCCGCGCACCGACGAGCCCTCGGCCTGGATGATCGACATCCTAGGGACGGGGTTCGCCGCCGTCGGTCCCAACGAAGCCTACCCGAGAGACCAACACCCCGAGGATCACAGCTTCGAGTGGAGCAGAGGTCGAACATTGTCGGAATACCAGGTCATCTTCATCGCTCGCGGAAACGGTCTGCTGGAAACGGAAAACTCGGGGGCGATAGCGGTGGAGGCTCCCGCGGTTTTCGTATTGTTTCCCAAGGTCTGGCACCGCTACCGCCCTGCTCCCGAATCGGGCTGGGAGGAGCACTGGATCGCTTTCGACGGGGCCTACGCGGACCGCATTCGAGAGCGAGGAGTGCTCGACCCCAGCTCTCCCCTTCGCCAAGTCGGACACGCGGAGGCGCTGCTCGGACAGTTTCAGCTGGTACAGGAGGAAGTTCGCAGCGAAGCGCTGGGGTTCCGATCCATCGCAGCCTCGGCAATTATACAAATACTGGCACTTTCCACAAATCTCCCCTTGCGCCGAAAGGAAGAGAGCCAAGCCATCCGCTCCGTGATCCGCAAAGCCACCTTCATGCTACGCGAGCACGACCACGCGGCCATCTCCCCAGAGGAAATCGCCGCGAAGTTGAATGTCGGATACACCTACTTTCGCCGCATGTTCAAGCAATACACTGGAATGAGTCCCAAGCAGTACCATTCCCAGCTCAGACTCGAACGAGCCAAACGCATGCTTCTCTACTCGGAAATGAACGTCAGCCAAATCGCGGAAGCCCTCTCCTTCGGCTCCCCGTTTCATTTCTCCAACTGGTTCAAAAAGCTCTGCGCCCAAGCCCCCAGCGACTGGCGCGAATCCAACAGGCCGCAGTGAGCGAGCGATTCAGGCCACGTCCGCACGAAACACCTTCCTAGACGCAAAACAAAACCGAGCCCCCTGTATTCGCTACCACCAAACGCAATGACGACACTCGAGCCACTCCAGTGGCGAGACATCGAACGCAGTTCGACGTAGATGGCGGCGCAACGAAGTGGAGCCGCTCATCGGTACCGAGCGAAGCGACACTCGAGCCCCTCCAGTGGCGAGACATCGAACGTAGTTCGACGTAGATGGCGGCGCGACGAAGTGGAGCCGCTCATCGGAGTCGAACCGACGACCTACTCATTACGAATGAGTTGCTCTACCAACTGAGCTAGAGCGGCAACCAGACCCAAATCTCTGCGAGCCGACGCATCCGACGCAAGCAGAAAACTCCGTTTCGAAAACCATCGCCTGCAACTCTTTTTTGCAACGTTGCAAATAAGAGTTGCATGACCTCGCCGCAGCAGGACTCCGATTGCCAAGGCTCGACACCCGACCACTTCCTGCTTTGCCTCAACTATCGTGACTCAGAACAAAATCGCGCTCCGCATCGCCTCCAAAAACATTCATCTCGACGATGGCGAACTCGCCTCCGGCGTCCTCACCTGCGCCCCCGGCGAACCGCTGGCCATCGATCTCGGCGACACGACTTCGGCCGACATTTCCCTGCCCGATAGCGCCCACGTCGCCCTCGGCCGCTTCGATCCCCACGTGCACTTTCGCGAAGCGGTCATCCCCACGCCGGAAGAGGTCGAAGAACACGGCCCAGAAGGCGTCGACTACCGTACGCTCATCGCCACCATCGAAAAGGCCAACGCCCTGTACAGCGTGCGAGCCGGTTCCCTGGCCGCTCTTCGCGGAGGCGTTACCGCGGTCGGGGCCATGGGCAACACCGCCTGGGGCCCCGTAGGTCCCTACCGACACCAGCGTACTCAAGACCACTACAGCGAGCGTAGCTTCATCCCCATCGTCATGTGGCCGCGCATGGAGCCCGGCGCTCCCGCCATCGACGGTCACGAGGGCAAGGACTTTGGCTCCACTTTCGGCGGCTCCGGCCTCACCGGGCAAACCCGTCGCGACATGTTCGAGCTCTGGCGCGGACAGGCCGTTTCCTACCACAACGACCAAGCTCGCCCCGACGAAACCATTTCCGAATTCAAGGAGCGCACCGACCCCCATCCCGCCCTGCTCCATCACGAGTACTTCAACGGCGACACCGTGCTGGCCTGCCAAAAGGAAACCATGGCCCTAGCTCGCGACGCTGGCCTCAAGAGCCTACTCGCCCGACACATCCCTACTGGTCCAGCCCTGCAGCAGATCCTCGACGCCCGCAGCGAAATGCCATACGCCCTGCCGGCAGAAGTCGGGCTGGACTACGTCTACTGGTGCCGCGAGCGCCTGCTCACCCAGAAGGACGAGATCGCTTTGATCAACTACCGTCGCCCGGCCCATCCCACTCGCGAGGACCAGCAAGCGCTCATCGAGATCACCCGCGACGCCATCCGCGGCGGCGATTCCACTGTTTTTTTCGGCACCGACCACGCTCCGCATCCGCTGGCAGCGAAAGCCTTCAAAGACGGGCTACCCGGCGCCCCCGGCACCCGCAACATCGAGCACAGTTTGCAGCTCTACCTCGAGCTCGTCAGGAATTACGGATACACATGGCAAAACATCGATCGCCTCGCCGCCATCAATCCCGCCAAGCACATGGCCCAGTTCTTCGAATTCCCCTACGAAGTCGGCAGCATGAAAAGCGGGGCCATGGCCAATCTCGCCATATTCGACCCCGATCAACCTTACACTGTCGACGAACGCAAACTCGCCGCCGAACTCAAAGATCCCCACTACCACAGCGCTCTCAACGGAGAAAGCGGCCTTTTCGGCAAAAGCCTCTTCACAGTCGCCAACGGCCGCGTCTGGGACGTGCAAAGCAAGCTCGCCCCGCTCAATTAGCAAAGGTGGGACGCGACCTCCGGGCGCGTTCCTTTCGCGCATCCAAAGCCAAACGACGCCTCCATCAAAGAGAGGGCCCGGAGGTCCCGCTCCACCTTCTTCAAACCTCTACGCCTCATCGCCCTTCGCCAGCCCTTTCACATCTTCCAAGGCCAGATACAGGCACGGCACCAGCACCAGAATGATCGCTGTGGCGAACACGATACCGAATCCCAGCGAAATGGCCATGGGGATCAGGTAAAACGCCTGCCGCGAGGTCTCCAAGATGATGGGCGTCAATCCGCCGAAGGTCGTCAAGGTGGTCAGCAAGATCGGCCGAAAACGCCGCAGCCCAGCCTCATGGATAGCATCAAACGCGTCACGATCGCCCCGCTTGCGATTCGCGTAGTCGATCATGATCAGCGAGTCGTTCACCACCACTCCGGACAAGGCGATCACTCCCATTACACTGATCAGCGACAGATCGTGCCCCAGCAGGATGTGCCCGATCACCGCCCCGATGATGCCGAACGGGATCGCTACCATTACGATCACCGGCTGCGAGTAGCTGTTGAAGGCGATGGCCAGTAGTGCGTAGATCACACCCATGGCGATGGCGAAACCGCCCCACAAAGCCGCGGTCGACTCTCTCATCTCGGCTTGGCTTCCCTCAAAACTCCAAGTAATCCCCGGAAAATCCGCCCGCAACTGCGGCAACACTTCCCCATCGATCGATTCCAATACCCGCGTGATGGCTCGCTTGGGCTCCACGTCCATGCCGACCGATACCACGCGTCGCCCATCGCGACGATTGATCGAGGTAAACGCCTCGCCCTCGCGCACCTCCACCACATCCATCAGCGGCACTTCAACTCCATCAGGCGTGCGCACCATGAATTCCTCGAAGTGATGAATATCTTCGCGCTCAGGCTCCGGCAACTTCACCCTCACCTCGATTTCGTTGGTCCCACGCAGCTGACGCAACGCCAAGGCCCCGTAAAACGCGTCCCGAACCTGCTGGCCCACATCCACCGCAGTCAGACCGAGATTTCGTCCTTCTTCTCTCAATACAAGGTCATACTGAGCTTTGCCCTTGTTGTAGTTGTCGTTCACGTCCCGAGTCGCTTCAAAGCTCTCCATGCGCTCCACGAAGGCCGTGCTAGCCCGCTCCAACACGTCGATGTCGCTGTGACTCAAATCCACGCTGATGTCCTGACGCCAGCCACCAGGCCCGCGCTCGGCCTCGAAGGTGATTTGATCCACACCTTCGATGTCGCCAATCTCATCACGCCACAGAGCGATCACTTCCCGAGCCGTCATGTCTCGCTCTCCGGGCGGCTTCATCACGATCTCCACATCGATAAAGCTCTGCCCGCGCACGTTGGTCTTCACGCCTTCCGCCACTTCGAAAAGATTGTGCTCCTCGAACATACGCATGGTAGAGTTGGTGATCTCCGTGGCCACCTTGCCCGCTTGATCGATGGTAGTACCCACCGGTAGATTCACCCCGGCCTCGATTTCGTCAGCCGACACTTCCGGCATCATGATCATGCCCATGTGACCGCTGTATCCATATCCCCCTACGATGATGAACAGCCCCAGCGCCGAGCTCAGCGTGATGTATCGATGTTTCAAACACACTTTCAAGAAGCCGCGATAGTATTTGTCGATAAACCGACTCGTTCCTTTGGAAAACGTTTGCTGCCAGCCGTGCAAACGATCCGTGAAACGTCCACGCTTTCGCTCCGACATATGAGCTAGGTGAGCGGGCAGGATGAACAAGGCCTCCATCAGAGAAACCGCGAGCACCGTCATCACCACCGCAGGCAGCGGCAACCAGAATTTTCCCGTAGTCCCGGGCATGTACAGCAGCGGTACAAAAGCGATCAGCGTGGTGATAATGCTGAAGGTGACCGGGCGCGCCATTTCCTTAGCCCCGAGCACCGCCGCCTCCATGGCGCTCTTCCCCTGCTGCCGATACTCGAAGACGTTTTCCCCCACCACGATGGCGTCGTCGACCACGATGCCGAGAGCCACCAGGAAGCCGAACATTGAGATCATGTTGATGCTCACTCCGATCAAAGGCAGGAAGACAATTCCACCGATGAAGGAAATGGACATGCCCATCATCACCCAAAACGCCAACCGGTATTCCAAGAAAAGGGCCAGTATCACCAAAACAATTACGATCGCCATGGCCCCGTTTTCCAGCAGCAGCGACAAGCGATCCTGATAGTCGCGGGCATTGCTGCTATCGATACGCACCTGCACGCCCTCAGGCAAAGTGGTCTCCATCTCATCGAGGATCACACTCACCGCTTCCGCGATTTCCAAGGGCGACTGCTCGCCAACACGATAGATTTGGATTTCCACCGATGGCTGCTGGTTGAACTGCGAATGAAAGCCCGCCTCTTCAAACCCGTCGCGGATCTCCGCCAAATCGCCCAGGGTGAGCACCGCGCCTTTCTCCGACGAAACCACCACGATTTCCGCGAAGTCCTCCGCCCACTGCTTGCGCTCCTTCATGCGCAGAAGGATCTCTCCCGCATTGGTCTCCACCGCCCCGGCCGGCACGTCGGAGCTGGATTGACGAATCAAGTTCGCCACCTGTCCCAGCGTCAACCCGTACTCGCGCAAACGGGCCTGCGGGATCTCCACGTGCGTCACATAGTCGGGCACATTTCCGATCTCCACCTGAGTGATGGATGGGTTGCTCAACAAACGATCGCGAAACCGCTCCGCCAATTGGCGCAAGGTCCACACATCGACGTCACCATACAATCCGAACTCCATAACCTCGGTCTGCCGCGACTGCAGTCGCACTTCCGGCTCCTCGATATCGTCCGGAAAGGTGCGAATGCGATTCACCGCCTGGTCGATTTCCTGAAACGCCTTCATGCGATCCAGTCCACTCACCAACTCGATCGACACCTGCCCCGATCCCTCGTAAGCGGTCGAAGTTAGCTCCTTAATTCCCTGCACGCCTCGCACCGCTTCCTCGATGGGCAGGATGATGCCCTGCTCCACCTCCGCCGGAGCGGCCCCGGGATAGCTCACGCTCACTTCCACAATATCCAGCTGGAACTGCGGAAAAACCTCCTTCTGAATGTTAAACGCCGTCCAAATGCCGCCGCCAATCAGCACCAGCATCAGCAGGTTGGCGGCGATGGAGTTGCGGGCCATCCAGGCGATAGGGCCGCCCCCAAGCTGCTTGGACTCGTTCTCTTTTCCCTCGTCCGACATCTAACGGTCCTCCCCAGATTCCGACGCCTCGTCCGAAACCGTTTCCTCGCCCTCTAGCCTCAAGGGAGAGCCATCGATTGGCGTAGCCAGATTGGTCGTCACCACACGATCGCCATCCTCCAACCCTTCGGAAACATAGGCATACTGCTCGTCCTGAAACTCGATATCCACCTTCCGAATACGAAGCGCATCCTCTTCGTCCATCACCCAAACCGTTGCGCCTTGACGCACGTAGTCGCGATCCACTCGAACGACGTTTTCGATAGGACGGGCGTTGATCAACACCTCGACAAAGGCCCCGATCATCAAGACGGGCTTATCCGAGCTCACCACTCGATCGCCCAACGGATCCGGCACCTCGACCAGGACTCGAGCCATGCGCGTGGCGGACTCCAGCGTACCCACCAACTGATACACTTCTCCCTCGCGATAAACGCCCTCCGGCCAAGCAGCTCGGTTGCGGACGCGGGCCTTGGCTGGCTGACCATCCTCCCCTTCGCCAAACTCGATCCAGCGCAGCTTCGATAGCGGCACCGCCGTGGCCACCCAATAGCGATCGCGTCCCACCAAATGACCCAGCGTGTCGCCCGGTCCGACCTGCGAACCGACCGTCACCTCGCGCGTCAGCACCTGAGCGTCAAATGGCGCCTTCACCTCCGTGCGCTGCAGGTCCAGCTCCGCTCGCCGCACCGCCGCCTGAGCCGCTTCCACTCGAGCCTGGGCCGTTTGCAGCTGCGGTTCGCGCAACACCAGCGAACGACGTTCCGAGTTCAAGTCCTCGCCCAACAATTCGAAATCGTCCTCCGCGATCGATTGCCGTCCCATCTCAATGTTCAAATCCGCCTCAGCCTGCTGCAACTCGCTACGCCGCTCCGCCAACGCCGCTTCGTAATCCGCCGCATCGATGCGAATCAGCATTTCGCCTTTCTCCGCGACGCCACCTGGCGTGAATACCGGCGAACGCTCCAGCACTTCGCCGCTTACCCGCGGGCTGAGCATCACCTCTTCCGCTGGCTCCACCGTGCCCATAGCCGCGATCACGGGCTTGTAGTCGCCACGCTGAACAGTTTGCACCTCCACCAGCATGGCGGTGCGCTTAGTCGCACCCTCGCGCTGGGCGGTGGGCTCGGTGAAAAAGATCACCGTAGTCACCCCGGCCGCCAAGGCCAAGACCGCCAAACAAATCAAACCCGTCACCCATCGACTCATGACATGCTCCTTTCTTCGCGCGAACACCCAATCGCTCGCACTGTATCTGGTTTTCCCTTACACGTCATAGCTCTCATGATTCATCCTCCTCTTCACGTGGGGTCTCAAATCCCCCTGCCAGCGCTCGATACAATGCGATGCGGTATTCGTAGAGTTGAAATCGGCCCTCCAACAGATCCCGTCGCAGCTGCTGCAAATCCGTCTGGGCCGTTAGCACGTCGATGTAGTTCCCCACGCCATTGAAATACTCCACGCGCAGCTGCTCGTAGGATCGATCCGCCAAGCGTTCCTGCTCCTGCAAGCTCTGCAGACGCTTCTCTTGCCCTCGCTCTCGAGCGAGAGCGTCCTCCACTTCGCGAAACGCATCCAACGCCGCCTGCCCGTACTCCGCCAAGCGCTGCTCCGTCACCGCTCGCGTACGCTCAGCTTCCGCCGACAACGCTCCACCAGCAAACACGGGAGCGATCACGTCCGCCGCGATGCGACGTATCCAGTCGTCAAACACATTCTCAATCTCATCCCCCTCGCTGAGCAGCTCTCCGCCCAAGCTCAGCCGCGGCAGACGATCTCTCGCCGCTCGAGCGGCATCCGCGCTGGCCGCCTCCAAAGCGAACGCTGCGCCACGCAGATCAGGCCGCCGCTGCAGTAGATCGCTAGGCAAACCGGTTTCCGGCAACGGCGGCAAGTTCGGCAACATCCCTTCAGCATAGGAAAAATCTTCTTGCGGGGCTCGACCGAGCAAGGTTTGCAGCAGGTGCTCCAAAACCTGAATACGGGCCTCGGAAACGTAGACCTGTTCACGAGTCGCTTCCACGAGCTGCCGCTGACGCAACACATCGACGCTGCGCAGTTGGCCGCTGCTGAAGCGGTTTTCGATCAGCTGCAACACTTGTTCGTTGGCGGTGAGCTGATCTTCCAGCAAATCATGCTGAGCTTGGGCGGTGATCCAGGCGAACCAGTTTCGCGTAATCTCCGCAGACAAGGTCAGGGCTGCCGCTCGATAGTCCTCCCGCGTGGCCGCGGCCTCGAAATCCGACGCTCGGGCGCTTGCCCGCACCCGTCCCCAAAGATCCACCTCGTAGTCCGCCGCCAAACCGGCGCTGAAGCGATCGCCCGAAGTCCTATCCTCTGGACGATTCCGACTAGCCGACGCCACCGCATCCAAACGCGGATAGAGATCCGCCTGAGATCGCCGAGCAACGGCCCGGGCCGCTTCGAGGCGATTCCAAGCCGCCTCGAGACTGATATTTTCCGACAAGCCAGTTTCAACCAGCCGATCCAGTTGCTCATCCTCAAAGGCCTGCCACCATCGCTCCTCCAGCGACACCTCGCCGCTCCGAGAAAAAGGCGCCGCCTTCGTGACCGCATCATCAAGCGAGCCCGTGTCCACCGAGGCGCAACCCGCTAGCCAGATGCAAAGCGCAGCCGCGAAGAAGCAGCCCGAAAGCCGATCTCCTACTCCTTTTTCCTTTCCGTGTCCCAAATCGATGTTCGTTTTAAGTGACTCAGCCGCAACAGTTCGCCGTCGCAGCCCATCTCCCACTAAGCTTACGGCTCGACCCCGCTTTGGAATGCAGGCCCTGAAAAACCTTCCTCGTCCACAGCGAAGTCCAAGCCCCGCCGCAAGCCGGTCTCCTCTGTCTCAGCCTCTCTTTCCGACAGCATTTCAAGTCGGGAACCACCCTTCCGATAACCATCTCGCGCCTAGCAGCTTACGAAGAGGACGATCCCCAATGCGGCCACCTCGATGTCCCGCGAAAACGCCCCTCTTCCCACGCCGGAAAATTTGCGAAAATTCCCATTGACGGCGCCCCGCCCCATCCTATTGTCCGTGATCTTTCTAGCGGCGGCGGGATAGCTCAGTTGGTAGAGCAGAGGACTGAAAATCCTTGTGTCCCCGGTTCGATTCCGGGTCCCGCCACCACTTATTGTCTCGGCTCACTCCCGTGAAAAAACGCCTCCAGCAATGGGGGCGTTTTTTGTGCGTTCTGGGACCCTTCATCTTCGATGCTTCGTCGCTGTGGCTCCTCAGGTGTCGCTGCGCTCGGTAACCGGGTCCCGCCACCACTTATTGTCTCGGCTCACTCCCGTGAAAAAACGCCTCCAGCAATGGGGGCGTTTTTTGTGCGTTCTGGGACCCTTCAGCTTCGATGCTTCGTCGCTGTGGCTCCTCAGGTGTCGCTGCGCTCGGTAACCGGGTCCCGCCACCACCTATTGTCTCGGCTCACTCCCGTGAAAAAACGCCTCCAGCAATGGGGGCGTTTTTTGTGCGTTCTGGGACCCTTCATCTTCGATGTCTCAGCGTGCGAGACGCTTCGAGAAACGGCAGGCCACACTCCGCGGTTGATCTCGGGCGGCAGCCTCCCATGCTGGCCGATTTCCCTCGCCCATGAAGTTTCTCCACACCGCTGACTGGCACCTAGGTCGAATTTTCCATCAAATCCATCTCACTGACGATCAATCGGCGGTTCTTGATCGGATAGTGGAGATCGCCAAAGCGGAAAACGTGGCCGCCGTGATCGTGGCGGGCGACCTATACGATCGGGCCGTACCTCCTCCAGAGGCGGTCGCTTTGCTGGATCGCACTTGGCAGCGGATCATCAGCGAAGTCAACGTTCCCATCATCGCCATACCGGGAAATCACGACAGCGCCACGCGCGTCGGGTACGGCTCCACGCTGTTGCAGAAAGCGGGACTGCACATCGTAGCAGACTTCGAGCGCGCCTTGACTCCGATCACCCTTGGCGATGTGGACATTTTCGCCCTGCCCTTCGCCGAGCCGGCGGAGGTGCGAGCTTGGTCGGGAGATCTCACCGTCCGGGATCACGCTTCGGCTGTGGCCTGTTGCATCGAGCGCATGCGGGATCGCTTTTCGCCGGACCGTGCGCGCGTCCTGGTGGCGCACGCTTTCGTGGCGGGAGCTAGGACGGAATCCGATTCGGAGCGTCCACTCTCCGTGGGCGGCGCCGGCACTGTGCCGGTCGACGTTTTCCAGGATTTTCACTACACAGCCCTCGGCCACTTGCACGCAGCTCAAAGCGTATCCGAACGCTGCCTGTATGCGGGCTCTCCTATGAAATACTCCTTCTCGGAAGCGGACCACGTCAAATCCGTCACCATCGTGGATATCGACGACGCGGGATCGGTATCCACCAAACACATACCCATGACGGCTCGACGAGACGTGCGCACGATCGAAGGGGAGCTTGGCCAGCTCATCGCAGCCGCTCCGGACGATGGACAGAGAGCGGACTACTTGCGCGTCGTTCTGACTGACCAAGGCGCCTTGCTCAACGCCATCGGTCGACTGCGCGAGGCGTATCCGAACGTACTTCAGCTGGAGCGACGATTCCTCACTCGCGAGGCCAGCGCCGTTTCAAACGTCGCCAAACGCCAGCAGGCTACCGAGAGCGAGCTGTTTTCCAGCTTTTTCAGCGAGGTTCTGGAACGAGAGCCCAGCACGCTTGAAACCGCCCTCTTCGAGGAAACGCTAGAGGAGCTTCGTCGCGAAGACGCCGAGCGACAGGAGGTTTCTTCATGAGGCCGCTTCGCCTGACCTTGGAAGCGTTCGGTCCCTACGCCAGGCGCCAAACGCTCGACTTCACCGATCTCGGCCAACACGAGTTCTTCCTCATCCACGGGCCCACCGGATCGGGCAAGACCACCTTGCTCGACGCCATGACCTACGCCCTCTACGGCGAAACCTCCGGAGCTGGCCGCAGCGCCGCCCAGATGAGAAGCCAGCAAGCGGGACCGGAATTCGAAACCTTGGTCCGATTCGACTTTCGCATCGGCGCCGCCATCTATCGGGTGGAGCGCTCCCCAGAGCAGGAAGTCGCCAAGAAACGCGGTACCGGCACGACCAAACGTCCCGCGGAAGCCCGGCTATTCCGTACCCAGATTTCGGGCACGGATCCAGGAGATGGCGACGACGGCTGGACGCCTCTCGCGACCAAGGCTGGTCTGGTCAACAGCGAAATCGCTCGATTGCTGGGATTTTCCGCGGAGCAGTTCCGTCAGGTCATCCTCATTCCGCAGGGACGCTTCCGCGAGGTGCTGGAAGCGGATTCCAAAAAGCGCGAAGAAATCCTCGAGACCTTGTTCGGCACCGGTCTCTACTCGAAGCTAGCGGAGCGCCTGAAAGCCAAGGCCCGTTCGATCGAAGAACAGGCTCGAGAAAGCGAGCGCCACAAGCTCGCCCTGCTGCAAACCCATGGCGTGGAGACGCCTGACGCCTTGCGAGAAAAACGCGCCTCCCTTCGGCGACACCTTTCCCAAATAGATACGGACCTCAAACCGCTCCTGGAGAAAAAGGAGAAAACCGCCACAGAACTCGAAGGCGCCAAACGGCTCAGCGAGCAGTTCAAGGAGGCCCTTGCCGCCAGGAAAGAGCTGAGCGAACTGAAGGCTCGCAAAGAGGAAATCGAGGCTCTTCGCAAACAGTTGACTGCCGCTCGCCAGGCGTCCGCCATTCGCTCTGAACGGGAAATCTGGATACGCGCGAAGAAGCAGTCGTCCGAGATCGGGGCCGAGCTGGAATCCGAGAAAAAGCAGCTGCCCGCTCTCAACACCGCTCTGGAGAGCGCTCGGTCCTTGCGCGAAAACCACCAGAAGGAATCCGCCCGCAAGACGGCCTTGCAGGAGCGCATATCCCAGCTCCAGCCGCTAATCGCCAAACTCTCCATCTGGACCAAAGCGAACGCCGAGCACGAAGCGAAAGCGAAGGAAGCGAAATCCCTCTCGGCGGAGGCTGAACGGTTGCTGAAAGCAGTTGCCGCAGGAGAAGAGAAACTGCCGGAAATCGAAAAGCGGCGGGCCCAAGCCCTCGAAGCCAAGTCGAGCATCCCCAAGCTCGAGGCGGACCTGAAGAGCGCCCAGGAACAGCTGGCGATTCTCAAGCAAGCGGGAGAACTCGACACGCAACTGAAGCCGAAGCTGGCCGAGCTGAGCAAAAAGAAAGACGCTGGGCTGCGTCTGTCGGAGGAGCTCAAGAAGCAGCAGACGCAGCTGCAGGAAGAGCAAGAGCGCTGGGACTCGGGACAAGCCGCCGTGCTGGCGAGCCAGTTGACTCCGAATACGCCCTGTCCAGTTTGCGGATCCGAGCACCACCCCGCGCCGCATCTGAGCAAAGGAGACTCCCTGCCCTCCGAGCAGAAGCTGAAAGCCGCCCGAACCGCCGTCGCCCAAACCGAAAAGCGTCTGGAAGACGCCCGCGAGGAGTGGAAGCTCGCCAATTCCGAAGTCGAACGGCTCAAGGCGAAACGCGAGGCCCTGGCCGAGGTCAAAACGGCTCCTCAAGCGCTTCAGGATCAGAGCCGAACGCTGAGCGAGCAGCTGGCGAAGGCCCGAAAACTGGTTTCCGAGCTCGCAGAAGACGCTCTTGAGAAAGCCAAGAAACAGCTCGCGGAAACGCAAGCCGCCTACCGAGCCGCGGAGGCGAAACGCGTGGCTGGGCAGACCGAGCTGACGCAGATCCAGACCTCCGTTTCCCATCTTTCGCAGGACATTCCAGAGGACCTGAGGGCGCCGCAGGCTCTACAGAAACGCCTCGATCAAGCGGAGAAAGACATCTCGGCCATCGATCGCGAAACCAAGCGAATCGACGATCTGTATCAGAAAAGCCTTACATCGCTGCAAAAGTCCCAGACCCGCATCGAATCGCTAGCCAAGAGCGGCGAAAAAGCTGACAAGGAGGCGCGGGAAGCGGAAGAGGTTTGGCAAAAGGCCTTGCAGGCAGCGGCCTTCGAGAACGATGAAGCCTGGCAAGCCGCTCAGCGGCCTCCCGAAACTCTTCGAGGGCTGGAAGAGCAGTTGGAGGAGCACGAAAAGCGTCTCGCCGCGGCGAGAGACCGAAGCCGACGGGCCGAGGAAGCGCTGCGCAAAGCCGACGCCGAAGCGCCGCCCGATCTGGAAGCGACCCAAGCCCGAGCTCGAGCGGCTGAAACCGCCTTGCAGAGCAAACGGGACGAGCGCGCCGGCGCGATCAAGGAACTAGAGGATTTGGACAAAGCCCTGCTGCGCCTAGCGGAGCTCCAGAAGGCCTACGGAGCGCTGGAGGAAACCTTTTCCGTGGCCGGACGAGTCAGCGACGCGGTCAACGGCAGAAACGCCCTCGGCATGACCCTGCAGCGTTTCGTTCTGACCGCCTTTCTCGACGATACCTTGCTGGCCGCCACCACTCGCCTGGAGCGCATGAGCCGCGGACGCTATCGATTGGAGCGTCGACGCGAGCGCGAGGATATGCGCCGCGCCTCGGGTTTGGATCTGGATGTCTTCGACGAGTTCACCGGGCAAACCCGCAGCGTCAATACGCTCTCCGGCGGCGAGTCATTCCTGGCCTCGCTCTCACTAGCCCTCGGACTGGCTGACGTGGTGCAAAGCTACGCCGGCGGCATCCGCATGGAAGCCCTCTTCATCGACGAAGGCTTCGGCACTCTAGACCAGGAAGCCCTCGACGAAGCCCTGAAATCCCTCATGGACCTGCGAGAAAAAGGTCGATTGGTCGGCATCATTTCCCACGTGCCCGAACTCAAGGAGCGCATCGACGTGCGCCTGGAGGTCACCTCCGATCGAGACGGCTCGAGAGCTCGCTTCCGCCTTCCTGAGAGCGCCCTCTGAGGAAATCGGAAGCCCTGAAGTCGTTCGCCAAGCTCCAAATCAGGACAGCGATCGCCCTGCCCCGCCTCCCCCAAATGGGGGAATTGGATCTGCTTGCCCATCCACGACCCCGCCAAATGATAGCCACCATACTCCGCCCGAAACGATCACCCCGGCCGAAACACGTCATGCCCTATCGAAACTCACCGCTCCCTTCCCCCACTTCCTTTCGTCCCCTGAGCGCCTTGCTCAAGGCCTCGCTCGCATCGCTGGCCGCCATGGGCACCGCCCTGCTGGCAGCCGACCCAGCCGGCTACCTCTTCGCGACCTTCAAAGGCGAGCAAACGCCGCTCACCGAGCAAATCTACTTCGCGGTCAGCCGCAACGGCCAGGATTGGAAGGCGCTCAACGACGGCGAGCCGGCGCTGGTCAGCGACAAAGGTGAAAAAGGCCTGCGCGACCCCTATCTGCTTCGCTCCCGCGACGGCGAAACGTTCTACATGGTGGCCACCGATCTCTCGATCAACCTCAACCCCGACTGGGGCCGCGCCGTGACCGAGGGCAGCCACAATATCGTGGTTTTCGAATCAAGCAACCTGGTGGACTGGTCCGAGCCGCGCCTAGTGGAAGTCGCCCCCGAAGACGCCGGTTGCACATGGGCTCCGGAGGCGATCTACGACGAGGAGAATGGCGAATACCTGGTGTTTTGGGCCTCCACCACCGGCCGCGACGACTTCGCCAAGCACCGCATCTGGGCGGCCCGCACGCCGGACTTCGTGAGCTTTGGGGAGCCGTTCATCTTCATCGAAAAACCGACCACCGTGATCGACACCACCATCATCAACGATGGGGAAAACTACTACCGTTTCACCAAGGACGAGAAATACAAGTCCATCACCATGGAGACCGCCGCTCGCCTCTCGGGTCCCTGGAGCGACGTATCCGGCTTCTCCCTTTCGCGCCTGCGCGGCTACGAAGGTCCGGAGTGCTACCAGCTCGATCCGGAAACCGGCCGTTGGTGCCTTATTCTCGACCAGTACTCCAAGGGCACCGGCTACCAGCCGTTCGTCACCAGCGACCTGGCCTCAGGGCGGTTTGAACCCGCCGACGATTTCACGTTTCCGTTCCATTTCCGCCATGGCTCGGTGATCCCGCTCAGCGCCGAAGAACTGGAGCGCGTCGAAAAGCGCTGGGGCGTTTCTGAATCCGCCCATTAGCAGCCGCCTCTTGAAGCGCCTCAGCATCACCCGACTTTCCCCTGATCGGGGGATGGACGATCCGGCGCGATCCTTATATCCTTTGGCAGGAGTCCGGGCCTCGGGCAACGGACTGCGCCCCGACCTCACCCCCCGTTTCAAACGATAACCCAGCCCATCACCCCCAATCATGGCCATCGCCAGAAAAACCCTTTTGACCGTCTCAGCAGCGATCGCTTGCTCCTTCAGCCTCTTCGGCCAGGGGAACGAGCTCGACACCCCGGAGATCTTCCAGATCAACCGCGAGGCCCCGCAGGCAAA